>NZ_JCAFRS010000011.1:0-158487 GCF_059368435.1 Stenotrophomonas sp. YJH_SMC_54 | reverse complement strand
CTGATCGATGATTCGGTCGGCAAGGTCGCCGAAGGCTCCAGCCTGGTGCACCAGGCCGGCAGCACCATGGGCGAGATCGTCGCCTCGGTGCAGCGCGTGACCGACATCATGGCCGAGATCTCCGCCGCTTCGCAGGAACAGAGCGCCGGCATCGAGCAGGTCAACCAGACCGTGGTGCAGATGGACGAGACCACCCAGCAGAATGCTGCACTGGTGGAAGAAGCCACCGCCGCCGCACGTGCGATGGAAGACCAGGCCGCGCAGCTGGCCGACGCCGTGGCGATCTTCCGCCTCGACAACCAGGTCTCGGCCGCGGTGAAGGCTGTCGCCGAACGCGTGGAACCGGCGCGCATCACCACCGTGGCACGTTCGCAGCCGACCAGCACGCCCACGCCGGTACGTCGCAGCAGCAACGCCAGCACCTTCGCCGCCAGCGACAGCGACTGGCAGGAATTCTGAGACCCACCCGCGGCGGCTTCGGCCGCCGCCTCTGCCGATGGACACGTCCCCCGTGCAAAGTCCTACTCCCATCGTCACCGGCCCGCGCGAATTCGAGTTCGCCGACCGTGATTTCCGCCGCGTCTGCGACCTGATCTACCAGCGCGTGGGCATCGCCCTCGCACCGGCCAAGCGCGACATGGTCTATGGCCGCCTGTCGCGCCGCCTGCGCACGCTGGGCATGCGCAGCTTCCAGCAGTACCTGGACCATCTTGAGCAGGAAGACGGTGACGAGTGGCAGGCGTTCACCAACGCGCTGACCACCAACCTGACCTCGTTCTTCCGCGAGCCGCACCACTTCGACAAGCTGCGCGAAGAACTGCAGCAGCGTTCCAGCCGTTCGCCGCTGCTGCTGTGGTCGTGCGCGGCGTCCACCGGTGAGGAACCCTATTCGATGGCGATCACCGCCTGCGAGGCCTTCGGTACGCTGAAGCCGCCGGTGCGCATCATCGCTACCGACGTCGATACCCAGGTACTGGCCACCGCCGGCCGCGGCGTCTACAACATCGACCGTGTCGCCAATCTCGACCCGGACCTGCGCCGCCGCTACTTCCAGCGTGGCAGCGGTCCCAACGAGGGGCAGTGCCGCGTGCTGCCGGCGCTGCGCGAGCTGATCGAGTTCCGTCCGCTGAACCTGCTCGCCCCGCGCTACGACGTCGGCGGCCCGTTCGACGCGCTGTTCTGCCGCAATGTGATGATCTACTTCGACAAGCCGACCCAGCGCGCCATCCTCGGCCGCCTGGTGCAGCACCTGGCCGACGATGGCCTGCTCTACACCGGACACTCGGAGAACTACCTGCACGCCGCCGACCTGATCCAGCCCTGCGGGCGCACCCTGTACCGCCGCGCGGCAAAGGCCGGCGCATGAACGCCTCACTGCGTACCGACGACGTGATGCGCTACCAGGATGCACGCTTCCAGACCCTTGCCGCCAAGCTGCTGCCCACCCAGTACCTGGTGGTCGATGACACCACCGCGCTGACCACCACCCTGGGTTCGTGCGTGGCCGCCTGCCTGCGCGACCCGGTGCTGAAGATCGGCGGCATGAACCACTTTCTGCTGCCCGAGGGCAACGCCGGCGACGGCGCGCCCGCGCGTTACGGCAGCTATGCGATGGAACTGCTGATCAACGACATGCTCAAGCGCGGCGCGCACCGCAAGCGCATCGAGGCCAAGGTGTTCGGCGGCGCCAACGTACTGAAGGGCTTCACCAGCAATCCGGTCGGTACCCGTAACGCCGAGTTCGTGCGCCAGTACCTGCAGGCCGAGCATATTCCGATCATCGCCGAGGACCTGTGCGGCATCCATCCGCGCAAGATCTGGTTCTTCGCCGACACCGGCCGCGTGGTGGTGCAGCGCCTGCCGCATGCCCACGAAGCCGAAGTGGCTGCCACCGAATCGGCAGTGCGTGCGCGCCTGTCCAAGGCCCCGGTCACCGGTGGCGTGGAGTTGTTCGAATGACCCTGACCGGCAACGCCCCCTGCCGGGTCCTGATCGTCGACGACTCCGCCGTCGTGCGCCAGATGCTCACGGAAATCCTGTCCAGCGATCCGGCCATCGACGTGGTCGGCACAGCTGCCGACCCGCTGCTGGCGCGCGAGAAGATCAAGCGCCTGGCCCCGGACGTGATCACGCTGGACGTGGAAATGCCACGCATGGACGGCCTCGCCTTCCTGGAAAACCTGATGCGGCTGCACCCACTGCCTGTGGTGATGATCTCCTCGTTGACCGAGCGCGGCGCCGATACCACGCTGCAGGCACTGGCACTGGGCGCCGTGGACTTCGTCTCCAAGCCCAAGCTGGACGTCGCACGCGGTCTGCAGGGCTACGCCGACGAGATCATCGCCAAGGTGAAGATGGCGGCGCGCTCGCGGGTGCGCCCGCTGGTGCGTGCTGCCGCTCCGAAACTCCTGCTGGAAGCAGCTCCTGCAATGCGCCCGGCTGCACCGCAGTTCCGCACCACCGACCGCCTGATCGCGATTGGTTCTTCGGCCGGCGGCACCGAGGCGCTGCGCGTGGTGCTGGAAGGCATGCCGGCCGATGCGCCTGCCGTGGTGATGACCCAGCACCTGCCTGCCAGCTTCAGCAGCGCCTTCGCCGAACGCCTGGACCGGCATTCCGCGATGGCCGTGCGTGAGGCCAGCGACGGCGAGGCAGTGCTGCCTGGCCATGCCTACCTGCCACCGGGCGGCAAGCACCTGCGGATCATCCGCGACGGTGCGCGCTGGCGCTGCCGCGTCGATGATGGCCCTGCGGTGAACCGTCACAAGCCCGCGGTGGACGTGCTGTTCCGTTCGGTCGCGCAGAGCGCGGGCGGCAACGCCATCGGCGCCATCCTCACCGGCATGGGTGACGATGGCGCGCGCGGCCTGCTGGAAATGCGCCAGGCCGGCGCGCCGACGCTGGTCCAGGATGAAGCCACCAGCGTGGTCTGGGGCATGCCCGGCGCTGCCTTCAAACTGGGAGCGGCCGAAGAACAGGTGCCATTGGAACGGATCGCCGAACGACTCTTGGCGCTCGCCCGCGGCTGATCGTCCGCGGCATCGCACCGCCTGATTCCCTCTTTCAGATGCCGGCCCCGGAAGGGCCGGCACGGCTGTCGTGTTTTCCAAGGAGTTTGACCATGGCCCTGCGTCTCTTCCGTTACCAACCGTCACTGCTGGCGGCCGCCCTGCTGGCTCCGCTGGCAGCTACCGCAGCCGGCGTGCCGGCACCGCCGCAGGCCACCCCGGGCCTTCCCCCCGCCCCCGTCGCGAAGGGCACCGCCTGGACCGATCGCGTCCACATCCAGAGTGGTCCGGATACCGCATCGAAGCGCCTCCACGCACCCGACGTGGCGTTGCGCATCGTCACCCCCGATGACAGCGAGTCGCTCACGCCAAAGGGCCTCGCACTGCTCTTCAGCGGCAATGAGCCGGACTACTTCCGGCGCAACACCCTGCCCGGCAGCATCGTCGAGAGCCAGGCCAGCCCCGCCACCACGCTGATGCCCAACGTAGCCAGGGCGCTGGTGGGTGGCTACTTCAGCTATGCGCCCGACGCGCTGCCCAACCAGAGCAGCACCCTGCGTTTCAGTGCAGACACCTGGGCGCTGGTGCACCAGGGCAACACGCGGAAGGATCCCCTTTACCGCCTCAACCACGTCAGCACCATCGAGCAACGCCGTGCCGATGGCACCCTGGCTGAAATCATCAGATGCAGTGACAGCGACGACCGGGCGACCCTGGGCGAGTGGCAGGCCAATGACTACGCCAGGCTCAAGATTGCCGCCCAGGTGATCACGATGAAGTGCACCGAGCAGCTCATCAAGCGAATACCGGCGATGTACCCTCGCCCGCTTGCTGCTGAAGATCTCACGGCCTACGCAGGCGGTGCCGTGCCGCCGGCACGGGTGCGCATCTATGCCAGCCTGGGGCGGACCACCACCCTGTACACCGACGCCGCCTGCCGCGAGGACTACCGCGACAGGATCGACGTCAAGTACAACAACGCCGGTGACAAGGGCGTGCTCGGCATCCCCGCCACGGAAACCCTGCGCAGCAAGGAGAACGAGCGGTTCTCCATGCTCAGCTACCAGGAGTACGAAGTCGCCGGCGGCAAGCCGCTGATTGTCGAAGCGCGCTTCGACGCATCAAGCCGCATGTACTGCGACGGGCAGTTGTCGGGTCAGTTCGTGGCCAGGCCCGGACAGGACTACGAAGTGGAAATGGAAGTGGCCGACAAGATGTGCCGCCTGCATCTGCGCCAGGTACACGCCGATGGCAGCACGACGCCACAGGTTGCGCGCAAGACCCCCAGCATCTGTGAGGGCACGCGTGCGCCGGTGCGCGTTGAACCGCGGCAGGACATGCAGGTCCTGCTGTTCAGCCCAGGCCAGCTGCAGATCCAGGATGCCCGTCAGGGCGGCGCACCGGAACGGTTGACCGACGACGCGGGCAGCACCGAGGCAGTGCGGAAGATGCTGCAGCAGGCCAGCAGCAATCCCGGCACACGCCTGTGCGTGGTGGTACCGGCTACCGATTACAGCAGCGCCCTTCACGATGCCGTGCGCGAACGCGTACTGGACGCACCGCAGGTATTGCCCAGCCTGTGGGACGAGGCGGCCACGGTGAACAGGCGCCGCAGTGCCGCCGCCGATGCTCCGGTCGACATCGCCGCTGCGATCGCCCATTGCAATGCGTTCCCGATCAGGGAATTCGCGCCGCACTGAGCAATCGCTCCCCTACCTTCGGCCTTCGCCGGGCATCAACCACCAGAGCGCGCACAGCGCCTCGTCTTCGTTTCCCCAAGGAGTACTACCGTGGCATTACGCCCAACCTGCCTCACCGCCGCGATCGCGGCCACCCTGCTGCTGGCGCCGTCGGCCTACGCCAACGACGAAGCACCCACACCCACGCCTGCCGTGGATTCCGCGGTCACCAGCGGATCAACGCTCGATCCAGCAACGGATGCGGCGACCGCGCCAGACGCGGCGCACGCCCCCACCGCGGCCGATCCGGCCATCGGGAATGTGACAGCCGCCGTGGCACCTCCTGTCGACTACAGCAGCCTGCAGCACATCAAGGTCACTTCCGGACTGGGTGCAGGCCCCAACGGCAATCGCGTGGGCGATCACGTGCTGCGCCTGGTGATGCGTGCCGACACCGCTGCCGTCACCGCGGCCAAGGTCGGCCTGTCTGCTCTGGCGTTCGTCACTGGCGTGGGTGACATCGGCACCAGCAACAGCTTCAGCAAGAACAACGTCCGTGGCGAGGACATCAACTCTGTGCCCAGCCCGGCCTTCGGCGCATTGCCCGGCATGATCCGCGAGCAGCTGGCACTCTATTTCGCGGCCCACCCCGGCGCCATTCCCAGCGACGAGCGCACCGTGGAAGCCAGTGCCGGCCAGTGGTCGCTGGTGTACCAGAAGCTCAGCGATGCAGAGACCCCCTACGAGCTGCGCCACGATGTAACCATCGGCTTCCCGGTGGTGCGCAAGCTGTTCCGCAGCGCCAGTGGCGGCCAGGGCGTGCACTGCCGGGACGAAGCACGGGTTGCCCCGCTGCAGGAATGGCAGGCAGACGACTATGCGAAGGCCAAGGCGGCGTCGCGTGAGTTCGCCGAGGCCTGCATCGCGCGTTTCGTGGCTGAGCTGCCCCGCCTGTTCCCCGACCATGGCGCTCTGCCGCAGCCTGCGGTGGAAGCCGAGCTTCCGGCGGAAACGCCGGCCGTGACCGAGGAAGCGGCGGCCGTTACCCAGGCCTGAACCTGGGTACGCCCCCAAACGAAGAACCCCCGGCTCTCACCGGGGGTTCTTCGTTTCAACGGCGTGCCGGCCAGCGGCCGGCACTACCGCATCAGGCAGCGACCGTGTTGGCCACGTCCTGGTATTCCTCGATCTGGTCGAAGTTCATGTAGCGGTAGATCTCCGCACCATTGGCGTTGATCACGCCGATGTCCGCCATGTACTCCTCCTTGGTCGGGATGCGGCCCAGACGCGAGCAGATCGCGGCCAGTTCGGCCGAACCCAGGTACACGTTGGTGTTGCGGCCCAGGCGGTTCGGGAAGTTGCGGGTCGAGGTCGACATCGCGGTGGAGCCTTCGCGGATCTGCGCCTGGTTGCCCATGCACAGCGAGCAGCCCGGCATTTCCATGCGGGCGCCGGTGGCGCCGAAGGTGCCGTACACGCCTTCCTTGGTCAGCTCCGAAGCATCCATCTTGGTCGGCGGGGCCACCCACAGGCGGGTCGGCAGGTCACGCTTGCCTTCCAGCAGCTTGGCAGCGGCACGGAAGTGACCGATGTTGGTCATGCACGAACCGATGAACACTTCGTCGATCTTGGCGCCAGCGACTTCGGACAGGGTCTTCACGTCGTCCGGATCGTTCGGGCAGGCCACGATCGGCTCGTGGATGTCGGCCAGGTCGATCTCGATGACGGCGGCGTACTCGGCGTCGGCATCCGGCTCCAGCAGCTGCGGGTTGGCCAGCCACGCCTCCATCTTCTCGATGCGACGCTGCAGCGAACGCGGATCCTGGTAGCCCTCGGCAATCATCCACTTCAGCAGCGTGATGTTGCTGGTCAGGTACTCGATGATCGGTTCCTTGTTCAGGCGCACCGAGCAACCGGCCGCCGAACGCTCGGCCGAGGCGTCGGACAGTTCGAACGCCTGTTCGACCTTCAACTCCGGCAGGCCTTCGATTTCCAGGATGCGGCCGGAGAAGATGTTCTTCTTGCCAGCCTTGGCCACGGTCAGCAGGCCCGACTTGATCGCGTACAGCGGGATCGCGTTGACCAGGTCACGCAGGGTCACGCCCGGCTGCATCTTGCCCTTGAAGCGCACCAGCACCGACTCCGGCATGTCCAGCGGCATCACGCCGGTGGCCGCAGCGAAGGCGACCAGGCCCGAACCGGCCGGGAACGAAATGCCCACCGGGAAGCGGGTGTGCGAGTCACCACCGGTACCCACGGTGTCCGGCAGCAGCATGCGGTTGAGCCAGCTGTGGATCACGCCGTCGCCCGGGCGCAGCGAAACGCCGCCACGGGTGGAGATGAACTCCGGCAGGGTGTGGTGGGTCTTCACGTCCACCGGCTTCGGGTAGGCGGCGGTGTGGCAGAACGACTGCATCACCAGATCGGCCGAGAAGCCCAGGCAGGCCAGGTCCTTCAGCTCGTCACGGGTCATCGGGCCGGTGGTGTCCTGCGAGCCGACCGAGGTCATCTTCGGTTCGCAGTAGGTGCCCGGGCGCATGCCCTGGCCTTCCGGCAGGCCACAGGCGCGGCCGACCATCTTCTGTGCCAGCGAGAAGCCCTTGCCGGTGTCGGCCGGCTGCACCGGCAGGCGGAACAGGTTGGTCGGGGCCAGGCCCAGCGCTTCGCGCGCCTTGCCGGTCAGGCCACGGCCGATGATCAGCGGAATGCGGCCACCGGCACGCACTTCGTCGAACAGCACTTCGGACTTGACCTGGAACTCGGCGATCACTTCACCGTTCTTCAGCGCCTTGCCTTCGTACGGACGCAGCTCGACCACATCGCCGTGCTCCATCTTCGACACGTCCAGCTCGATCGGCAGTGCGCCGGCATCTTCCATGGTGTTGTAGAAGATCGGGGCGATCTTCGAACCCAGGCAGACGCCACCGGCGCGCTTGTTCGGGATGAACGGAATGTCATCACCGGTCCACCACAGCACGCTGTTGGTGGCCGACTTGCGCGAGGAGCCGGTACCGACCACGTCGCCGACATAGGCAACCAGGTGGCCCTTGTCCTTCAGGTCGAGGATCTGCTGGATCGGGCCGCGCTTGCCGTCTTCTTCCGGGGTGAACGGCGCGTCGTCGCGCTTGTTCTTCAGCATCGCCAGGGCGTGCATCGGGATGTCCGGGCGGGTGGTCGCATCCGGTGCCGGCGACAGGTCGTCGGTGTTGGTCTCGCCAGGCACCTTGAACACGGTGACCGTCAGGCTCTGCGGCACTTCCGGGTTGCTGGTGAACCACTCGGCATCGGCCCAGCTCTGCAGCACGGCCTGGGCGTTGGCGTTGCCGGCCTTGGCCTTTTCCTGCACGTCGTGGAACGCGTCGAACACCAGCAGGGTCTTCTTCAGGCCGTTGGCGGCAATGGTGCCGACGCTGGTGTCGTCAAGCAGCTGCACCAGCGGCGCAACGTTGTAACCGCCGAGCATGGTGCCCAGCAGTTCGGTGGCGCGCTCGCGGCTGATCAGCGGGTTCTGCTCGCTGCCCAGCGCGATCGCGGCCAGGTACGAGGCCTTGACCTTGGCTGCGTCATCGACGCCGGCCGGCACGCGGTGGGTCAGCAGGTCGAGCAGGAACTCGGCCTCGCCCTGCGGCGGGTTCTTCAGCAGTTCGATGACATCGGCCGTCTGCTGCGCGCTCAGCGGCAGCGGCGGGATGCCAAGCGCAGCGCGCTCGGCGACGTGGTGGCGGTAGGCTTCCAACATGACAACTCCCGGGTAATGCGTAGGTTGAAATAACAAAGTGGGCTCAGGCTTGCGGCACGATCAGCTTCAGGCCCTTGAAGTAGTCGCGGTAAAACGTGTCGTTCCAGGTGATCAGGCCGTCGCACTGCAGCAGTGCGTGGGCGCCGACCATGAATTCGTCCAGGCTGCGGCGGCTGCCGCCGCGCTGGCGATGACGGCGGTGCATCTCGCCGGCGCGCAGTGCCGACTTGGCTTCCATCGGGTTGAAATGCACGCCCATCTCTTCCAGCGCTTCGAGCACTTCGGCACCGCCGCGCAGCGATGCGCAGACTTCGGCCAACGTTGCGCCACAGACCACCACGCGGCCGCCGACCAGGCTCTGCCGCAGGATGGCTTCCACGGCATCGGCCTGCGGACCATTGCTGAGCAGCTCGACCAGAACTGGTGAATCGACGGCGATCATCACCGCTTACTCCTCGTCACGCACCGCGCGCACCGCCGCGTCGGACGATTCGAAGCCGTCCAGCGCGAACTTGCCGCGCGCCCGTGAGATGGCATCGTCAACACTCTTGCGCAGGATGATGCGGCTGCCGTCCAGCTCGACCTTCAGCAGCGTGCCCTTGGTCAGGCCGAGGGCATCACGCACCGCCTTGGGCAGGGTGATCTGTCCGCGTTCAGCGACGGTGGCTTCCATGGGGGGTACGCCTCAAAAAGTATGCATGAATTATACATACTCGCGGCATCTGGAACAAACCCGCCCAATCCGTGACCGCGATCCTGCGCTGGTCGCATCCGGGGGTTAGACTGGCTCCGCAGCGACCTGCTGCGGCCCCGGGCTGGACGCACCGCGTGCCGCCCGCACCTACCCGCCATAAAAGGATGTTCCATGCGCGCCTTGACCCTTGCCCTGATGCTGGCTGCCCCGCTGGCCCTTTCGACGACGGCAGCCCACGCCAATCCGTTCGGCGCCTACACCACCGGCGTCGAGATCACCCAACAGCAGATGGACACCCTGGAAGTCGGCAAGACCAGCCAGGACCAGGTCCGTGAGAAGTTCGGCGCACCCGGCCGCCGCGAACAGCTGGGCGACACGCAGGTCTGGTACTACGACTACGTGAAGATCAAGACCTTCGGCAAGAACATCCAGGAAGCGACCGTCCTGGAATTCAACAAGCAGGGTGTGCTGACGGCCAAGTCCAAGAGCAACGCTGTTGGCAAGACCGGCAATCCGCTGCTGGATGCCGCCAACGGCAAGTAAGTCCTGCTCGACACGCACTTCCGGACGGGGCGCCCATGGGCGTCCCGTCTGCGTTCGGGCCAGCGGGCGACGACCGCACGCGCTGACACGAAGGCTACACACACCGCTGTAACCTTGCGTTCCAAGCCAGCCGGGTCATTGCCGGGCGCTGGATCGCCGATACTGGGCAGGATCCGGGGCCGGAATGCCACCGGCGACCGCAAGCAGGCCCCTGCACGCATGGGCCAGAGCAAGCCATCCGCAAGAAGGAGTTACCCCGCATGAGCGATTCGTTCTCCACCCGCAGCCAGCTGAACGTCGGCGGCAAGACCTACGACTACTTCAGCCTGCCCACGCTGGGCCAGCGCTTCGATATCTCCCACCTGCCCTACTCGATGAAGATCCTGCTGGAGAATCTGCTCCGGCACGAGGACGGCGGCATCACCGTCGGCAAGGACCACATCGAAGCCGTGGCCCGCTGGAATCCGGCGGCCGAACCGGATACCGAGATCGCCTTCATGCCGGCGCGCGTGGTCCTGCAGGATTTCACCGGCGTGCCCTGCGTGGTCGACCTGGCCGCGATGCGCGATGCGGTGGTCAAGCTCGGCGGCTCGCCGGAGCAGATCAACCCGCAGATTCCCTCCGAACTGGTCATCGACCACTCGGTGCAGGTCGATGTGTTCGGCAAGCCGGACGCACTGGACCTCAACGGCAAGATCGAATTCCAGCGCAACCAGGAACGCTACGGCTTCCTGCGCTGGGGCCAGAAGGCCTTCGACAACTTCAAGGTGGTGCCGCCGAACACCGGCATCGTCCACCAGGTGAACCTGGAAAACCTCGCCCGCGTGGTGATGACCGCGGAGAAGGATGGCAAAGCCGTGGCCTACCCCGATACCGTGTTCGGTACCGACAGCCACACCACGATGATCAACGGCATCGGCGTGCTGGGCTGGGGCGTTGGCGGCATCGAAGCGGAGGCCGCCATGCTCGGCCAGCCATCGTCGATGCTGATCCCGCAGGTGGTCGGCTTCAAGCTGACCGGCAAGCTGCCCGAGGGTGCCACCGCCACCGACCTGGTGCTGACCGTCACCCAGATGCTGCGCAAGCTGGGCGTCGTCGGCAAGTTCGTCGAGTTCTACGGTGACGGCCTGCAGCACCTGCCGCTGGCCGACCGCGCCACCATCGGCAACATGGCCCCGGAATACGGCGCCACCTGTGGCATCTTCCCGATCGACGCTGAGTCGCTGAACTACCTGCGCCTGTCCGGCCGCAGCGAAGAGCAGATCAACCTGGTCGAGGCCTACGCCAAGGCGCAGGGCCTGTGGCACGAGCCGGGCAGCCCGCACGCCCAGTACAGCACCACGCTGGAACTGGACATGGGCACGGTGAAGCCGTCGCTGGCCGGCCCGAAGCGCCCGCAGGACCGCGTGCTGCTGGAAGACGTGCAGAAGAACTACCGTGAAGCCCTGGTCGGCATGACCGCCAACCGTGACAAGCGCAGCGACGACGTCTCCTCGTTCGTCAACGAAGGCGGCGGCGCCGCGGTCGGCAACGAGCAGCTGGCCAAGGGCTTCGCCGACATCGAGATCGAAGGCCGCAAGGTCCGCCTGAAGGACGGCGCGGTGGTCATCGCTGCCATCACTTCGTGCACCAATACCTCCAACCCGGCGGTGATGATCGGGGCCGGCCTGCTGGCCCGCAATGCGGCCGCCAAGGGCCTGAACCGCCAGCCGTGGGTGAAGACCTCGCTCGGGCCGGGCTCGCGCGTGGTCACCGATTACCTGGAAAAGGCCGGCGTACTGAAGGAGCTGGAAAAGATCGGCTTCTACGTGGTCGGCTACGGCTGCACCACCTGCATCGGCAACTCCGGCCCGCTGCCGACCGAAGTCAGCGCCGGCATCGCCACCGGCGACCTGGTGGTCACCTCGGTGCTGTCGGGCAATCGCAACTTCGAGGGCCGCGTACACCCCGAAGTGAAGATGAACTACCTGGCCAGCCCGCCGCTGGTGGTGGCCTACGCCATCGCCGGAACCACCGACATCGACCTGACCACCCAGCCGCTGGGTACCGGCAGCGATGGCCAGCCGGTGTTCCTGCGCGACATCTGGCCGAGCAACAAGGAAATCGGTGACGTCATCGCCGCCACCATCGGCCCGGAGATGTTCAAGCAGAACTACGCGGATGTGTTCAAGGGTGACACCCGCTGGAACACCATCGCCTCGCCGGACGGCAACCTGTACGCGTGGAGCGATGCGTCCACCTACATCAAGAACCCGCCGTACTTCGATGGCATGACCATGCAGACCGGCAGCATCGACGACGTGCATGGTGCGCGCGTGATGGGCCTGTTCGGCGATTCGATCACCACCGACCACATCTCCCCGGCCGGCAACATCAAGAAGGACTCGCCGGCGGGCCGCTTCCTGCAGGAACGTGGCGTGCAGCCGGCCGACTTCAACAGCTACGGCAGCCGCCGCGGCAATGATGACGTGATGGTGCGCGGCACCTTCGCCAACATCCGCATCAAGAACCTGATGTTCGGTGGCGAGGAAGGCGGCAACACCCTGTACTACCCGGCCGGTGGCGGCCAGCCGGAAAAGCTGGCGATCTACGATGCGGCCATGAAGTACAAGGCCGACAAGGTGCCGCTGGTGGTGCTGGCCGGCAAGGAATACGGTACCGGCTCGTCGCGTGACTGGGCTGCCAAGGGCACCCTGCTGCTGGGGGTGAAGGCGGTCATCGCCGAAAGCTTCGAGCGCATCCACCGCTCCAACCTGGTCGGCATGGGCGTGCTGCCGCTGCAGTTCCGCAACGGCGAGAACGCGCAGAGCCTGGGCCTGGACGGCTCGGAAGTGATCGACATCACCGGCCTGCAGGATGGCGCCAGCAAGCGCGCCACGGTCACCGCGACCAAGGCCGATGGCACGAAGAAGACCTTCGAGGTGTCGGTGATGCTGCTGACCCCGAAGGAAGTCGAATACTTCCGTCATGGTGGCCTGCTGCAGTACGTGCTGCGCCAGTTGGCCAGCAAGTAACGTTCCGCTCTCGGTAGAGTCGACTGCTGGTCGACTACCCAACAAAAGGGCCGGATCCTCGCGGATCCGGCCCTTCCTGTTTCTCTGCAGCCAGGCATGGCCTGGCTCTACCGCATCTCCGGCGGCACCGGGATGGGCGCCAGGTGCGCGCTCAGCGGCGCGGCGCGTCCGGGTCGGTGCGCAGCGCCTTCAGCAGGCCCCACATGTAGAACGCCAGGGTGAACGAGAACGGCAGGCCGCACAGCACCACCGCCGTCTGCATTGCGCTGAAATTGCCGGCCAGCAGCAGCCCGACGCTGGCCACGGTGATGCCGACGGCCCAGAACACGCGCAGCCAGATCGGCGCGTCATGGCCGTCTTCCACCCCATCGTCAACGCGACGGGTACACAGGTTGGCGATCATCAGCGTGCCCGAATCGACCGGGGTCAGGAACAGCACGAAGCCGATCACCACTGCGGCACCGGCCACGTACGGCGCGGCGGGCAGGTATTCCAGCAGCTTGAACAGCGTCATCGCCGCATCGTGCTGGGCCACGTCACCCAGGATCGCCTGGCCATGGTTGAGCACCAGGTCGATGGCGGTGTTGCCGAAGATCGACAGCCAGGCCAGGGTGAAGCCGAGCGGGATCAGCAGCACGCCCATGATCACTTCGCGGATGGTGCGGCCCCGCGAGATGCGCGCCACGAAAAGGCCGACGAACGGCGCCCAGGCGATCCACCAGGCCCAGTAGAACAGCGTCCACGAGCCCATCCACTCACGGCCCTTCGGGTCGTTGAGGTACATGTCGAAACTCTTGCGCACGAACGCACCGAGGTAATCGCCGGTGTTCTGGATCAGGCCATCGAACAGGTGCAGGGTCGGGCCGGTGACCAGCACGAACAGCAGCAGGCCGCACAGCAGGCGCACGTTGAGATTGGACAACCAGGCAATGCCCTTCTCCACACCGGCGACCACGCCGATGGTGGCCACCACCATCATCACCAGCACGATCGCCACCAGCACCTGCGGCGTATCCGGGATGTGGAACAGGTAGACCAGGCCGGACTGCACCACCAGCGCGCCGATGCCGAGGTTGGTGACCATCGAGATCAGCGTGGCGAGGATGCCGAAGCCATCGACCATGTCGCCGATCCGGCCATGGATGCGCTCACCGAAGATCGGGTACAGCGCCGAGCGCAGCGCCAGCGGCAGGTCACGGCGGTAGGCGAAATAGCCCAGTGCCACGCCGACCAGCGCATACAGCGCCCAGCCGTGCAGGCCCCAGTGCAGGAAGGTGAGCACCATCGCCTCGCGGCCGGCGGCCACGGTGCCGCCGGGTTGCCCGGGCGGATGCAGGAAGTGGTCCAGCGGCTCGTAGGCGCCGTAATACAGCAGCGCGATGCCGATGCCGGCCGAGAACAGCATCGAGACCCAGGCGACGTAGCCGAAGGCCGGCGATTCCTCGTTGTGGCCCAGGCGGATGCGGCCATACGGCGAGAACGCCAGCCACAGCACGAAGCCCAGGCACAGCACGATCAGCAGCATGTACCACCAGCCGAACGCGGCCGACACCTCGGCCTGCGCCCATTGCAGCCAGTGCTCGCTGCCTTCGGGATAGAGAACGGTGAGCAGCCCGAGGATGCCGATCGACACCGAGGAGCTGAAGAAGACAAAACGGTTCAAGCGCAGGGGCGAACGCTTGGGATGAGCCAGGGAAGACATGGGGTCGTCTCATCAAGTCCGAGGGAGCACATGGGCGGGGCCGGACCAGTAAACCGGGCCCATGGCGTGGGGCGCGAGCGCATCCTAGGGTTTATTGATTGAACGTTCAATCAATAAAAAGCATAATGGCGGGCAGCCCGATCCTTCGGGTCGCAATCCGTGGAGAGACAATGCCGAAGAAAGGCGTGGAACCGGTACGGCGCGAACAGCTGATCCGGGCCACTTTCCAGACCATCGACGAGATCGGCATGGCCGATGCGACCGTCGCCACCATCGCGAAGAAGGCAGGGCTGTCCAGCGGCATCGTCGCCCACTACTTCGGCGACAAGGACGGCCTGCTCAATGCTGCAATGCGGCAGATCCTGCGCGAGCTGAAGGACGCGGTCGCCCGCTACCGCGCCGACGCCAGCGACGACCCACGCGAGCAGCTGCGCGCCATCGTCGACGGCAACTTCGACGACAGCCAGATCAACGGCACCGCGATGCGCGTCTGGCTCACCTTCTGGGCCGCGAGCATGCACCAGCCGGAACTGGCCCGGCTGCAGCGCGCCAACGACCAGCGCCTGTTCTCCAACCTGTGCCACCAGTTCAACCGCCTGCTGCCCCACCCGCAGGCCCGCCTGGCCGCCCGCGGGCTGGCCGCGATGATCGATGGCCTGTGGCTGCGCGGCAGCTTGGTCGGCGGCCAGTTCAACGCCGAGAAGTCCCGGCGCATCGCTTACGGCTACATCGACTTCCAGTTGCAGGCTGTCGCGCTATAAGCGCTTCAGCACCCGCCCCCTTCCAAGGAGTACGCCCCATGACCACCCTGCCCGTCCAACAGCTCTACATCCACGGCCAGCGCGTCGATGCCACCAGCGGCAAGACCTTCAAGACCGTCAATCCGGCCACCGGTGAGGTGATCGCCGAAGTGCAGGTTGCCAGCCAGGCCGACGTCGAGCGTGCCGTGCAGAGCGCGTCCGAAGGCCAGAAGGTGTGGGCCGCCATGACCGCCATGGAGCGCTCGCGCATCCTGCGCCGCGCCGTTGAGATCCTGCGTGAGCGCAACGACGAGCTGGCCCACCTGGAAACCCTGGACACCGGCAAGGCGCTGGCCGAAACCACCACGGTGGACATCGTCACCGGGGCCGACGTGGTCGAGTACTACGCCGGCCTGGCCACCGCCATCGAGGGCATCCAGCTGCCGCTGCGCGAATCGAGCTTCTTCTACACCCGCCGCGAGCCGCTGGGCGTGGTCGCCGGCATCGGCGCCTGGAACTACCCGATCCAGATCGCCATGTGGAAGTCGGCCCCGGCCCTGGCCGCCGGCAACGCGATGGTGTTCAAGCCTTCGGAAGTGACCCCGCTGACCGCGATCCGGCTGGCCGAGATCTACACCGAAGCCGGCGTGCCGGCCGGCGTGTTCAACGTCGTGCAGGGCCCGGGCCGCGAGATCGGCCAGTGGCTGACCGAGCACCCGGTGATCGAGAAGATTTCCTTCACCGGCGGCGTCGCCACCGGCAAGAAGGTCATGGCCAGCGCCGCGTCCTCCTCGCTGAAGGAAGTGACCATGGAGCTGGGCGGCAAGTCGCCGCTGGTGATCTGCGATGACGCCGACCTGGACCGCGCCGCCGACATCGCGGTGATGGCCAACTTCTTCAGCTCCGGCCAGGTCTGCACCAACGGCACCCGCGTGTTCGTGCCGCGCAGCATGCTCGCCGCGTTCGAGGCCGCCGTTGTCGAGCGCGTCAAGCGCATCCGCATCGGCGACCCGATGGCCGCCGAAACCAACTTCGGCCCGCTGACCAGCTTCCCGCACATGGAAAACGTGCTGCGCTACATCGAAAGCGGCAAGGCCGAAGGCGCCCGCCTGCTGACCGGCGGTGGCCGTGCCACCGAAGGCGCGCTGGCCAATGGCGCCTACGTTCTGCCGACCGTGTTCTCCGACTGCCGCGATGACATGACCATCGTCAAGGAAGAGATCTTCGGGCCGGTCATGAGCATCCTCGCCTACGACGACGAAGACGAAGTGGTGCGTCGCGCCAACGACACCACCTTCGGTCTGGCCGCCGGCGTGGTCAGCAAGGACATCAGCCGCGCCCACCGCATCATCCACCGCCTGGAAGCCGGCATCTGCTGGATCAATACGTGGGGTGAGTCGCCGGCCGAAATGCCGGTCGGTGGCTACAAGGAATCCGGCGTCGGCCGCGAGAACGGCATCTCCACCCTCGGCCACTACACCCGCATCAAGTCGGTGCAGGTGGAACTGGGCGACTACGCCAGCGTGTTCTGACCGGCGCGCCCCGAGCGCGCACCCTCGTCCGGCCACCGCGCCGATCCGACATTCCGCCGGGACGCCTGCATGCAGCGCGCCCCGGCCTGCAGGAGACACCCATGAGCACCCACAACGAGTACGACTACATCATCATCGGCGCCGGTTCGGCCGGCAACGTGCTGGCTACCCGCCTCACCGAAGATGCCGATGTCAGCGTGCTGCTGCTGGAAGCCGGTGGCCCGGACTACCGGCTCGACTTCCGTACCCAGATGCCGGCGGCACTGGCCTTCCCGCTGCAGGGCAAGCGCTACAACTGGGCGTACAAGACCGATCCCGAGCCCTTCATGAACAACCGCCGCATGGACTGCGGCCGCGGCAAGGGGCTGGGCGGCTCGTCGCTGATCAACGGCATGTGCTATATCCGCGGCAACGCGATGGATTACGACAACTGGGCCAGCATGCCGGGCCTGGAAGACTGGACCTACCTGGACTGCCTGCCGTACTTCCGCAAGGCGGAAACCCGCGACATCGGCCCCAATGACTACCACGGTGGCGACGGCCCGCTGCGCGTGACCACGCCGAAGGCCGGTAACAACGAGCTGTTCGCTGCGATGGTCGAAGCCGGCGTGCAGGCCGGCTACCCGCGCACCGACGACCTCAACGGCTACCAGCAGGAAGGCTTCGGCCCGATGGACCGCACGGTGACCCCGAAGGGCCGTCGCTCCAGCACCGCCCGTGGTTACCTGGACCTCGCCAAGCCGCGCCCGAACCTGACCATCGTCACCCACGCGCTTACCGACCGCATCCTGTTCTCGGGCAAGCGTGCGGTGGGCGTGCAGTGGCTGCACAACGACCAGCCGCAGCGTGCCACCGCGCGCCGCGAAGTGCTGCTGTGTGGCGGCGCCATCGCCTCGCCGCAGATCCTGCAGCGTTCGGGCGTCGGCCCGGCCGACCTGCTGCGCAGCCTGGACATCGACCTGGTGCACCACCTGCCGGGCGTCGGCGCCAACCTGCAGGACCACCTGGAGATGTACCTGCAGTACGAGTGCAAGAAGCCGGTCTCGCTGGCACCGGCACTGAAGCTGTACAACCAGCCGGCCATCGGCGCCGAGTGGCTGTTCCTGGGCACCGGCATCGGCGCCAGCAACCAGTTCGAGGCCGGCGGCTTCATCCGCAGCGACGCCGAATTCGACTGGCCGAACCTGCAGTACCACTTCCTGCCGGTGGCGATCAATTACAACGGCTCCAACCCGATCAAGGCGCACAGCTTCCAGATGCACGTCGGTTCGATGCGCTCGCCCAGCCGCGGCCGCATCCACGTGCGTTCGAAGGATCCGCGCGAACATCCGAGCATCCTCTTCAACTACATGTCGCATGAGCAGGACTGGCGCGAGTTCCGCGCGGCGATCCGCATCACCCGCGAGATCTTCGCGCAGCCGGCGCTGGCACCGTACAGCGGCCGCGAGATTTCCCCGGGCAGCGCGCTGCAGACCGATGCGCAGATCGATGCGTTCGTCCGCGAACATGCCGAGACCGCCTACCACCCGTCGTGCTCGAACAAGATGGGCCACGCCGATGACCCGATGGCGGTGGTCGACGGCCAGGGCCGCGTGCACGGGCTGGAAGGCCTGCGCATCGTCGATGCCTCGATCATGCCGCAGGTGGTGACCGGCAACCTCAACGCGCCGACCATCATGATGGCCGAGAAGCTGGCCGACGTGATCCGCGGCCGCACCCCGCTGGCCCGCAGCACCGCGCCGTACTACAAGGCCAACGGTGCACCGGTGCGCAAGCAGGACTGACGCAAGCGCCCCGCTTGGCGACACGGTCGTGCCGGCCGCTGGCCGGCATCCACCGGAATCCCGATCGAGCGCAGACGCCGGCCAGCGGCCGGCACGACCAAGCAAAGAGGCCCTTCGGGGCCTCTTCGCGTTTTCCCTACGGCGGGGTATGCTGCAATGAACGGCCATTGTCGCTACGCTCAGGGCCGGAACCTAATACATCACGATTCCTGGAGGGGGAATATGAGTCTGGATCGTCCCTGGCTGCAGAGCTATCCGAAAGGCGTTCCCGCCGAAATCGACGTCAACGAGTTCCATTCGGTAGCTTCGGTCTTCGACGCTTCCGTCGCGAAATTCCGCGACCGTCCGGCCTACTCCAGCTTCGGCAAAGTGCTCACCTACGGTGAGACCGATGCGCTGGTCACCCAGTTCGCCGCCTACCTGCTGGGTGAGCTCAAGCTCAAGAAGGGTGACCGCGTCGCCCTGATGATGCCCAACTGCCTGCAGTACCCGGTGGCCACCTTCGGCGTGCTGCGCGCCGGACTGACCGTGGTCAACGTCAACCCGCTGTACACCGCGCGCGAGCTCAAGCACCAGCTGATCGACGCGGGCGTCAGTGCGCTGGTGGTGGTCGACAACTTCGGCGACACCGTCGAACAGGTCATCGCCGATACGCCGGTCAAGCACGTGGTCACCACCGGCCTGGGCGACCTGCTCGGCGCCAAGGGCGCGATCGTCAACTTCGTACTGAAGTACGTCAAGAAGATGGTGCCCAACTACCACATCAAGGGCGCCGTCCGCTTCAGGCAGGCGCTCAAGCTGGGCAGCCGGCACGCGCTTCCGCCTGTCGAGATCGACCACGACGACATCGCCTTCCTGCAGTACACCGGCGGTACCACCGGCGTGGCCAAGGGCGCGATGCTGACCAACCGCAACCTGATCGCCAACATGCAGCAGGCCTCGGCGTGGCTGTCCACCTCGGGCATCGAGCCGGGCAAGGAAGTGATCATCACTGCCCTGCCGCTGTACCACATCTTCGCGTTGACCGCGAACGGCCTGGTCTTCATGAAGTTCGGTGGCTGCAACCACCTGATCACCAACCCGCGCGACATGAAGGGCTTCGTCAAGGAGCTCAAGGGCACCCGCTTCACCGCCATCACCGGCGTCAACACGCTGTTCAACGGCCTGCTCAACACGCCCGGCTTCGACGAGATCGACTTCTCTTCGGTCAAGTTCACCCTCGGCGGCGGCATGGCGGTACAACGTGCCGTGGCCGAACGCTGGAAGAAGGTCACCGGGGTGACCCTGGTCGAAGCCTATGGCCTGACCGAGACCTCGCCGGCAGCCTGCATCAACCCGCTCACCCTGCCCGAGTACAACGGCGCCATCGGGCTGCCGATCCCGTCCACCGATGCCTGCATCAAGGACGACAACGGCAACATCTTGGCGCTGGGCGAAGTGGGCGAGCTGTGCATCAAGGGCCCGCAGGTGATGAAGGGCTACTGGCAGCGCCCGGAGGAAACCGCCACCGCCATCGACGCCGACGGCTGGCTGCACACCGGCGACATGGCGAAGATGGACGAACAGGGCTTCTTCTACATCGTCGACCGCAAGAAGGACATGATCCTGGTGTCCGGCTTCAACGTGTACCCGAACGAGGTCGAGGACGTCATCGCGATGATGCCCGGCGTGTTGGAAGTGGCTGCGGTCGGTGTCCCGGACGAGAAGTCCGGCGAGGTCGTGAAGGTCGTGATCGTGAAGAAGGACCCGAACCTGACCGCGGAAATGGTCAAGGAACATGCCCGGGCCAACCTGACCGGTTACAAGCACCCCAGAATCGTAGAATTCCGAAAGGAGCTGCCGAAGACCAACGTCGGCAAGATTCTCCGTCGCGAGCTGCGTGATACGCCCGCCCAGTAAGGGTTTCCGGGCAACACGACAGTACAGGGGACCCCGCCGGAGACGGCGGGGTCTTTTTATTGCCGGAACATGGCCGGCCCGGCGCTTGCGGGCGGTTCACGACGGGTGCATAGAATCAGTCGCCGCCGCATGTTCAGCTCGCCCCCTCACTCCTCTCCGTCCGCTCTGCGGTTGGCCGGACGGTCACACGGAGAACTCCCATGTCTGCAGTACGCCCCATCATTACCCGTCCCTCGCAGCACCCTACCCTGCGTATCACCGAAGAACCCGAGCGGGATGTTTACTGGATCCATATGCACGCCAACCTGGTCAACCAGCCAGGCCGGCCGTGCTTCGCCTCACGCCTGGTCGATGACATCGTCGACTACCAGCGCGAACTGGGCGATCGCCTCAGCGCCTCGCACGCTCTGTCACCCCATGTCGTACTTGCCTCGGACAGCGACGTGTTCAACCTGGGCGGCGATCTCGAACTATTCTGCCGCCTGATCCGCGAGGGCGACCGCGCCCGCCTGCTCGACTATGCCCAGCGCTGCGTGCGCGGCGTGCATGCCTTCCATGCCGGCCTGGGCACCCGTGCCCACAGCATCGCCCTGGTCCAGGGCAATGCACTGGGGGGCGGCTTCGAGGCCGCACTGAGCTGCCACACCATCGTCGCCGAGGAAGGCGTGTTGATGGGCCTGCCGGAGGTGCTGTTCGACCTGTTCCCCGGCATGGGCGCCTACTCCTTCCTGTGCCAGCGGATCAGTCCGCGGCTGGCGGAGAAGATCATGCTGGAAGGCAACCTCTACACCGCCAGCCAGCTGAAGGAAATGGGCCTGGTCGACATCGTGGTGCCGGTGGGCGAAGGTGTTGCCGCAGTCGAACAGGTGATCAAGGAAAGCCGACGCATCCCGCACGCCTGGGCGGCGATGCGTGAGGTCAACGAGATCGCCACCATGGTGCCGCTGCATGAAATGATGCGGATCACCGAGATCTGGGTAGACACTGCGATGCAGCTCGGCGAGAAGTCCCTGCGCACCATGGATCGGCTGGTACGGGCGCAGGCCCGGCGCAATGGCGACCCGGCCTGATCGTCTGGCGGGTCAGGACGGGCTGCGCTCGCTATCGTCGCGGTGCGGTGCCCCCGCACTACGGGCAGCCAACGCATTCCTGCCATTGCGCAGAGCGGTCGCCAGGTTGCTGAGGCGGGAGCTCCATTCACCCTTCAGCTGCCAGTCCGCCATGCGCATGATTTCGCCACTGGAGGCGGCAACCTGGACAAGCCCCAGGTTGCTTGCCACGCCGCGCAGCGCGTGGGCGTGCTCGCGGAAATCCTCCCAGGCCTGGCGCTCGCCGCAGCCTTGGAGCTGGCCCATGCTCGCGTCGACGTCCGCCAGGCACTGGTCGATGAACTTGCGTTCGAAGCCATCGCCCATGCCCAGCGACGCCAACTCGTCCAGGACCGCGGTATCGAGCACGCCATCGCCGACCGGCAATGCAGGCACCGACTGGATGCCGGGTTCTGAGCGGGTGTTGGCGGCGACATCGGCCAGCACTTCCAGCAGGCGGGTGGCCACCACGGGCTTGGCAAGGAAGGCGCGGGCGCCGGCCTGCTCGCAACGCAGGATGGACTCGGGGGTGACGTCTGCGCTCAGCACCATGACCGGAACGTAAGGCATGCCGCTGGCCTGCATCACCCGTAACTGCTTGAGCAGATCCAGTCCGCTCATGCCGGGCATGTGCAGGTCGACGATCGCTGCGTCGTAACTGGCCTGCTCCAGCGCATCGAGCACTTCGGCGCCGCCGTTGACGCAGGTGACCTTGTGGCCGGCCTTCTCCAGCAGCCGCTGCAGCACCATGCGGTTGGCCTCGTGGTCGTCGGCGACCAGAACCCGCAGGCTCCGCACCCGTGCGCGATGGCGCAGGAAGGGGTTGGAAAACGCGATGACATTGCCGGCTTCAGCCACCTCGGACGGAACCGCCGGGGCTGATGAGGTGTCTGCGACGTCCAGCGTGATCTCGACCCAGAACACGCTGCCGCGCGGGCTGTTCGGCGCATAGCCGACCTGCCCGCCCATCGACTCGACCAGGCCCTTGGCAATGGCGGTGCCCAGACCGGTGCCTTCATGGCGACGGGCCAGGCCGACATCGCCCTGCTCGAACGCATTGAACAGGCGTCCGCGCAACGCCACCGGCACGCCGATGCCGGTATCGACGATCTCGAATCGCAGGCGCATCCGCTCGCTGCCCAGCGCATCGGGGCTGGACACGCGCAGATGCACGTAGCCACTGTCGGTGAACTTGACCGCGTTGCCCATCAGGTTCAGCAGGATCTGCTGCAGATGCCCGGCATCCCCGAGCAGGCGCGGCGGCACGTTGTCGTCCACCTGCACGCGATAATCCAGCGATTTGGAGCGGGTCTGCGGGGTCAGGATCAGGTTGATCGCCTGCAGCACGTCGGCCAGCGCGAACTCGTGCCACTCCACGCGCACCTTGCCAGCTTCGATCGCGGAGATGTCCAGCACCTCTTCCACCAGCGCCAGCAGGCTGCGGGTCGAGGCCTGGATGGTGTTCAGGCACTCGCGCTGTTCGTCGTCCAGGCGGGTGGTGGCCAGCACTTCGGTCATGCCGGCCAGCCCGTTCAACGGCGTGCGGAACTCATGGCTCATGTTGGCCAGGAAGCGGCTCTTGGCTTCGTTGGCCTGGCGCGCCTCGGCCACCGCCCGGGTCAAGGCATGCAGCAGCGAATCGAAGTACAGCGGAATCGCACCCAGGCCCAGCAACAGGCCCCAGCCCAGATAATCGTGGCCGCGCCAGTACGGCGACAGCATCACCGTGCACAGGAAGGCCAGGCAGCCCATGGCCGTGGCCACGCGCAGGTAGGTGCTGCCGTAGCGCATGCCGTTGCCGATCGTCACCCACAGCATCACCGCATACAGCGGTGCGGCCGGCTCGCCCTGGATGGTCATGATCCAGGCCATGCAGGTGTAATCGGTCAGCATGCCGATCACCCGGCGCACATGCGACACGCCCGGATTGACCAGGATCGCGGTCAGCAGGCCGGCGGAAATGGTCAGCTCGAAGGCGAGGATCAGCCACGTCGCCGTCAGCGCCTCACCGCCGCCGCTCAGCGAGCGCCAGCCGAGATAGCTGATGAACAGTGCCGTGATGATGATGCGGATCAGGTTCTGCGCGTGCTCGCTGTCCTCGCGCCCGGACAGGCGCTGCTTGAAGCGGGCCAACAGCGAGCGCTTGTCGGATCCAGCGGCGGGAATCGTATCCATGGTTGGATGTCGCATCCTTCGGCGCAGCAGGGAGGAGCAGCACAACGGTACTGCCAGCAACCCCAACCACAGGGAAATGGCCAGCCCCAGGTTGGCCTGCCAATAGGGAGTCAACAGCACGGTAGTGCCGAAACTGATCATCGCCAGCACGATGGCAGCGGTCAGGTAACGCGGCCCGAAGCGCAGGCCGTTGCCCACCGTGACCCACATCACCACCGCATACACCCACGCCAGCGGCTCACCCATCTGGATCATGCCGATCGCGATCAGGCCGTAATCGGCCAGCATCCCGGCCACCCGCCGCGGGTCCGAGCGCTGCGGCTTCCACAGCAGCCAGCCGAACAACAGCAGCGACAGGCCCAGCCCGGTCACCGCCGTTGCCAGCGCGCCCTGGTACTGATCCAGCCGGTGCAGGCGGGCGCCGGACAACAGAACATAGACCAGGATCAGCGAGATCAGCACCACCCGCACGATCGCCTGGCCATGTTCCGAATCCGGACGCTGCGCCAGCCGACGCCTCACGCGTGCGAACAGGTCCTGCATGTCACCCACCCGGTCGCGTCGATGCCGTCGAGTGCTGGGCGCAGATATCCATCAACTGCTGGTGGCCGCGCATCAGCGCATCCACGCAGCGCGGATCGAACAGTCGCCCACGCTGGGCGTACAGATAAGCCAGAGTGGCTTCCATGGTCCATGCTTCCTTGTACGGACGGGGCGAGATCAGCGCATCGAAGACGTCGGCGACAGCAACGATCCGCGCTTCCAGCGGGATCGCTTCGCCGACCAGGCCGTCGGGATAGCCGCTGCCGTCGTAACGTTCGTGATGGCGCAGCGCGATGAGCGCGCCCACCTGGATGAAACGGTTCTGGCTGCCACTGAGCAGCTCGTGGCCGATGCGTGGGTGCCGGCGCATGATCGCCAGCTCCTCGTCATTGAGCTTGCCCTGCTTGAGCAGCACCGCGTCGGGAATGGCGATCTTGCCCATGTCATGCAGCGGCGCCGCCATCTCGATCAGGCGCACGTCGTCTTCGGGCAGGCCAAGCTGCTCGGCGATCAGCCCCGCAACGCGCGCCATGCGTTCGAGATAGGCGCTGGTGCCGGCATCACGGAACTCGATCGCCCGCGCCAATCGCGACAGTGTCTCGCGTTCGCGTTCCTCGACCTCGTGCATGCTGGCCAGCAGGCGCTGCTCCAGCGACAACGCACGTTGCTTCACGTTCTCGGTCTGCTGGCGCAGCTGCAGCAGGTTGTAGCAGCGCGCGCGCAGTTCGCGCGGACGGATCGGCTTGACCAGGAAGTCGATGACCCCTGCTTCCAGCGCCGCCTGGCGGATCGGCTCGTCGCCGACCACGGTGATCAGGATCACCGGGATATCGCGGTGCTTGGGCAGGCGCCGGAATCGACGGGCGAACTCCAGCCCGTCCATCTCCGGCATGCGGTAATCGAGCAGCAACAGGTCGACCGGGTGCGCCTCGCACCAGGCCAATGCGGTCAGCGGATCACCGAAGTCATACACGCTCAGTTCCGGCGCAATGTCTTCGATGACGTGACGCAGCATCGTCCGCGCGGACGTCTGGTCGTCAACAATGACGATGTTCAACGCGTACTCCGCCTGGTTTCTCGACCATGCTGGATCATCAGCAGGCGAGGATACCCTGCTGCTGCGAACGCTCGCACCCTGCATCGGCCCGACTCCCGTGTCATGCGTCCCGGTTCATGATCGTCATCACATTGTGAAGCGGACTCTCCACAATGCGCACTCCCCCTGGCGCCGATCAAGCCATAACAGACGTCAAGGTAGTGCATTAACGATACGCCGAGCGCGGGAGGCGTCAATCGCGCCGTCTCATTTCGCGACGGCGCGCACAAACGGGAGTCAAAAAGACGACTTACTGCTCCGGACGCATGTACGGGAACAGCAGCACGTCACGGATCGAGCTGCTGCCGGTCAGCAGCATCACCAGGCGATCAACGCCGATGCCGAGGCCGCCGGTCGGGGCCATGCCGTACTCCAGCGCACGGATGTAGTCGGCGTCGTAATGCATCGCCTCGTCGTCGCCGCCTTCCTTCGCGGCCACCTGGGCCTGGAAACGCTGGGCCTGGTCTTCCGGGTCGTTCAGTTCGGAGAAGCCGTTGGCCAGCTCCTTGCCGTTGACGAACAGCTCGAAGCGATCCGTGTAGCCCGGGTCGTTGTCATTGGCACGGGCCAGCGGCGAGACCTCGACCGGATGGTCGGTGATGAAGGTCGGCTGGATCAGGGTGTGCTCGACCGTGGCCTCGAAGATCTCCAGCAACAGCTTGCCCCAGCCGTAGGACGGCTTGACGCGGATGTTCAAGCGCTCGCAATGGCGCAGCAGCGCATCGCGGTCAGTGCAATCAGCGGCCGAGATTTCCGGGTTGTGGTGGCGCACTGCCTCATCCATGCGCCAGCGGCGGAACGCCGGGCCCAGGTCGATCTTCGCGCCGTCCCATTCCACTTCGGTGCCACCGTTCACGGCCTTGGCCACATCACGGATCACACCCTCGGTCAGGTCCATGATTTCGTTGTACGTGGCATAGGCCTCGTACAGTTCCATCATGGTGAATTCCGGATTGTGGCGGGTGCTGACGCCTTCATTGCGGAAGTTGCGGTTGATCTCGTACACACGCTCCAGGCCACCCACGGTCAGGCGCTTGAGGTACAGCTCCGGCGCCACGCGCAGGTACAGGTCCAGGTCCAGCGCGTTGTGATGGGTGGTGAACGGCTTGGCCGCCGCGCCGCCGGGGATGTAATGCATCATCGGCGTCTCGACTTCCAGGAAGTCGCGGTTGTCCAGCCACGCGCGCATGGCGCGGATGATCTTCGAGCGCTTGATGAACACTGCGCGCGATTCCGGGGTCACGATCAGGTCGACGTAACGCTGGCGGTAGCGCTGCTCGACGTCGGCCAGGCCGTGCCACTTGTCCGGCAGCGGGCGCAGCGACTTGGTCAGCAGGCGGATCGACTCGGCCTTGACCGACAGTTCGCCGGTCTTGGTACGGGTCAGGCCGCCTTCGACGGCGATGATGTCGCCCACGTCCCAGCCCTTGAAGGCCGTGTAGGCATCGCCCAGCACCGCGCCCTGCAGGAACAGCTGGATGCGGCCGGACTCGTCCTGGATCTGCGCGAAGCTGGCCTTGCCCATGATGCGCTTGGCCATCAGGCGGCCGGCCATCTTCACCTGGCGGCCGCTGCCTTCCAGCGCCTCGGCGGTCCAGGTCTCGGCATCGGCGAATTCTTCCTGCAGGCGGCCGGCGAAGTCCTCGCGACGGAAGTCGTTCGGGTACGCGATGCCCTGCCCACGCAGCGTTTTGAGTTTCTCGCGGCGCTCGGCGATCAACTTGTTTTCGTCAACGGGGGGGGTATCGGTAGCTTCGCTCATGGATCTGCGGGAATCGTGTAGTGAGGGGGGATGTTGCACCCGGCACAGCCGGTTGCCCAGCATACCAAAACCGCCCTGCCCCGGCCGGGAGAGGGGTCAGATCCCTTTGCGCAGCAAAGGGATCTGACCCCGTTTGGCGATGCCCCCGGTAGCCGACAACCTGGGTTGGCGTCCTGCGTGCCGACCAAGGTCGACACCTACCGGGCGGATCGGCCGACCCTGCTTCGCCGTTACCTGTTCCCGGGGAACGCCTGCCGCAGCTCGTCCACCAGCACCCGCTGGTTCTCCGAATAGTCCACCGGCACCGACACCAGGTGCACCCCGCCCTCGTTGAAGGCCGCCTCCAGCGTCGGGATGAACTGCTCGATGGCGGTCACCTCGTGGCCCTTGCAGCCGTAGGCTTCAGCGTACTTCACGAAATCCGGGTTGCTGAAGGTCATGCCGTAGTCGGTGAAGCCATCTACCGCCTGCTTCCAGCGGATCATGCCGTAGGCGCCGTCGTTGAGGATCAGCACCACCAGGTTCAGGCCCAGCCGACGCGCGGTCTCCAGCTCCTGGCTGTTCATCATGAACCCGCCATCGCCACACACCGCCAGCACCCGCCGCTGCGGGTACAGGATCGAAGCCATGATCGCCGACGGCAGGCCCGCGCCCATGGTCGCCAGCGCATTGTCCAGCAGCAGCGTATTGGCCACCTGGGTGCGGTAATTGCGCGCGAACCAGATCTTGTACATGCCGTTGTCCAGCGCCACGATGCCGTCCGGCGGCATCACCTGGCGCACGTCGTGCACCAGCCGCTGCGGGGTGAATCCAGCTTCCTCGGCACGGTCAGCCAGGTGTCCCAGAATGGTCGCGCGCAGCGGCAGCAGCGCGTCGGCATCCGGCACCGCGCCTTCGATACGGTCGGCCAGCTGGGTCAGCGAACGACCGATGTCACCGATCACTTCCACCTGCGGGAAGTACACCTGCTCCACGGCCGCCTGCGAGTAGCCGATATGGATCACGGTCGGCCCACCCGGGCGCATCACGAACGGCGGCTTCTCGGTGACCTCGTGGCCGATGGTCACGATCACGTCGGCCTGGTCGATCGCCATGTGCACGTAATCGCGCTCGGTCAGCGCCGCGGTGCCCATGTACAGGCCCGAACCACCGGCCACCGCGCCCTTGCCCATCTGCGTGGTGAAGAACGGAATGCCGGCGCGCAACACGAACGCCGACAGCGCTTCGCTGGACTGCGGCCGCGACGCCGCCGAGGCGATCATCAGCAGGGGGCGCTTGGCGTTGCGGATGATCTCCGCCGCCCGATCCAGCGCCTCCGGACTGGCAATGGGACGATCCACCGCGTGCGGCGGAATCAGCGCCACGCCCTCGACCTCATCGGCGGCGATATCTTCGGGCAGCTCCAGCAGCACCGGGCCCGGGCGCTCTTCCTGGGCGACACGGAACGCCTCGCGGACGATGGTCGGGATGGTGCGCGCCGAGACGATCTGACGCGCCAGCTTGGTCAGCGGCTTCATCGTGCTGACGATGTCGACGATCTGGAAGCGCGCCTGCTTGCTGGCGACGATGCCCTTCTGCCCGGTGATCATGATGACCGGCCATGCGCCAAGCAGCGCATACGCGGCGCCGGTGGTGAAATTCAGCGCGCCGGGGCCGAGCGTGGCCAGGCACACGCCCGGCTTGCCGGTCAGGCGGCCATAGGTGGCCGCCATGAACACGGCCGCCTGCTCGTGGCGGGTGATGACCAGCTCGATGCTGGAATGGCGCAGCGACTCGACCACGTCGAGATTTTCTTCGCCGGGAATGCCGAAAATGCGCTCGACGCCTTCGTTCTCAAGTGCGGCGACAAGCAGATCTGAACCCTTGGACATTGGAATGCCGTCCTTTTCGCTGGACTGATGGTGGATCGTTGCAGGAAGGATGGGAGCTGCGCGTCAACGCTTGTCGAACCACACCGTCTGCGCGTTGACGAATTCGCGGATGCCGAAGTGCGAGAGCTCACGGCCGAAGCCGCTCTTCTTCACGCCGCCGATCGGCACGCGCGGATCGGACGCGGAGAAGCCGTTGACGAATACACCGCCGGTCTGCAGCCGGCGCGCCAGCTGCATCGCACGGGCGCGGTCGCCGCTCCACAGGTTGCCGCTGAGGCCGAACTCGCTCTGGTTGGCCAGTTCCACCGCATGGTCGGCGTCGCGGGCGCGGCTGATCGAGGCCACCGGCCCGAACGTTTCGGTATCGAAGGCCTGCATGCCCGGCTCAACCCCGGCCAGCACGGTGGGTGCATAGAACGCACCCGGACGATCCAGCTGGTGCCCGCCGACCAGCAGCTGCGCACCGGCGTCGACCGAAGCGCGTACCTGCGCGTCGAGCTGCTCCAGCAGATCCTGGCGCGCCATCGGGCCGATGCGGTTTGCCGGGTCACGGCCGTCGCCAATGGTCAGTGCCTGCACCTTCCGGCAGAACTGCGCCACGAAACGATCGTAGACCGCGTCTTCGACGATGATGCGCTTGCCGGCGATGCAGACCTGCCCGGTGTTCTGGAAGCGCGAGGCCACCGCCGCATCGACGGCCGCATCAAGATCGGCATCGGCCAGGACGATGAACGGATCGGAACCGCCCAGTTCCAGCACCACCTTCTTCAGCGCCTGCCCGGCCTGGGCAGCAATGCTGCGGCCGGCGGCCACACTTCCGGTCAGGGTCACCGCCGCGATGCGGTCATCGGCGATCGCGCGGCTGGTGCCCTCGCGGCTGATGTTGGCCGCGATGAAGGTGCCCTCCGGCAAGCCGGCATCGCGCCATGCGGCGTCGAGCAGCTGCGCGGTACCGACGATGTTCTCGGCCGGCTTCAGCAGGAAGCCGTTGCCGCCCATCAGGATCGGCACCGCCGCGCGCATCACCTGCCAGTACGGGAAGTTCCACGGCATGATGCCCAGCACCACGCCCAGCGGCAGGTATGACACGTAAGCCTTGTCGTCGGGCACCTGGGTCGGTTCGTCGCGCAGGAACTGCGCACCGTTGTCGGCGTACCAGTCGCACAGCACAGCACACTTCTCGATTTCGGCCAGCGCTTCGGCCTGGACCTTGCCCATTTCGGCGGTAGCCAGCGCGGCCAGCTTTTCACGGTCACGGCGTAGCACCGCGGCCATCGCACGCAGTACGTCTGCGCGCTGTTCGAGGCTCTTGACGCTCCAGGCCGCAAAGCCGACCTGGCCGCGATCCAGGATTGTTTCCAGCTCGGCGTCGGTGGCGAAGGGATGGCTGGCGATCTGCTGGCCGGTGGCCGGATCACGGGAAATGGCGGTGGTGGGGGCAGCGGACATGCAGGGCTCCTGTTGTCTCGACAACGGGCGGGCGGCCCGTCTCCTGCACAGGAATGTGGACCCGAATGGCGGAGGCAACAAGGCGTCTGCTTATCCTGTGACCCGCACTTACCTGCCTGAATGGGGTTATCGGCAGGGCTGCGCCCTGCACCCGCTACGATCCAGAGCAACAGCAACAGCAACAGCAGAAGCTGGTTTCCTGAGGGATGGCGGGGTGGGTCCGGTTGCGGGAGACGCCGTAAACCCGTCCTTGGGGGCTTGGCCGCGGCATCCATGCCGCGGACACTCCCGCAACCGGACCCATCCCGCCTTCGACAATTTCCCGCGATCTGTCGGGACGGCGCTGTGCGTTGCTGTTGGTGGGTGTCGACCTTGGTCGACACAGTAGATCCACGCCATGCGTGGATGACTCATTCGATATCTGAGAGAAAAATCGTGTCGACCAAGGTCGACACCTACCAACAGCCGCGCGGAACAAAGCCGCAGTTGCCAACAACCGCGCGAAATCTGTCTGAGGTGGGGTGGTGTGGGTTGGCAGGACCGTTGGCGCCATGGATGGCGCCATCGAGCCCCCATGGACGGGTTTACGGCGTGTCCTGTCAACCCACACCACCCCGCCATCCCTCGGATAGTCCGCTGTTGCTGTTGCCGTTGCTGTCGCTTCGGCCTCTGCGGGTGCAGGGCGCAGCCCTGCCGAACAACCTACTTCCGCGGCAGGTAGGTCACCAGGGAAAGGTCGTGCCGGCTCTCCGGCACCAGCGCCACGTACTGCAGGTCCAGCAACCCGCGCGTGGGATGGTTCAACTTCTTCGCACCTTCATCGAATCGGCGCACATCGTGCTCCGGCCACCACTGGCGGAACTCCTCGCTGTGCGCCGAGATGTCCTCGACCAGCGCCAGGAACGGAGCCTTGTCCGGCGCCTGCGCCATCGCCGCGCGGAAGCCTGCCAGCAGGCCGCGGGTCATTTCTTCCCAGTTGAGGATCAGCGTGCGGTACGGCGGGTACAGGAACATCAGCCGCAGCGTATTGCGCTCGTGCGGCGCCAGCTGGCTGTAGTCCACGAACAGATCGGCGATGGCCGGGTTCCAGGCCAGGATGTCGAAGCGGGTGTTGCGCACGTACGCCGGGATCGGCTGCATCGCCTCCACCAGCTGGCGCAGGCCGTCGGTCACGCTCTCGTCCGGTGATTCCAGCGGTACGCCGTAGCCGGACAGCGCGAAGGCATAGGCGCGTTCGTCGTCGCTCATGCGCAGCACCTGTGCCAGGCGCTCGAGCACTTCGGGCGAGGCACGCACTTCGCGGCCCTGCTCGATCCAGGTGTACCAGCTCACGCTGACCCCGATCGCCAGCGCCACTTCCTCGCGCTTCAGGCCCGGGGTGCGCCGCCGCCCGGCCGGCAGGCCGAGCGTGGCGGGGTCGACACGGGCGCGGCAGGCCTTGAGGAAGCCGCCAAGTTCCTTGCGTTCACTTTCGCTGCGCATCATCGCCACCGCCGTACCCGTTGTAGCGTCGAGCCATGCTCGACGCATCTGCTACTGCGCCAACAGCAGCCGAGCATGGGCTCGGCTCTACCGGAAGCGTGATCAGCCACCCTCGGCGTTGCGCACGAGGGTGACGATATCCGCGCAGGCGCGCAGATCAGGCATCGACGCGCTTGGAGCCCACGGCCAGGCCGGCCTTCAGGCTGGCCTCGACGAACTCGTCCAGGTCGCCGTCCAGCACCTTCTGCGTATCCGAACGCTCGATGCCGGTGCGCAGGTCCTTGATGCGGCTCTGGTCGAGCACGTAATTGCGGATCTGGCTGCCCCAGCCGATGTCGGACTTGGTCGCTTCCACGGCGTCCTTTTCGGCGTTGCGCTTCTGGATCTCCAGCTCGTACAGCTTGGCGGCCAGCATCTTCATCGCGTTGTCGCGGTTCTGGTGCTGGCTGCGGCCGGTCTGGCAGGCCACCACGATGTTGGTCGGGATGTGGGTGATGCGCACCGCCGACTCGGTCTTGTTGACGTGCTGGCCACCGGCACCCGACGAACGGTACACGTCGGTACGCAGGTCGGCCGGATTGATGGTGATGTCGATGTTGTCATCGATTTCCGGCGACACGAACACCGAGGTGAAGCTGGTGTGGCGGCGATTGTCCGAGTCGAACGGCGACTTGCGCACCAGGCGGTGCACGCCGGTCTCGGTCTTCAGCCAGCCATAGGCATAGTCGCCTTCCACGCGCAGCGTGCCCGACTTGATGCCGGCGACGTCGCCGCCGGAGACTTCCATCAGCTCGGTCTTCCAGCCGCGCGATTCACACCAGCGCAGGTACATGCGCAGCAGGATCTCGGCCCAGTCCTGGGCTTCGGTGCCACCGGCACCGGCCTGGATGTCGACGAACGCAGCGGCATTGTCCATCTCGCCGGAGAACATGCGCTGGAACTCCAGCTTTTCCACGTGCGCCTGGTGCTTGTCCAGGTCGGCGACCACCGCCAGTGCGGTGTCCTCGTCCTGCTCGGACTCGGCCAGCTCGAGCAGTTCGGTGGCGTCGTTCAGGCCATCCAGCACCGAGGCGATGCCGCCCACGGTCTTTTCCAGGCTGGAACGTTCGCGGCCCAGGTTCTGGGCGTACTCGGCGTTGTTCCAGACGTCGGGGCTTTCCAGCTCCCGCGTTACTTCTTCAAGACGCTCTTTCTTGGCGTCGTAGTCAAAGATACCCCCGAAGCGACAGCACGCGATCGGTCAGATCGGTGATGCGCTGGCGGACAGGATTCAGTTCGATCATGTCGGCGGTTATGCATTCAAAAGATGACTGCCAATGATACCGCAGGCCGGGGGCGCCCGGAATGAGGGACCAGGCCTGCCGCTGGGAGCCAACCACTGGTAGACCCGCCTCTGTAGAGTCGACTGTCAGTCGACTGCTTTTCATTCAGGTTGCGGTGGAGCCCGCGCTGCGCGCGATAGTCGACCAACAGTCGACTCTACCCGCGCCCGCGCCGCCCAGCGCCTGCCGCAGGACCGGCAGCTGGCGCCGGCTGCAGGGCACTTTGGCTCCATCGGCCATGTGCAGCAGGGCCTCGCCGCCATCCAGCGGCTCGATCGAGCGCAACTGGCCGCGATTGATCAGCCAGCTGCGGTGCGGGCGCAGGAACTCGCCCGGGTCCAGCCGCTGCTCCAGCACCGCCATGGTGATGCGCAGCGGGTAGTCGTGGCCGCGTACCCGCAAGTTCACGTAGTTCCCCGCCGCCTGGGCGTACTCCACGTCTGCCGTGGCCACCAGGAACTCCTTGCCCAGCTTGCGCACCAGGAAGTGCTGGGGGCGCTCGACCGGTTCCACCGGCGGGCCGACGTCGGGCTCGGCCAGCAGGCGCGCCTCGCCCTGCCTGCGCCGGCCGAACCAGCTGGCGAAGTGCTCCAGCGCGACGAAAATCGCGAACGTGCGCACATCCTTCAGGTATTCATACGCAAAACGCTCCAACCAGCCGGCATCATCCTGGTAGCGGTAGCCCAGCGACGCGTAGGCCAGGTGCCGCAGCAGCATCATCCCCACCACATGCAGCAACGACCAGCCGACGCTGGCCAGCAGATACAGCGGCAACCGCCGCTTCCAGGTATCGGCATGCAGCGGCCAGCGCTCACAGCTCCACCACAGCAACGGCAGGGTCAACAGGATCAGGCCGAGGCTGCTGAACTCCCAGATCAAGGGTTCCCACAAGCCGAGATCAGCGCCGCGGCGACTGGCATCCATAACATCGACCAACGCGTTGGCCACCGCCGAGGCCGACAGGATTGCCGCCCATACCAGCAGTCGGGTTGAAATGCGCCAGCGCGGTGGTCGGCCCTGGGTCATTGCTGCATCCATGTCGTTGCGGTGCTCCAGCCTGCCTCAAGGGACCAAGGGTAGCGGCTCCATTGGTCCCACCACCCCCGCCATTGGTCACTGCGTCGGTTCCAGCGGCCCCTTGCCGGTCGCCGCACGGACCGGACGGCGTCACCTTGGCTCGACTCTCCGGCACACCACCACCATGACCCGACGCTACGACATCGACGCCCTGCGCGTGTTCGCCTTCGCCCTGCTGATCCTCTACCACACCGCCATGGCCTACGTGGACGACTGGGGCTTTCACCTCAAGAGCGTGCATACCGCCGAATGGCTGCAGTGGCCGATGCTGTTCGTCAACCGCTGGCGGATGTCGCTGCTGTTCCTGATCTCGGGTATCGCCATCGCGCTGATGCGGCCGGAAGGCAGGTTGCTGCGCTTCGCCGGCCTGCGCACCTGGCGGCTGCTGCTGCCGCTGCTGTTCGGCATGTTCGTGATCGTGCCGATCCAACCCTACTGCGAAGGCGTAGCCAACGGCCACGTGGCACCCGGCTTCGGCCACTTCCTGCTGCGCTATTGGCAGGTGCGGCCGTGGCCGGAAGGGAGCTTTGCCGGTTGGCAGTACGGCATCACCTGGAACCATCTGTGGTACCTGGCGTATCTCTGGAACTACACGCTGGCCCTGGCCCTTTTGATGCCGTTGCTGGGAACGGCGGTGGTGCGCCGCGCGGTGGCGTTCTGCGCAGCATCGCCGATGCTGCTGATCGGCCTTCCGTCCGCCCTGCTGCTGGCCTGGGTGATCTGGCTGGAGCCGATCTACCCGTCCACCAATGCCCTGCTCAGCGACTGGTACCAGCACGCGAAGTACGCAACCGTATTCCTGGCCGGCTACCTGCTGGGTCGTGAGCCGGTGTTCTGGCAGCGCGTGGTCGCCCTGCGCCGCACCACGCTGTGGCTGGCGCTTGCTGCCGTTGGCTGGTATCTGGGGTTGCGCATCCTCGGCCAGGTGCTGCCCGCCGACTCACCGCTGCGGCAATGGCCCGAACCGTTCTGGGACCTGCAGGGCCGGGCCAGCCAGTCGCTGTACGTCTGGACCGCGCTGCTGAGCATCCTCGGCTGGGGCAAAGTCTTCCTCGACCGCCCGTTCCGCTGGCTGCCGTACTGCACCGAGGCGATCTATCCCTGGTACATGCTGCACCAGAGCCTGATCATCGCCCTGCTGTTCTGGCTCAAGCCGTTGCAACTGGGTCCTTGGCTGGAACCGTCGCTACTGCTGGGCGGCACCGTCGGCGGCTGCATGCTGATCCACGAACTGCTGATCCGACGCTCCCGCTGGCTGCGGCCCCTGTTCGGCCTGAAGGCCGATCCGCTATCGTCACCGGCGGTACGCGCCGCCACGGCGCGATGAGGACAACGGATGTTCCAGACCCACTGGCACCTGTGGCTGCAGCAGACCTTCGACGGCGGCTGGATGCTGGCGCTGATGCAGTTCATCAGCCTGCTCGGCTACGAAATGGCCTACACCGCGCTGATCCTGCTCTGCGCGTTCGGCGCACGATTGCGCGCCGGCCTGTGCGTGATGCTGGCGGTACTGATGATGGCCTGCGCCACCCACGCGATCAAGCAGGGTGCCGCCCTGCCCCGCCCATCGGACGTGGATGCACGCGTGCTGGACAAAGGGGTGCCGTCGCATCCGTTCGTGGTCGATGGCGGAGGGCACACGTTCTGGTCCCTGCCTGATTCCCGGGCCACCGCGATGCTGCGCGCGCAGCCCGATGCCGACTATGGCTTCAACAGTGGCCACGTCGGCGTAGCCACCGCCGCCGGCGTGGGCCTGCTGCTGGCGTTCGGCATCCGCCGCCGCTGGCTGCGCTGGGCATTGGCGTTCGGTTGGCCACTGCTGATGGCGGTGTCACGGATGTACCTGGGCCGGCATTTCCTGGCCGACGTGCTGGCCGGCTGGCTGGTCGGCATCGGTGTTGCGTTGCTGGCGTGGCAGTTGATGCCAGGCATGCGCTCAAACCAGCGTTGGCAGCTGCCGGTCCTGCCGGGGCTGGGCGTGCTGATGGCCTGGGCGGCGGTAACCACCCGCTTCGTTCCGGTGGGTGAAGCCGGTCGACTGCTCGCACTGGGCCTGCTGGTGGCGTGGCTGCAATGGCGTGGCTGGCCGAAGGACCCGCAGGGTATCGTGCAGCGGATATTGCGCGTGTTGGGCGTGGTGCTGATCTACCTGCTGGCGCGGCCGTTGATCGACTGGCTTGCCGGAACTGCGGCGCTGCCGGAGGTACCGGCGACCGAGCTGCTGTGGCAGACCGTGGGCACGCTGTTGATCCTCGGCGGCGGCGTGGCGCTGACGCGGTGGATTCCGCGCCAGCGCCTTCCAGCAGTCGAAGACGTGCGGTAGATCCACGCCATGCGCGGACAGGCCCTTCCCCGGCTGTGCAGCCGCCGGGCATGGCCCGGCACTACCGCACCTCGAATTCGCCCACCAGCACGGTTTCGGCGCGATCCTTCAACCGCATCGTGACCATCTGGTCCTTTTGCTTCGACGTGCCCCAGTGGGTGGTCAGGCGCAGCATCAGCGTCGTCGCCCCGGTCACCAGCTGCTGGCGGCTGCCGAAGTAGTTCGCCTCCACCTTGTACTTGCCCGGCTTGGCATTGCGTAGCGAGAACTGCTCGGGACCATAGCCGCCGGTGAAGTCCTGCGACATCTGCCCGCCCTGGTAGGTCAGGCGGTTGCCGTAGTAGGCGCGCTCGCCGTTCGGGTCGGTCACCCACAGGTCCATGTCGCTGTTGTCGGCGTCCCACGACAGCACCACGCGCAGGTCCAGTGGCATTGCCTGCAGCAGGCGCGGGTCGATGCTGGTGGTATCCAGCCGGGGCGTGCTGCGGGCCACCAGGTTGGTCAGTTCATCCAATGCGATCAGGGCGATGCCATCGAAGCGGCTGTCCCACGGCCGCACCACCACCTGGTACAGCGGCGCCAGCGCCTGCTGCGGCTTGCCGGCCGCTGCCAGTGCCAGGCCCAGGTCGCGGAAGCTCTGCGGCTCTTCCTGGCCCATCGCCAGCACCTGCTCGAACACCGGCACCGCCAGTGCGGGGGCATCAGCCTGCATCAGCCGGTAACCGAGCACGCGCAGCAGGTGCCGGTTGTCCAGGTCCATCTCGGCCAGGTTCGACAGCACACGCAGTGCCAGGTCGCGCTGACCCTGCTCCAGCAGCAGGTCGGCTACGTCGAGGAAGAACGCGCTGCTGTCGGCATGCGCATCGCGCTCGGCCAGGTAGCGGTCATACAGTTGCGACGCCGGGCCCTGGCGCAGGCGCCGGGCGATGGCCGAGTCCGGCTGCCAGGCCGCCAGCTGGATACCGAGCTCGCCCTCGTTGGCGGCAGCGGGCGCAGCGACACGGCCACCAGTGACCGTAATTGAATCCAGGGCCTTGTTCGATGCAGGCGCCGAGCGACGTGCACGCGCGCTGCTGGCTTCCATGCGCTGCTCGGCGGCGGCGGCCATCGGTGCCGGGGCGGGCGGTGCCGCAGGGGCCGGCGCGGCGAGCATTGCCACCGGCGCCGATTCCGTCGCATGGTCCGCCGAGGCCACTTCCAGTGCCCCGCCCTTCGCCTGCGGTGGCACACCCTTCGGCCAGCTGCGGCTCCACCACTGCTGGCGCTCCTTCCAGCGTGCCGCCACCTCATCCAGGCGCTGGCGATCAGCAGCGGCGCGATCTCTTACCTGCACTGCAAACCTGGCGTCGTACCCGGCGCGCAGCGTGCCCGAAGGGCGGATCGCATAGCGCAGGTAGTCCTCCAACGTCTCCAGCACGATCAGCGAGGTGTCCGGGCCGACCAGGCCAAACTGCTGCGACAGCCGCTGCATCGCCTCGCGGTTGCCACGGCGGTCGGCGGCCAGCTGCTGCAGGCGCGCCTGCGCCCACAAGCCGGCCAGCAGCTCGCCGCCTTCACTCTTCTGCGTGGCGGGCAGCGCCTGCCATTCGCCGCCACCCACGCGCACCCGCATCGGCACACTGTCGGCCGCCAGTCGTGCATGCAGCCACAACCAGCCCTGGGCTTCACTGCGACGATCGATCACCACGTCCTGCACGCCGCGCCCTGCATCGACCTGCACATCCAGCGGCGACGACAGCAGCTCGCGCGCCGCCGCATCAACATCCTCGCCCAGCGCAACGAAGCGGCCGCCACGCGCTTCGGTCCAACCACGCAGTCGCACGGCATCGGTGCGCGCACCGGCGCTGCTGACCGCAAACAGGCGTTGATCCGGCGCCATCGCCGGCAGCTGTTCCGGCCCGTAGGTCAACAGCCCATCGCTGACCAGCAGGTACTCCTTCACGCCCGGCTGCGACTGCCACTGCGCCAGCGCGCTGGCACCGTCCGGGCGCACCGCCTGCAGTGCTGCGCGCAGCTCGTTCCAGTTACCGGCGCGGATGCGGAAGCGACGCACCGGTTCAGCGCGATCACGCAGCACGGTCAAGGCCACGGTGCCGTCACCCAGCGCTGCGAAATAGCGATCCAGCAGGGCGAACTCACGCGTGCGATCGCGCTGCCCCGCCGAACCGGAGCCGTCCCAAAGCAGGCCGATCTCGCTGGGCAACGTGCGGGGTGTACTGCTGGCCGCCACCGGCAGCTGTGCCAACAGGTAGTGCCCATCCTGCCAGGGCGCCACCTGCACCTGTGCCTGGCGGGCTGCCGGCAGGTTCCACTGCAGTTGCTTCGGCAGCTGCGCACCCTTGCCCTGCCACTGCAGCTGGCCCGCGCTGATGCGGAATGGCGCAGTACCTGCGGTGGCCGCGTCGGGAGCATGCACCTTCAGTTCAACCGAGGCTGCACCGGCGGCGAACTGCAGCGGCAGCGTCCACTGCCAGCTTTGGCCGGCGAAGGCCAGCGGTTCGCGGATCACCAGCTGCACGCGCCGACTGCCACCGGGCGGCAGCGGGTAGACGCGCAGGCGGAACTGGTTGCCGGCGGTCTGTTCCAGCAGGCCCGGATCGACACCACGGCGGGCGATTTCCTCGAACACCTGGCGGCCGCGGTCCTTGGCCACCGGCACCGCGTCACGCATCTCGCCGTTGATATCCAGCGCGAAGCCGGTGATCTGCTGGCCATCAGCCAGCGGGAACTGCAGCTCACCCTCCAGCACACGACGGTTCGGGTTGTGGAATTCCAAGGTGATCCGGGTCTGGGCAACGCCGGCCTGGACCTCGCCTTCGATGCGGGCGTGTCGCAGTTGGACCGCCTGCTCGGCAGCCGGGGCAATCAGCAACGGCGTGCTGGCCTGCGGCCGGGAGATCGGCGGCGACTGCGCGCCAGCGGGCCAGGCCGCAAGGGCCAGCAACAACACAGTGCAGCAACGGGCGAAGACCATGACAGGACTCCAGTGGGATCGTGGATCGTTGAACGCACCAGCAACCGTAACGGGGTTGGCGGGCCCCCAAAAAGGGGACGGAGGGGATTAAGTCGCAATTGGCAAACAAGGCAAAAGCGGCTTAATCCCCTCCGTCCCCTTTTTTTAGGCGGGCAGGCAGTGTTCGATGATCAGCTGGATGGCGCTGCCGCCACGGTAGTCATCGCAGGCCAGTCGGTAGGCCAGGTGGACGTGACGTGATGGCGCGTTGCCGTGCCAGCCGCCGAAATGAATGGCGTTGATCGTGCCGGGTACGCCCGGCAGGCGCAGTTCCAGCTTGAGGTGGCGTTCCTTCAGTACTCGCCAGTTGGCCACTTCGAAGTGGCCGTCGAACAGTGGCTCGGGGAAACCCTGGCCCCACGGCCCGGCCAGGCGCAGCGCATCGGCGTGGCGATGGTCCAGCTCATCCGCCGCCAGTTCGCCGTCACTGAGCACCTGCTGCTGCAGTGCGGCCGGATCGAGCATCTCCAGCACCACGGCGACGAAGGCGGCCTTGAAGTCATCGACGTGATCCAGCCGCATGCTCAGCCCGGCCGCCATGGCATGCCCACCGAAGCGCTCGATCAGGCCCGGATGGCGCGCATCGACCAACGCCAGCGCGTCACGGATGTGCAGGCCGGGAATGGAGCGCGCCGAGCCACGCAGGGTGTCGGCGCCCGGTTCGGCCGGGGCAAAGGCGATCACCGGGCGATGCAGGCGATCCTTCATCTTCGAAGCGACCAGGCCGACCACACCGGGATGCCAGTCGGCATCGAACAGGCAGGCCGCGACCGGTCGCTGACCGGCCATGTCCAGCACCACGCGGGTCAAGGCCTGCTCGGCGTCGTCAGTCATCGACTGCTGGACGGCGCGCCGTTCCGAGTTGATCTGCTCCAGCGTCTGCGCGATCTCCCGCGCCTGGCGCGGGTCTTCGGTCAGCAACAGCGCGATGCCCAGCGCCATGTCTTCCAGCCGGCCCGCCGCGTTCAGGCGTGGGCCGAGTGCGAAGCCGATGTCGGTGGCGGTCAGCCGCGCCGCGTCACGGCCGCTGGCTTCGATCAGCGCTCGCAGACCGACGCAGCCCTGCCCCGCGCGCAGACGGCGCAGGCCCGCGCTGACCAGTGCCCGGTTGTTCGGATCCAGCGCCACCAGGTCGGCGACGGTGCCGACCGCCACCAGGTCCAGCAGCGTGGTCAGGTCCGGCCCCTTGCCATCGGCGAAGACGCCGGCCTCGCGCATGTGACGGCGCAGCGCCATCAGCACGTAGAAGATCACACCGACGCCGGCCAGCGACTTGCTGGGGAACGCATCACCGTCGAGATTGGGATCGACGATGACATCGGCCGGCGGCAGCTGCGGCCCGGGAAGGTGATGGTCGGTGACCAGCACCTGCCAGCCCCGCGCCTTGGCCGCGATCACGCCCGCATGGCAGGCGATGCCGTGGTCGACCGTGACCAGCAGGTCCGGCTGCAGCGCGGCCAGCTCCTCCACCAGAGAAGGTGACAGGCCGTAGCCGTGCACCATGCGGTTCGGCACCGCGTGGAAGACGTGTTGCGCGCCGAGCATGCGCAGGCCACGCACGCCGACCGCACAGGCGGTGGCGCCATCGCAATCGAAATCGCCGACCACCAGGATGCGCTTGTCGTTGGCGATGGCCTCGATCAGCAGACCCACCGCATCATCGATGCCGGTCAGCAGCTCCGGCGCGTGGAGGCTGCCCAGCTTCGGCAGTGCCAGCTCTGGCGTACCGGCGCCGCGGCTGGCATAGAGTCGCGCCAGCAGTGGCAGCGTGCCGTCTGGCCAGCTGCCGGGTACGACCGCATCGCGGCGGCGGATCATCGGCGTATCAGAGGACGGCTGCGCAGCATCGGCGGCAAGGGACATCGGCATCGCCGGGTTGCGGAAGACATCCCCATGATAGCGCGGGGTCGGATCTCTCTGCCCGCAGGAGGCTCCACCCCGATCGCTGGCATTTGGAATCTGCCAGCCTATCTTCCATGCTTGTCGGCCCGGAAATGGACTTCAACGCATGCATCGTACGCTCCTTCCCGCGCTGCTGGGCCTCGCCCTGGCCCCGGCCACCCACGCCGCCACGCCCGAACCGAAGGCCGGCGTGCAGTTCCAACACAACGACTGGTCGCTGGCCTGTGACAACACCGGCACCTGCCGCGCCGCCGGCTACAGTCCGGAACAACCCGGCAATCTGCTCAGCCTGATGCTGGAACGCGTGGGCGGCCCGGGTACGAAGGTGCTCGCGCGGCTGCGCAACGGCGAGGATGGCGAAAGCGCGACGCCGACCGGGGCGCTGCGCCTGCGCCTGAACGGCAAGGACCTGGGCCCGGTGCGCGACACCGGCGACGGAGATCAAGTACTGCTGCAGCAGGGACAGACCGATGCGCTGGTCGCCGCGCTGCCGCGCCACGCACGCATCGACATCATCGACGGCAAGGGCAAGGCGTGGCCGATCTCCGACAGCGGTGCAGCGGCCGTACTGCTGAAGATGGACGAGGCCCAGGGCCGGCTGGGCACACCCGGTGCGCTGGTGCGGCGTGGCGACAAGCCCGAAGCGAGCGTGCCTGCGGCGTTGCCGGTGCCAGTGATCATGCGCGGCACGCTGATGGCACCGCGCGCCTCTGACGCGGCACTGGCGAACGCACCGGGCCTGCGCAAGGCACTGATCGCCAGCCTGCCGAAGCCGGATGAGTGCGGCCGCCTGAGCGAGGGTGGGACAGACGAGATCGAGATCCAGCGACTGGACGCCCAGCATGTACTGGCAAGCACCAGCTGCTTCATGGGTGCCTACAACTTCAGCAGCGGCTACTGGGTAGTGCAGGACAAGGCGCCGTACCAGGCGAAGTTCGTGACCTCCAACGCGGAGGACTTTGATCGCGATGACGCGACGCTGCGCGGGCGCTTCCGTGGGCGCGGCATCGGTGACTGCTTCTCCGGCCACGACTGGGCCTGGGATGGTGCGCGATTCGTGAAGAGCGGCGAGTTCACCACCGGGCAGTGCCGCGGCGTGGCGGGAGGGCATTGGCAGCTGCCGACCGTGGTCAGCACGGTGAGGTGATTGTTTGCAGGGCTGCGCCCTGCACCTGCCGAAGCAACATCCGAAGCAACAGCAACAGCGGGGAGTCCGTGGGTTGGCGGGGCGGTGTCGGATTGCGGGGACGCCGCAAGTACGTCCCTGTAGGCTTGGCAGCCGCATCCATGCGGCTGACACCCCGCAATCCGACACCGCCCCACCTTCGACAGGTTCACGCCGCTGCTGGTAGGTGTCGACCTTGGTCGACACATCTTTCAGATATCGATAGACAAAATGGGGTCAGAGCCGTTTTCCCTAGGAAAACGGATCCGACCCCGCTCGGCCGAGGCCCCGATCAGTCGTGAAGCTGGCGCGGCTTCTTCCAGAACTGCCAGCGCTGTCCGCGATCCAGCTGGAACTGCAGGCCGTCCTCGAAATCCAGCACCAGCCGCTGCAGCTCGCCGCGCTTCAGCGCGGCCAGCAGCGGACGGATCGCATCGTTGCCGAGCTGCTGCAGCGAGCGCAGCTGGCGCAGATCAACCAGTGCATCCACCGCCTGCTCGCCATCCACGGCTACGCCAGCCGCAAGAGCCAGGCCCTGCAGCAGCGCATCGCGGCTGCGCACCTGCGCATGCGGCGTGCTGACCGATACCGGCATCACGCCACCACCCCAGAACCACAGCGAATTGATCGGCTGTTGTCCCTGCGCGGCGCGCTGCTGGTTCCAGGAATGGTTGTGCAGCAGTACCTGCGCTTCGGTCATCAGCGCCCGCCAACGGCGGCCGACCTCGCCTTCCGGCAGGTGCGAGAACAGGTCATCGCCCAGCACCTCGTCCGGACTGTCGAAGTCCGGCAGGGCCAGGTCGATCGGCAGGCGCAGGTACCAGCGCGAAGGGTCCGGTGCGTCGAGCACGAATCCGGCATCGGCGAACAACGGCTGCAGCACCGGCAGCAGGGCCAGGCAGTCGGCCAGGGTCGGTCGCAGCGTTTCGCCGTAGGCCATCATCCGCGCGCCATGCATGTCCGGCACCATGCAGGCCGGATCGGCACGCAGCCAGCTGGCGCCAGCGGCATCGCCGACGTCGCGCTGGCGGGTCAACGCGGCCACCGGCCATTGCGGCGCGGCGACCGTGAAATGGCGCGTCAGCTGCGCGCGTTCACCCGGTGCGACCTGCACCGTCGTGGCGCGGCCAAGCGCGCGCGCCACATCGTCCGGCAGCGCAGCCGCGGCAAAGCGGCTGCGTGCCGGCAACAGCAGGGTCGCCGTTGCCACCGGGTCAGTCCACGTAGCTGACGCTGACGATCTCGTACTCGCGCTGGCCGGCCGGGGCGTCGATCACGATCGAATCACCTTCCAGCTTGCCGATCATCGCGCGCGCCACCGGCGAGGAAATCGCGATCAGGCCCTGCTTGATGTCCGCCTCCAGGTCACCGACGATCTGGTACTTCTTCTCTTCGTCGGTTTCCACGTCGGCCAGCGTCACGCTGGCGCCGAACACCACCTTGGAGCCGGCATTGAGCTTGCTCACGTCGATGATCTCGGCGTGCGACAGCTCGCCTTCGAGCTGCTTGATGCGGCCTTCGATGAAGCCCTGTTCCTCGCGCGCGGCGTGGTACTCGGCATTCTCCTTCAGGTCGCCATGCTCACGTGCTTCGGCGATGGCGGCGATCACCTTGGGGCGCTTGACCGACTTCAGGTGATCCAGTTCGTCGCGCAGCTTCTGCGCGCCCTTCATCGTGATGGGGGCTCTCATGCATTCAACTCCTTGTGCAGCTCCTGCAGCGACCAGACGGGGCCGGTGCCGCGGAATTCCAGTGAATCCACCAGCGCCTTGGCGCCGGCAATGGTGGTCGAGTAGGTGACGCGATGCTGCAGCGCCTCGCGACGGATCGAGAACGAGTCGTTGATCGCCGAGCGACCTTCGGTCGTGTTGACGATGTAGACGATCTCGCCGTTCTTGATCGAGTCGACGATGTGCGGACGGCCTTCGACCACCTTGTTGATGATCTCGCAGTCCATGCCGTGCTGCTGCAGCCACGCGGCGGTGCCACGGGTCGCGACCAGGCTGTAGCCACGCGCCAGCAGCGCCTTGGCCACCGGCAGCACGCGTTTCTTGTCCGGATCGCGGACCGAAACGAAGGCCTTGCCGACCGGCGGTGCCTTGATGCCACCGGCTTCCTGCGCACGCGCGAAGGCGGCGTTGAAGCTGCGGCCCACGCCCATCACCTCACCGGTGGAGCGCATCTCCGGCCCGAGGATCGGGTCGACGCCCTGGAACTTGGCGAACGGGAAGATCGCTTCCTTCACCGAGTAATAGTCCGGCACGATTTCCTTGGTCGCGCCCTGCTCGGCCAGGCTCTTGCCGGCCATGCAGCGCGCCGCGATCTTGGCCAGCGGCATGCCGGTGGCCTTGGACACGAACGGCACGGTGCGCGAGGCACGCGGGTTCACTTCCAGCAGGTAGATGGTGTCGGCACCTTCGTCGCTGGTCTGGATCGCGAACTGGGTGTTCATCAGGCCGACCACGTTCAGGGCCTTGGCCAGCTCCACCACCTGGCGGCGCAGCTCGGCCTGGGTTTCAGCCGACAGCGAGTACGGCGGCAGCGAGCACGAGGAATCGCCCGAGTGCACGCCGGCTTCTTCGATGTGCTCCATCACGCCACCGATCAGGACGTTGCCCTCCTTGTCGGCGATGATGTCGACGTCGCACTCGACGGCGTTGTCGAGGAAGCGGTCCAGCAGCACCGGCGAATCGTTGGACACCTTCACCGCGTCGCGCACGTAGCGGGCCAGGTCGGCTTCGCCGTAGACGATTTCCATCGCACGGCCGCCCAGCACGTAGCTCGGGCGCACCACCAGCGGGTAGCCGATCTCGCGGGCCAGCAGCAGCGCTTCCTGGTCGTTGCGGGCGATGCGGTTCGGCGGCTGCTTCAGGCCCAGCTTGTCGACCAGCTGCTGGAAGCGCTCGCGGTCCTCGGCCAGGTCGATCGAATCCGGGCTGGTACCGATCACCGGCACGCCGTTGGCTTCCAGCGCGCGCGCCAGCTTCAGCGGGGTCTGGCCGCCGTACTGCACGATCACGCCCTTCGGCTGTTCCAGCTCGACGATTTCCAGCACGTCTTCCAGGGTCAGCGGTTCGAAATACAGGCGGTCGGAGGTGTCGTAGTCGGTCGACACGGTTTCCGGGTTGCAGTTGACCATGATGGTTTCATAGCCATCCTCGCGCAGCGCCAGTGCCGCATGCACGCAGCAGTAGTCGAACTCGATGCCCTGACCGATGCGGTTCGGGCCACCGCCCAGGATCATGATCTTGTCGCGGTTGCTCGGCGCGGCCTCGCACTCGTCCTCGTAGGTCGAGTAGAGGTAGGCGGTACCGGTGGAGAATTCACCGGCACAGGAGTCCACGCGCTTGTAGACCGGGCGCACCTTGTGCGCACGACGCAGCGCGCGGATGGCGGCTTCGTTGGTGCCGGTCAGCTGCGCCAGGCGTGCGTCGGAGAAGCCGGCGCGCTTCAGCTTGCGCAGGCGTGCGGCGTCCAGTGCGTCGATGCCACCGGCGGCGACGTCAGCTTCGGCAGCGATGATTTCCTCGATCTGGTCCAGGAACCAGTGATCGATGAACGACAGCGCGTAGATCTCTTCCACGCTCATGCCGGCGCGGAATGCATCGGCGACGAAGAACAGGCGCTCCGGACCCGGTGCCTTCAGTTCGCGGCGCAGGGTCTGCAGGTCGTCTTCGTTGCCCAGGTCCAGGCCGGTCGGGTCGAAGCCGACCTTGCCGGTTTCCAGGCCACGCAGGGCCTTCTGCACCGACTCCTGGAAGGTGCGGCCCATCGCCATCACCTCGCCCACCGACTTCATCTGGGTGGTCAGGCGGGCGTCGGCGGCCGGGAACTTCTCGAAGGCGAAGCGCGGGATCTTGGTGACGACGTAATCGATGGACGGCTCGAACGAGGCCGGGGTCAGGCCGCCGGTGATCTCGTTCTTCAGTTCGTCCAGGGTGTAGCCCACGGCCAGCTTGGCGGCGACCTTGGCGATCGGGAAGCCGGTGGCCTTGGACGCCAGCGCCGAGGAACGCGACACGCGCGGGTTCATCTCGATGACGACCACGCGGCCGGTCTTCGGGTTGATGCCGAACTGCACGTTCGAGCCACCGGTATCGACGCCGATCTTGCGCAGCACGGCGATGGAGGCATCGCGCAGGCGCTGGTATTCCTTGTCGGTGAGGGTCTGTGCCGGCGCCACGGTGATCGAGTCACCGGTGTGCACGCCCATCGGGTCGAGGTTTTCGATCGAGCAGACGATGATGCAGTTGTCCGCGGTATCGCGGACCACTTCCATCTCGAACTCCTTCCAGCCCAGCACCGACTCTTCCACCAGCACTTCGGTGGTCGGCGACAGTTCCAGGCCACGGCTGACGATCTCGACCAGCTCTTCGCGGTTGTAGGCGATGCCGCCACCGCTGCCGCCCAGGGTGAAGCTGGGGCGGATGATGGTCGGGTAGCCGACGCGGGTCTGGATCTCCAGCGCTTCGTCCAGGGTGTGGGCGACGGCGGCGGTCGGGCATTCCAGGCCGATCTCACCCATGGCCACGCGGAACAGCTCGCGGTCTTCGGCCATGCGGATCGCTTCGCGCTTGGCGCCGATCAGTTCGACGTTGTACTTCTCCAGCACGCCATTGTCGGCCAGGTCCAGCGCGCAGTTCAGCGCGGTCTGGCCACCCATGGTCGGCAGCAGCGCATCGGGCTTTTCCTTGGCGATGATCTTCTCGACCGTCTGCCAGTTGATCGGCTCGATGTAGACGGCATCGGCCATCTCCGGGTCGGTCATGATCGTGGCCGGGTTGCTGTTGACCAGCACCACGCGGTAACCCTCGTCACGCAGGGCCTTGCAGGCCTGGGCGCCGGAGTAGTCGAACTCGCAGGCCTGGCCGATGACGATCGGGCCAGCACCGATGATGAGGATGGTCTTGAGGTCAGTGCGCTTGGGCATTTTCTTCTCTAAGTCAGTACAGCGTGACAAGGGGGAGTGATCGCACGCTGTCGATCAGGAATCTTGATCCGCAGCGCCGCGCCAGGGGCAGCAGCGATGCGGGGTTTACGGTCCATCGCGACGCCACCGGGGGGCCGGCGGCGTACTGATCACGCCTTGGCCTGCTCCATCAGCACCACGAAGCGGTCGAACAGCGGGCCGACATCGGTCGGGCCCGGCGACGCTTCCGGATGGCCCTGGAACGAGAACGCCGGCACGTCGGTGCGGGCCACGCCCTGGTTGGTGCCATCGAACAGCGAGCGGTGGGTCACGCGCAGGGTCGGCGGCAGGGTCGCTTCATCGATCGCGAAACCGTGGTTCTGCGAGGTGATCATCACCCGGCCGCTGTCCAGGTCCTGCACCGGGTGGTTGGCACCGTGGTGGCCGTGGCCCATCTTCATGGTCTGCGCGCCCGAGGCCAGGCCCAGCAGCTGGTGGCCCAGGCAGATGCCGAAGGTCGGGATCTTCACGTCGATGAAGGTCTTGATCGCTTCGATGGCGTAGTCGCACGGTTCCGGGTCGCCCGGGCCGTTGGACAGGAACACGCCATCCGGCTTCAGCGCCAGCACTTCGGCGGCCGGGGTCTGCGCCGGCACCACGGTCACTTCGCAGCCGCGCTCGGCCAGCATGCGCAGGATGTTGGTCTTCACGCCGAAATCGTAGGCCACGACCTTGTACTTGGCCGGCACGCTGACGAAGGCATTGGCATCCAGGTCCAGCTGGCCCTCGGTCCAGGTGTAGGTCTTCTCGGTAGTGACGACCTTGGCCAGATCCATGCCCTTCAGCCCCGGGAACTTGCGGGCGGCTTCCAGTGCCTTTTCCACGTCGGTGTCGCCGGCCATCAGCGCACCGTTCTGCGCGCCCTTCTCGCGCAGGATGCGGGTCAGCTTGCGGGTGTCGATGCCGGCGATGGCAACCACGCCACGCTGGATCAGCCAGTCCTGCAGCGACACCTGGCTGCGCCAGTTGCTGGGGCGACGCGGAACATCGCGCACGATCAGGCCGGCCGACCACACCTTGGACGCTTCGTTGTCCTGGTCGGTCATGCCGGTGTTACCGATATGCGGATAGGTCAGCGTGACCATCTGCCGGGCGTAGGACGGGTCGGTCAGCACTTCCTGGTAGCCGGTCATGGCGGTGTTGAACACCACCTCACCGACGGACAGGCCGGGCGCGCCTACGGATTCGCCCTCGAATACGGTGCCGTCTTCGAGGACGAGGATTGCGGCTTGGGTCACGGGAATCTCACTTTGGCTACCGAGGGGGCTGCCGAAGTCACGCCTGCGCTTCACGGAAATCCGGTTGCAAAAAAGCGCGGACGTGCGGTCTGGGACCGGTCCGGCTTTCGTGATTCGGCGAGTGCGAATTGTAGCGCTGCCGGGGCGCTCGCGCCAGCGGTTATCGCGCTTCATGAACGGGCGATTGCGCATTCATTTCAATCCGGCGGCGTATGCGGGCCGGAGGTGGGGTCGGATCCTTTCCCGAATCGGAAAGGCTCTGACCCCAGGCGCCCTCGGATGGGGTCAGAGCCCTTTCCGCAGGAAAGGGATCCGACCCCAGGAATCAGCCCGCCTTACTGCAGCAGGTCCCGTACCCGGTAGCTGCCCGGGGCGCGGCCCTGCAGCTGGCGGGCGGCGAACAGGGCGCCGCGGGCGAAAATGTCGCGGTTGGTGGCCCGGTGCACCAGCTCGATGCGCTCGCCCAGCCCGGTGAACTGCACCAGATGCTCGCCGACGATGTCACCAGCGCGCAGGCTGGCATAGTGCGGCTCCGCCCCGCCCCGCTGCGCGGCCGCGCCCAGGGTCAGTGCAGTGCCCGACGGCGCGTCCTTCTTCTGGGTGTGGTGAGACTCGACGATGTCACAGTCCCAGCCGGCCAGCGCCTGCGCCGCGCGCTCGACCAGCTCGTCCAGCACCGCCACGCCCAGGCTGAAGTTCGAGGCCCAGACCAGCGGGATCCTCGCCGCCGCCGCCTCCAGCGCCTGGCGCTGCGTGCTGGAGATGCCGGTAGTGCCCGAGACCAGCCCCGCACCACGTTCCACGCACAGTGCCAGCATCGGGTCGAAACCCTCCGGCAGGCTGAAGTCGATCGCCACGTCGAATGCCGGCGCACCGGGCAGCTCGCTGGCCGCGAAGAACGGTACGCCATCGACCACGCGCTGGGCCGGCGCACGACCCGTCACCGCAGCGGCGATCTGCAGGGTTTCGGGATGTTCGGCGGCCAGCCGCAGCAGGGCCTGGCCCATGCGCCCGGAGGCACCGTGGATGAGCAATCGCAGGGGAGTCTGGTTCATGCCTGCAGGCTAGCGGCAGCACGCCCGCTCCGGCAAGCGCCATCGCTGCTACGCTGCATGCCCTTTCATGCAATGGATGGCAGTTCCCTCATGCAGATCAGTGAACAGCTGGTGCTTGTCACCGGTGCCGGGCGCGGACTTGGCCAGCACATCGCCCGCGCCTTCGCCGCGCAGGGCGCGCGCGTCATCATCAACTACCACCGAAGCGAAGGCGCTGCACGTGCTCTGGCTGCCGAGCTGGGCGGACAGGCGATCGCGCTGCCGGCCGATGTCACTGAGCGCGCCGAGGTCGATGCAATGCTGCAGCACGCCCTCGCCCACTTCGGCCAGGGCGTCACCACCGTAGTCAACAACGCACTGGCAGCGTTCTCGTTCAATGGTGATGCCCGCGACGGCGCCGCCGACATCGGCTGGCCGGCGTTCCAGGCGCAGTTCGACGGCAGCGTGCGCGGCGCGCTGAACACCGTGCAGGCCGCCCTGCCCGGCATGCAGGCCCGTCGCTTCGGTCGGGTGATCAACATCGGCACCAACCTGTTCCAGAATCCGGTGGTGCCCTATCACGACTACACCGCCGCCAAGGCCGCACTGCTGTCGCTGACCCGTACCCTGGCCGGCGACCTCGGCCCGCATGGCATCACCGTGAACATGTTGTCCGGCGGCCTGCTGCGCACCACCGATGCCAGCGCCGCCACGCCGGAAGCAGTGTTCGACTACATCGCCGCCAACACGCCACTGCGCAGCGTCACCACGCCGGCCGAGTTCGCCGATGCCGCGCTGTTCTTCGCCAGCCCATGGTCGCGCGCGGTGACCGGTCAGAACCTGGTGGTCGATGGCGGGCTGGTGCGGGACTGAGTCGATGCGCATCTCCGAAGTCAGCCGCCTGACCGGCGCCAGTGCCAGGGCCATCCGCCTGTACGAGGCGCGCGGACTACTGCCGCCGGTGCCACGCCTGAACCGCTATCGCGACTACAGCGAACAGGACGTGGCCTGGGTGCAGCTGATCCGCCAGGCACTGGGGCTGGGCATCACCCTGGCCGCGATCTCACGCCTGCAGGGCCGCGATGGACGGCTCGACTGGCCAGCGGTACTGGCCTTGCTGGAGGAGCAGCGCGGCCGCATCGCCGACGAGCGGATGCGGCTGGCACAGGTCGAGCGCGACCTGCAGCTGGTCAGCGACGAACTGCAGCAGTGGCTGCACTCCGGCAGCGGCGACTGCATCCTGGAACCCAGCGGCTGCACCACCCCGGTTTGACTCTGCCCCTGGGGCAGACCCCAACCTCGCGCACTTTCCATTGCGCGAGGTTGCCGTGTCCCGTTCCATCCTGATCCTGCTGGGCCATCCTGACCGTGACAGCCTGTGCGGCGCCCTCGCCCAGCGCTATGCCACCGCCGCCGAGAATGCTGGCCACCGGGTGCGCCTGATCGCGCTGGGTGACCTCCAGTTCGACCCGGTACTGCGCCACGGCTACCGTCAGATCCAGCCGCTGGAAGCCGACCTTCAGGACGCCGCGGAAGCGATCGAGGCCTGCGATCACCTGGTGCTGGTCTACCCCACCTGGTGGGGCGCGATGCCGGCACTGCTGAAGAGCTTCTTCGATCGCGTGCTGCTGCCGGGGTACGCCTTCCGCTACCGGCGCGATTCGGTGTGGTGGGACCGGCTGCTGGCCGGGCGCAGCGCGCGGGTGATCACCACGCTGGATACGCCGCCCTGGTACTACCGCTGGATCTACCGCGACCCGGGCATCGCCCAGATCCGCGCCACCATCCTGCAGTTCTGCGGCATCCGCCCGGTGCGTGTCAGCCGCCTTGGCGCTGTACGCAGCAGTACACCGGCACAACGCAGCAAGTGGCTGGCGCTGGCGGCGGAGCTGGGCTCACGGGCCAACTAGCCAGAAGAGCGTGCGAACCAAGGTTCGCACCCACCCGGGGCGTTCGCACGCACCTGGGGCGCTCGTTGCGGGTGTCGCGTTTGCCAATTGACCGCCAGGCACCGCGCCTCAAGGCTGTGGCCCCCTGTTCCGGCCCGGGCAAAGCCCATGAAATCCTCGACTGTCTTCAGCAAGTGCGCCAGGAAGACCGGCTTTGCCGGGACCACGACTACCCGCTACCGCTTGCTGGATGACGCCCTCCTTGTCGTGAATCACCAGCGTGCCAGCGAAAGCCGGGGTTTCTATGTGAATGCTGGACTCTACTTTCCAGAGCTGCTCGAGCATCCCCTCGCACCTGACGATCTTGAAACGGCTTTCAGGTACCGCTCCAGCATTCCCACGCCCCACGTCGACTGGCGGATCGAAGAGACACCAGGCCTGCGCCGGGCCTTCATCCAGCAGGATCTTGAAGACCTGCTGCAGGCTGGTAACCGCGACGGACTGAAAGGCCTGCTGCTCGATGCCCTTGCCGACGTGGCCGGCTTCGCGGCAACCCATGGGAACCGGGAATCGGTGCGGCGATTGAATCGGGATGGACGCTTCCGGGCGATCATCCGCAGAGAGGTCTGAACCCCGGAAGCGTGCGAACCAAGGTTCGCACCCACCAGCGCAGGAGAAGCAGCGTCAGTGCCGCTTCGGCGGAGTCGGCCCGCAACTGTCGCAACCGCCACAGGCACCGCCACTTCCGCTCGCCGGTGGCGCGACCTTCCGCCCCAGCGCCTGCAGCCAGGCGGCGCGACCGGGCTTCAGCAGGGCCAGCGCCAACGCACCGCGCAGCTTGCGCACGGTACCGGGGAACTGCTTCTTCAGCACCACCCAGGCACTGACCAGCACGGCCACCGCGATGATCAGGTACTGGATCAGCAGCCCGGCATCCATCAGCCGCCTCCCAGCGCCCTGGTCACCTGGTAGGTGATCAGCGCGGCCACGTAGGCCGCCGCGAACAGGTAGAACGCAGCGAAGCCCATCTGTTTCCATGAGTTGGTCTCGCGCTTGATGGTGGCCAGCGTCGAGATGCACATCGGGGCGTAGATGTACCAGACCAGCAGCGACAGTGCGGTGGCCAGCGACCAGCCATCGCTGATCAGCGGGGTCAGTGCCTGGCTGGCGGCATCGTCATCGGCTGCCGACAGCGCATACACGGTGGCCAGCGAAGACACCGCCACCTCACGCGCGGCCAGGCCCGGGATCAGCGCGATGCAGATCTGCCAGTTGAAGCCCAGCGGCGCGAAGAACACAGCCATTGCATGGCCGATCTGGCCGGCGTAGCTGTAATCGATCGCGGGCATGGTGGCCCCCGCCGGCGCTGCCGGGAACGACAACAGCACCCACAGCAGGATGGTCAGCGCCAGGATGATGCCGCCAACGCGCTTGAGGAAAATCATGCCGCGCTCGTACAGGCCGACCGCCAGGTCACGCACGTGCGGCAGGCGGTACGACGGCAGTTCCAGCATCAGCGGATGCTCGCTCTTGTCGCGGCGCCACTTCTTCATGATCCACGACATCGCCAGCGCGCTGAGGATGCCGGCCGCGTACAGGCCGAACAGCACCAGGCCCTGCTGGTTGAACACGCCCCATACCGTCTTCTGCGGAATGAACGCACCGATCAGCAGCGCGTACACCGGCAGGCGTGCGGAACAGGTCATCAGCGGCGCCACCAGGATCGTGGCCAGGCGGTCACGCGGGTCCTGGATGCTGCGCGTGGACATGATGCCCGGCACTGCGCAGGCGAAGCTGGACAGCAGCGGGATGAACGAGCGACCGGACAGGCCGGCAGCGGCCATCATGCGGTCGAGCAGGAACGCCGCACGCGGCAGGTAGCCGGATTCCTCCAGCACCAGGATGAAGAAGAACAGGATCAGGATCTGCGGCAGGAACACCACCACGCCACCGACACCGGCGATGATGCCGTCGGTCAGCAGGCTGGCCAGCGGGCCTTCCGGCAGCACGCTGCCGACGAAGGCGCCGAGCCAGGCGAAACCGGCCTCGATGGCGTCCATCAGCGGCGTCGCCCAGGCGTACACGGCCTGGAAGATCAGGAACATCACCACCGCCAGGCTGACCAGGCCGAACACCGGGTGCAGCAGCCAGCGGTCCAGCGCGTCGTCGATCTTCGCGGTCCGCGCCGGCATGCGCACGGCCACCGACAGGATCTCGCGCACCTTGGCGTGGTAATCGATGCCACCTTCCGGGCCCGGCACCGGTGCATCCAGGTGCGGGACCATCGCATCCAGGCGTTCGACCAGGGCCCTGGCGCCCTGCTTGCGCACCGCCACGGTCTCCACTACCGGCACGCCCAGCTCGCGCTCCAGCGCGGCCACGTCCACCTGGATGCCACGGCGCTGGGCCGCATCAACCATGTTCAGCGCCACCACCATCGGCTTGCCCAGCTCGCGCAGTTCCAGCGCGAAGCGCAGGTGCAGGCGCAGGTTGGTGGCGTCGATCACGCACAGCAGCACATCCGGCGCGGCTTCGCCCGGGTAGAAGCCCCGGCACAGGTCACGGGTGATCGCCTCGTCCAGGCTGGCCGGATGCAGGCTGTAGGCGCCCGGAAGGTCGAGTACCGCGAACTCGCGGCCGGACGGCGCACGCAGACGGCCTTCCTTGCGCTCGACGGTGACGCCGGTGTAGTTGGCAACCTTCTGCCGGCTGCCGGTCAGCTGGTTGAACAGTGCGGTCTTGCCGCTGTTGGGGTTACCGACCAGCGCAACGCGCAGGGGGGCGGTAGTGGCAGTAGCAGTCATGCGCGTCGTTCCTGGCTGGCGGCGTCGACCACGACCCGCTTGGCTTCACTGATCCGCAGCGCGAAACGGGTGAACCCGACCTGCACCAGCAGCGGCTCTCCCCCCACCGGACCCTTGGCCACCAGGCGCACTTCCTCGCCCTTCACGAAACCCAGCTCGCGCAAGCGACGGGCGATGGCATCGTTGGCATGCAGGTCCTGCACGGACTCGACCACGGCCGAGGTGTGCAGCGGCAGTTCGGACAGCGTCATCTAGCGCGTTCTCTGCTGGATGTAAATGGTTCTCGATTCTAACATTCCCGCGTCGCGTCATGGCCCATGACCAATGGCCCGCTATGATCCATACAGGTATGGAGTGACCCTGGAATCCCATGAACGATGCTTTGCAGATCGAGCGCAGCGGCGCCGTCCTCACTCTCTGGCTGAACCGGCCGGAGCTGCACAACGCCTTTGACGCCGGGCTGATCGCCCGGCTGACTGCCGCACTGGAGGCCGCCGGCCACGATGCTTCGGTGCGCGCGGTGGTGCTGGCCGGCCACGGCGCCTCCTTCTCGGCAGGTGCCGACATGCAGTGGATGCGCGGCATGGCGGCGGCCAGCGAAGCCGATAACCGCGAGGACTCGCTGGCCCTGGCCCGGCTGATGCGCACCCTGGACGAGCTGCCCAAACCGACCCTGGCCCGGGTCCATGGCGCGGCCTTCGGCGGCGGCGTCGGCCTGGTCGCCTGCTGCGACATCGCCATCGCCAGCACCTCGGCCCGCTTCGGCCTGACCGAAAGCCGCCTGGGCCTGCTGCCGGCGGTGATCTCGCCCTATGTGATCGAAGCCATCGGCCCGCGCCAAGCCCGCCGCTGGTTCGCCACCGGCGAGCATTTTGACGCCGACACCGCGCTGCGCATCGGCCTGGTCCACCAGCTGGTCGAGCCCGAACGCCTGGACGAGGCCGTGCAACGCCAGCTGGCCCTGCTCGACAAGGCCGGCCCGATCGCCTCGTCCACCGCCAAGCAACTGGTCCGCCAGGTCCGCGACAGCCATGACCGCGACACCCTGGATCGCGATAACGCCGCCCTGATCGCGCGCCTGCGGGTGTCGGCCGAGGGCCAGGAAGGCCTGGGCGCCTTCCTCGACAAGCGCGCCCCCCATTGGGTCACGGAAGCCTGAACATGCTCGATCATCTTGGTTTGACCAGCGCCGACCTGGCGCGCAGCAAGGCCTTCTTCCTGCAGGCACTGGCGCCACTGCAGATCGGCGTGGTGATGGAAGTGACCGCCGAACAGACCGGCGCGCACGACCACATCGGCTTCGGCAGCGACGGCAAGCCGTTCTTCTGGCTTGGCAATGGCGGCACCGCCAGCCATGGCGTGCATGTGGCCTTCGCCTGCGCCAGCCGCGACCAGGTGGACGCCTTCCATGCCGCCGCCCTCGCCGCCGGTGGCCGCGACAACGGCGCCCCGGGCCTGCGCCCGTGGTATCACCCGGACTACTACGGCGCCTTCGTGCTGGACCCGGATGGCAACAACATCGAGGCGGTCTGCCACCGCCCTGCCAATGGGGCAACCGCATGAGTGACTACGTCCGCATCGTCGAGGTCGGGCCGCGTGACGGCCTGCAGAACGAGAAGCAGTCGGTCTCCACCGGCGACAAGATCGAACTGATCAACCGCCTGTCGGCCACCGGCCTGCGCAGCATCGAGGCAACCAGCTTCGTCAGCCCGAAGTGGATCCCGCAGCTGGCCGATGCCGCCGAGGTCTATGCCGGCATCCAGCGCCGGCCCGGCATCCACTACCCGGTACTGGTGCCGAACGAACAGGGCTACGACCGCGCCCGTGCGGTGGGCGTCGAGGAAGTAGCGGTGTTCACCGCCGCGTCCGAGGCATTCAACCGCACCAATACCAATGCCGGCATCGATGAATCGCTGGCGCGCTTCGAGCCGATCCTGCGCCGTGCCGCCGCCGATGGCGTGCGCGTGCGCGGCTACGTCTCCACCGTGCTCGGCTGCCCCTACCAGGGCGAAGTGCCGCTGGCTGATGTGGTGCGCGTTGCACGCGCCCTGCACCAGATGGGCTGTTACGAAATTTCGCTGGGCGACACCATCGGCGTCGGCACCCCACGCAAGGCACGGGCGATGCTGCAGGCGGTCGCTGCCGAGATTCCGATGGAAGCACTGGCCGTGCACTTCCACGATACGTACGGCCAGGCCATCGCCAACATCGCCACCTGCCTGGAAGCAGGCGTGCGCGTGGTCGACAGTGCGGTGTCGGGTGCCGGTGGCTGCCCGTATGCCAAGGGCGCCAGCGGCAATGTGGCCAGCGAAGACGTGGTCTACCTGCTGCAGGGCCTCGGCCTGGACAGCGGCGTGGACCTGCCGGCACTGGCCGAGACCGGCCGCTGGCTGGCCGGCCTGCTCGGCCGCGCCACCGCCAGCCGCACCGGGCAGGCGCTGGCCGCCGCCGGTTGACCGCCGCACTGCGCCGCCCCGCAAAGGCGGCGCAGTGCACAACAGCGGCGGTCGCGGCTTCCGTTAGAATCGGCGGTTCTCGAACCTGCAGGACCGTTCAATGCAGCTGTCTTCCGTACGTGCCGTGATCACTGGCGGCGTCTCCGGCCTCGGCCTGGCCGTGGCCCAGCACCTCGTCGCCCAGGGCGGCAAGGTGGCCCTGTTCGACCTCAACGACGACAAGGGCGCTGCCGCCATTGCCGGGCTGGGTGCCGACAAGGCCCGCTATTTCAACGTCAACGTCAGCGATGAGGCGGCGGTGACCGCGGCCATCGACCAGGCCCACGATTTCCTCGGCGGCCTGAACGTGGCGATGAACTGCGCCGGCATCCTGGGCGCCGGCCGCGTGCTGGGCAAGGAAGGCCCGATGCCGCTGGCCGGCTTCCAGGGCACGGTGATGGTGAACCTGGTCGGCAGCTTCAACGTGGCCAAGGCCGCGGCCAACCGCATGCAGCACAACGAAGCGGGCACTGACGGCGAGCGCGGCGTGATCATCAACACCGCCAGCATCGCCGCCTATGAAGGCCAGATCGGCCAGGCCGCGTATGCCGCCAGCAAGGGTGGCGTGGTCTCGATGACGCTGCCCATGGCACGCGAACTGTCGCGCTTCGGCATCCGCGTCAATACGATTGCTCCGGGCGTGTTCTGGACGCCGATGGTCGACGGCATGCCCGAAGCCGTGCAGCAGTCGCTGGCCGCCTCGATTCCGTTCCCGTCGCGCCTGGGCAAGCCGGAAGACTTCGCCAGCCTGGTCGGCTTCATCCTCGGCAACACCTACCTCAACGGCGAGACCATCCGCCTGGACGGCGCTACCCGCCTCGCTCCGAAGTGATTCCCCACGGGCGCCGGGACGGCGCCCTCCCCCAACGACCTAGATCACCATGAAAGCCAACGACATCAAGAAGGGCAACGTCGTCGAGTACAACAACGGCGTGTACCAGATCCGCGACATCGAGCGCAGCTCGCCGCAGGGTCGCGGCGGCAACGTCCGCTTCCGCTTCATCATGTACAGCGTGCCGGGCGGCAACAAGCTCGATGCCAGCTTCGATGCCGACGACAACCTGGTCGAGGTCGAACTGCTGCGCCGCCAGTCCACCTATTCGTACAAGGACGGCGACGCGTTCGTGTTCCTCGATGACGAGGACTACACCCCCTACACCCTGGACGCGGACGTGATCGGCGACGACGCTGGCTACATCACCGATGGCCTGACCGGCATCTACGTGCAGGTGATCGACGAGCAGCCGGTGGCGATCCAGCTGCCGGCCTCGGTGGTGCTGGAAGTGATCGAGACGCCGCCGGAACTGAAGGGTGGCACCGCCACCAAGCGCCCGAAGCCGGCCAAGCTCAACACCGGCATCGAGATCATGGTGCCGGAGTACATCGTCAACGGCGAACGCGTGCTGGTGAACACCGCCACCGGCGAATTCGCGGGCCGTGCCGACTAATCGCCTCGCGCTGATCGGCTGCCTGTCCCTGCCTGCGGCGCATTCGCCGCAGGCAGGCCATCGGATGTAGCAGTCGTGTAGCACCGAGCCCACGCTCGGCTGCTGTGCGTTGGACAGGGACTGCAGCCGAGCGTGGCTCGGCTCTACAGGTAGCTTACGGCTGCTTCGCGCCGAAATTGCCGCAGCCGTGGTACTGGCGGGTGCCGATGGTCAGGTTCACCTTGGCATCGAACGCCTCGCCACTCATGTCGTCCTGGCAGGTCGTGCGCTGGAAGCTGAGCTTGACGTCGGTGCCATCGGACGCCTTGCCACTCCAGCCGTCAGCACCTGCGGTGGGCTGGGCGACATCGAAACGACGCTCACCGTAATCCACTTCCACCTGCAGGCCCGGCGTGTCGCCGTCGACAACCGCCAGCCAGCCCGGCTCATTGCCGGTGGCACGGAACGCGGCATTGCCGGCGCTGCCATCGCCTTCAGTGGCTTCGACCGCATGGCACTCGCGATCGGCTTCGCCCTTCAGGCTCAACAGGCCGTCATCGCTGCCCTTGGTCCAGAAGCTGTTGCCCTTGCCATCGCCGTACTTGGCACCCGACGCCGCACGCTCGGAGCTCATGGCGAAGGTGCGTTCGCCGATCACCACCGTGGCCGCATCCTCGCCATTGAAGGTCGCGCGCACGCTCAGATCACCACACTGGTACGTGGTCTCGCTGCCACCTTCGGTGCTGGCGCTCGGCTGCGGCGCGGCAGGCGGGGCGTCATTGCCGCCTGCGGCGGGCGGCTGGGCCGGCTGGCACGCGGCCAGCACCAACCCGAGGGAGGCTGCCAACAGACTGGGAACTACACGCATGGCTCGACTCCTTGTCGACACTACAGAGAGGCTCGACCCTACCACCTGTCGGTGAGCGGGGCCTGAAAGCGGCCTGACCGCACTCATGCGGCCAGTACCGCCATCGACAACAGCTGCGCGCCGCTTTCGCCGGAACTGCAGGTCCACACCCGCAGCAGGCGCAGTTTCAGCTCGCGCTCCTGGCCCTGCCCGCGCACCGACAAGCGCACGTCGCTGGACAACAATGCCAGGCGTCCGCACAGCAGCGCTTCCACCGCGTACGACTGCAGGCTGCGCACGTGCAGGTTTCCGGCCAGCCAGTCGCCCAGCCACGGCAGGTCGAGCAAGCGTCCGCCCTGCCCGTCCATCATGAACAATGCCGGCGATACCAGCGCGGTCAGCGCATCGTGGTCGTCATCCAGCAATGCCTGCCGCAGGCGCTGTTCCAGCGCTGCCAACTGCCGCTCATGCAGGTCTTCAACGATGTCCCGTTCCATCCACGGATCCTTCCGGCATCGGCCGGCGCCTGCGCAGGCGTTGCGCGATCCACTGCCGCGCGCCCTGCACCACTACATAGAAGACCGGCACGAAGAACACCGCCAGCACCGTCGCACTGACCATGCCGCCGAACACACCGGTTCCAATCGCCTGCTGGGTTTCCTTCGACGCGCCCTGCGCCAGCATCAGCGGCACGACGCCCAGCGCGAATGCCAACGAGGTCATCACGATCGGCCGCAGGCGCAGCCGCGCCGCCTCCAGCGCTGCTTCAACCAGGCCGCGACCCTGCTGCTGCAGCTGGCGCGCGAACTCGACGATGAGGATCGCGTTCTTCGCCGACAGCCCGATCACGGTGATCATGCCGACCTTGAAGAACACGTCGTTGGGCATGCCCCGCAACAGCACCGCAGCAACCGCACCGAGCAGGCCCAGCGGCACCACCAGCATCACCGCCAGCGGGATCGACCAGCTCTCGTACAGTGCCGCCAGCACCAGGAACACCACCAGCATCGACAACAGCAGCAACCACGGCGCCTGCGCACCGGACTCCCGCTCCTGCAGCGACTGGCTGGTCCACTGCAGGGCAAAACCGGACGGCAGCTTCTCCGCCAACCGCTCCATCTCCGCCATGGCCTGGCCGGTCGACACGCCGGAGGCCGGTGCGCCGGACAGGTTCAGCGCCGGGAAGCCGAGATAGCGCTGCAGCTGCAGCGGCGCCTCGGTCCAGTGCGGCGTCACCAGTTCCGACAACGCCACCATGCCGCCTTCGCTGTTGCGCACGTACAGCCTCAGCACATCCTCCAGCTCCATCCGGTGGGGTGCATCGGCCTGCAGGATCACCTGCTGCAGCCGCCCCTTGTTGGGGAAGTCGTTGACGTACTGCGAGCCCATCGCCGCCGACAGCGTGCTGCTGATCTGCTCGAACCCCACGCCCATCGCCTCGGCCTTGGCGCGATCGATGTCCAGCCGCACGCTGGTACCTGCCGGCAGGCCATCGGCATGCACCTCCGACAGCAGCGGACTGGCCTCGGCCAGCTTCAGCAGCTGCTGCAGGGCCGCACGCAGCTCGGCCTGGCTCTGCCCGGTGCGCGCCTGCAGCGCCAGCGAGAAGCCGGACGAACGGCCCAGGCTGTCGATCGCCGGCGGCATCACGCTCATCACCTCGCCCTCGGCAATCGTCGCCATCGCCTTCTGCGCGGCCTCCACTTCGCCGGCCGCGGTGGCCCCTGCACGCTCGCCCCAGTCCTTCAGCATCGTGTAGGTCAGCGCCGCGCTCGGGCCGGAACCGGAGAAGCTGTAGCCGAGGATCGACTGGTTGGAGCCGATGCCCGGGCGTGACGCCACGTGCCGTTCGTAGGCTTCGACCACGGCCAGCGTGCGTTCGGCGGTGGCTTCGGCCGGCAGCTGGATCGAGGTCATGAAGTAGCCCTGGTCCTCTTCCGGCAGGAAGGCGCCCGGCAGCCAGTGCAGGCCCAGCAGCAGCGCCGCCACCAGCGCGGCGAACACGCCCATGACCCGCCCGCTCCGCTGCAGCACCGACGCCACGCCACGCTGGTAGCGCCCGGTCATCCGTTCGAAGCCACGATTGAAGGCGCCGAACAGACCGCCCCGACCATGGTGGCCATGGGTGTTCGGGCGCAGCAGGGTCGCGCACAGCGCCGGCGTCAGGCTCAATGCCAGCAGCGCCGAGAACAGGATCGACACCGCCATCGCCACGGTGAACTGGCGGTAGATCGCACCCACCGAGCCGCTGGCCAGCGCCATCGGAATGAACACCGCGGTCAGCACCAGGGTGATGCCGATCACCGCACCGGTCAGTTCGCGCATCGCCTTGATGGTGGCCTCGCGCGGCGGCAGGCCTTCCTCGGCCATGATCCGTTCCACGCCCTCGACAACCACGATGGCGTCGTCGACGATGATGCCGATCGCCAGCACCATGCCGAACATGGTCAGCACGTTGATCGAGAAGCCCAGCGCCAGCATCACCGCGAAGGTGCCCAGCAACGCGATCGGTGCGACCAGTGCCGGAATCAGCGTGTAGCGCCAGTTCTGCAGAAACAGGTACATCACTGCGAACACCAGCAGCATCGCCTCCAGCAGCGTCTGCACCACCTTCTGGATCGAGATCTTGACGAACGGTGCGGTGTCGAACGGAATGCTCGCCTCCACGCCGCGCGGCAACAGCGGCGCCAGCTCGGCCATGCGCTCGCGCACCGCCGACGCGGTGCGAACCGCGTTCGCGCCAGGACGCAGCTGCACGCCGGCGGCGGTGGCCGGATGACCATCCTCGCGGGTGCCCCAGGCATAGCTCTGCGCGCCCAGTTCAACGCGGGCGACATCGCCCAGCACCACCCGCGAGCCGTCGGCCCCGGCGCGCAGCACGATGGCAGCGAACTGCTCCGGCGTGGACAGCTGGCCATCGGCACTCAGCGGCACGGTGATGCGCTGGCCCGGAACACCCGGAGAATCGCCGATGCGCCCCGGCGAGATCTCCAGGTTCTGCTGCTCGATGGCAGCGGCCACGTCACCCATGGTCAGCCCATAGCCGGTCAACCGGGTCGGGTCCAGCCACACGCGCATCGCCTGTTCGGCACCGAACAGCTGCACGCGGCCGACGCCATCGATGCGGCGCAGCTCCTCGATGATGTTGCGCGCCATGAAGTCGCCCAGTGCGGCCTCGCTGACGCTGGCATCCGGCGAACGCAGGCCGACCAGCATCAGGAAACCGGAATCGGCGGCCTCCACGAACAGGCCGTTCTGGCGCACGCTGCGCGGCAGGCGCGGCTCGATCGCCTTGATCCGGTTCTGCACGTCCACCTGCGCCAGCTCCGGGTTGGTGCCCGGCTTGAAGGTGGCGGTGATCGAGGCTTCGCCGGACGTGTCCACCGACGACTCGAAGTACAGCAGGTGCTTGACGCTGGACAGCTCGCGCTCGATCAGGCCGACCACCGCGTCATTCAGCGTCTGCGGGCTCGCACCCGGGTAACTGGCATAGATGCTGACGCTGGGCGGGGCAACCGCCGGATAGCGCTCCACCGCCAGCCGCGGGATCGCCAGCACACCGGCCAGGATGATGAAGATCGCCAGCACCCAGGCGAACACCGGGCGATCGATGAAGAAACGTGCCATGTTGGATTTTCCTGGAGGGACCGGCCCGGTAGAGGCTCAGCCCTTGCTGCCGGCCTGCACCGCGCCGGCGCTGGCGACCGGCATCTGCCAATCGCGCGCATCGACCACCACGCCTTCCTGCAGGCGTTCCTGGCCTTCGACCACCACCTTTTCGCCCGCCTTCAGGCCGGTGCGCACCAGCCATTGGCGATCGACACTACCGTCCACTTCCAGCGTGCGGATCACCGCCTTGCCATCGCCACCGATCACCCAGGCATAGGCCTGGCCACCGGCACTGCGCAGCACGGCCTGCTGTGGCACGGTCAGTGCGCTGGCCGGCGCACCCCGCGGCACCTTCGCGCGCACGTACATGCCGGGCAGCAGCTGGCGCTGCGGGTTGTCGACCAGGATGCGCAGGATCACATCACCGGTGCGCGCATCGACATTGATGCCGGAGAACAGCATCTGGCCACGTTCGGGCAGCGGCTTGCCGGCCGCACCGATGATCGTCACCGGCAGCTCGCCGCCACCGGCACTGCGTTGCAGCGACTCGAGCTGCGCCGCTGGCTGGCGCACATCGACGTAGACCTGGTCGATCTGCTGCACCACCGCCATCGGCTCGGCATCGGCCACGCCGACCAGTGCACCTTCGGTCACCAGCGCCTGGTCGATGCGGCCGGCAATCGGCGCGCTGACCGTGGCATAGCGCAGATCGAGCTGGCGACGCGCCAGGATCGCGCGCGCTTCGTTCACCGCGGCACGGGCCTGTTCGTACTCGGCACTGGCATCGTCGCGGTGCTGCTGGCTGACCGCCTGCGCGGCCGCCAGCGCATGCAGGCGCTGCGACTGCACGCGGCTGCGGCCCAGGGCTGCCTCACTGCGCTGCAGCGCGGCCAGTGCCGAGTCGACATCGGCACGGAACGCCGCCGGATCGATCTGGAACAGGGCCTGGCCGGCGCGCACTTCCGCACCCTGCTCAAACAGCCGGCGCTGCACGATGCCGCCCACCTGGGCACGGATCTGTGCGGTGCGTACGGCGGCCACGCGGCCGGGCAGTTCGTCATCGCGCTGCACGACCTGCGGGCCGACAGTGACCACGCTGACGCGCGGTGCCGCTTCGGGCGTGGCTTCGGGGGCGGAGCAGGCCGTCATGGCCAGGGCGAGGGCCGCGATCAACGCGACCGGAGTCCTGAAGGTTCTCATTGCTGTGCACAATGCCGCGCGGGCGGCTGATAGGTTCTGAAGCGTGCAGTCTGCGGGGCGATGATGGGGTTTCGATGGAGGAACTGTGGAGATACGATGGAGGCAAGCACCTTAAGGCCCCGCCCCTGCATGCATGCCTCCCCTGCCCTCGCCGCCCTCGTCCTGATCGTCGAGGATGAGGCCGAGATCGCCGATATTCTTACCGCCTACCTGGAACGCGAAGGACTACGCACCCTGCGTGCCGCCGATGGCCACAGTGCACTGGACCTGCACCGCAGCGCCCGCCCCGACCTGGTCCTGCTCGACGTACAACTGCCGCGGCTGGATGGCTGGAGCGTACTGACCCAGCTACGCCAGCGCGGCGAAACGCCGGTGATCATGCTGACCGCGCTGGACCAGGACCTGGACAAGCTGACTGCGCTGCGCATGGGCGCCGACGACTACGTGGTCAAGCCGTTCAATCCAGCCGAAGTGGCAGCGCGCGTGCGCGCCGTGCTGCGGCGTACGCTGCGTGGCTCGCGCGTGGACGCACCGACCGCACTGCGCGCGGGCCCGTTGCTGATCGACTCGGCCACCCATGCCGTGCATGTGGAAGGCGACGGCTACAGCCACGAAGTGCTGCTCACCCTCACCGAGTTCAAGCTGCTGCACTGCATGGCGCTGGCGCCGACCCGCATCTTCAGCCGCAGCGAACTGATGCACGAATGCCTGCCGGAAAGCGAGGCGCTGGAGCGCACGGTCGACAGCCATGTCAGCAAGCTGCGCCGCAAGCTGGATGAAGTGGGCATGGTCAATGTTCCGGCCAGCGTGCGCGGTGTCGGCTACCGGTTGATGGCCGACCGCTGATGGCCCGCCTGCGCCGCTCCGGGCTCAGTCGCCACATCATCGTCTCGATGTCGCTGATGGTGATCGGCGTCATCGTGATGATGATCCTGTCATCGTGGCTGCTGTACGCGGTGCTGGTCGAGTTCTTCCCCGGCAGTGCCGAAGAGCCGGAAAGCTGGCTGCCGACCGGGCCGGAGCTGGCATGGATGGTCGGGGTGATCCTGACCGGCCTGGCACTGGCCATCGCCGCCTCGTTCCGCCTTGCCCACCGCATCCTGTCGCCGTTGAATTCGCTGGTCGACAGCGTGCGCGCGCTTGCCGGCGGCGACCTCGGTGCGCGCGCCAGCGCCCAGGAAAACTCGCCCGGCGAAGTGGCCACCCTGGTCGAGGATTTCAATGCGATGGCGCGCCGCCTGCAGCACATGGAGAGCGAGCGCGCGATGTGGCATGCGGCCATTGCCCATGAACTAAGGACTCCGGTGACGATCCTGCGTGGTCGCCTGCAGGGGCTGGCCGAGGGCGTGTTCCAGCCAGACGAATCCCAGTTCCGCAGCCTGCTGGCACAGGTCGAAGGCCTCTCACGCCTGATCGAGGATCTGCGCGTGTTGAGCCTGTCCGACAACGCGCGGTTGGACGTACGCCGCGCGCGCACCGACGTGGTGGCCGAAGTGCATTCGGTGATGACCCTGGTCGACCCGCAGTTCCGCGCCGCCGGCTTCGTGCTGGAGCTGGAAACCAGCCGCGAGGAACACAACGCGCACTGTGACCCGACACGCTTGCGCCAGGCCCTGCTGGCACTGCTGGAGAATGCGCGTCGCTACGCCAGCCCGGGCAAGGTGCGGATTGCCGTGCACGACACGCCCGGACACGTGCAGGTGGCGATCGAGGACGAAGGCCCGGGCATCGACCCGGAACTTCACACCGACATCTTCACTCCGTTCATGCGCGCCGACGGCTCGCGCTCGCGCCAGGGCGGCGGCAGCGGGCTGGGCCTGGCGGTGGTCAAGGCCATCGCCGATGCACATGGCGGGCGCGTCTACTGCACGCCCGGCAGCGCCGGCGGCAGCCGCTTCGTCATCGAGCTTCCGCGCCAGTAGCCGGCAGCCTGGCCTGTTCGCGCAGGTGCGCGCCGAGTGTGGTCAGATTGGCGTCGATCGCATCCATTTCGTCGCGCTGCGGCGCCGGCAGCGTCTGGCGCAGCTGTACGCGCAGCGCCTGCCACGCCGGCACCGCCTGCGCACTGGCGGTGGCCACGACCTCGGACAACAGCGCCTGCTCATCGGCAAGCGGCAACCCGTAGCCATCGTCGACCAGCAGCGTACCCGGGCGCAGCCATTGCCCACCCTGCTCCAGCAGCTGGCGCAGGCCGCGCGTCTCGGCACTGTCCGGTGCCGCCAGCAGGCGCCGTTTCAGCACATCGCGCGCGCGCAGTTCGGCGCGGCGTTGCGCAGCCTGTTCCAGCAGCAGCAGCCCGGCGCTGGCACGCAGGTCACCCTGCAGCAGCCAGGGCGCACGCTGCTGTGCGGGCAGCTTCAGCCAGGCGCGCACATCGCGCACCGGCAGATCCAGCTGCGAAGCCGCCACATCGAACAACTGCTGGTAATGGTCGCGTGCCGAGGCGAAGTAGTAGCCCTGCGCCTGCGCGGAATCCCGATCAGCCAGCACCTGCTCATCCAGTACCTGCAATCGCGCCAGCCGACGCTTCAACCCGCGCGGACTCAGCTGGGCCAGCCCGGCCTCCCCCAGGCGCGGCACGCCCGCCTGCAGCAGCTTTGCGGTTTCCACCGCGCAGTTGTTGCTGACGAAGTAATAGCGCCCGTCGTAGCTCCAGTGCACCTGTGCAGTGCGCTCGAGCAGGCCGGCGATCTCGCCGGGCGACAACTGCAACGGCAGCGACTGCAACCCACGCAGTTCCACCTTGGTGTACTCGTCCACCACCTGCTGCAGCGGCAGCACGAACAGCCGCGAGGGATAGCCGCCGGTCAGGCCACGCCAGTTGGAAATCTGCACATCACCCACGAATGCGCGGAACGACAGCACGCGGTGGTGCTCCAGGTCCAGGCGGCAGTCCGGCCCCGGCGCACGGCCCGGCCGGCAGATCACCAGCCGCAGCATGCTGTGCCCCCAGCGGCTCATCGGCTGCGCACTGCCTTCGGCGAACAGGTAGTCCACGGCGTAGACGCGCGAAGGATCGAGCTGCAGCAGCGATGCCGCACCCTCTTCCGATTCGGCCTGCAGCAATGGCAACGTGGCCGCGCAGTGCGACTGCGGCAGCGATGGCGGGGTTCCGAAATGGGCCTGGTACCACTGCGCCAGCGCCGGGCGCCGGCAGGCAAACTCGCTGTCGAGCACGAAATGCTCGGCGTTCACTGCCAGGTACTCGGCCGGATCCTTCAGTTCATAGGCATCCGGACTACGGTCACGGAAGTCGTTGCCACCACGGCCGAGATGCCAGGGCTTGCGCTGCCATCCGGCCAGGTCGCGCCAGCGCGCACTGCGCGACCAGTTCGCGCCGCTACGGTCTGCAACATGGGTCAGTTCATGCACCAGCGCGCTGCGTCGTGCACGGCGTGCGCCGGGCACGGCATCATCCAGCAGCTCGCGACGCAGGTCGATGCGGCCGGCGAAAGCGCGACCGTGCACATCGGCCGGCAGGTGGTCGCTCCAGCGCACCTGCACGTGTGCTGGCAGTGAGCGCAGCAGGCCATCTGGCAGCAGGGACTGCACGTCGGCCAGGGTCTGCATCGCCACCTGCTGCTGTGCAGGGCTCAGCCCTTCCGGATCCAGGCGCAGGTCGCTGCTGGCATGTGCGGCCGGAACGGCCAGCAGTAGAGCCAGGCCATGCCTGGCTGCGTTCCGTGCAGATGTCATGGCGTTGCCAGCCAGCGGCCGGCACTACCCGGGATCAACGCGCCAGCAGCGCGCGGGCCAGTTCCAGGTCGCTCTGCTGCTGCGCGGCAGCGCTCTGCTCACGCAGGTGGACCAGCGCGGCCTGCAGGCGGGCGCCACGGATCTGGCCGTCGCTGGCGATGAACGCGGCGGCATCGTCGCGTGCGGCCTGCACCACCTTGTCGTCGCCCGAGCTGCTGGCCGAAGAGCCCGACGATGCACCGGTGGCGGAACCGGCCGAGGTGCCGGCGAAGCTGGAAGCGAAGCCGGCCAGCGGCAGGGACAGCAGGGCGAGCAGCAGAAGCGGACGGGTCATCGGTTCGAAGCCGGTTGTGAGGATGCGTGGAGCGTAACGGGTGCGTGAAGGATTTGCCCGGCTCAAACGTCGAACAGCTTGCCGGGATTCAGCCGCGCTTGGGGATCGAACGCACGTTTGACCGCCTTCATCAGGGCGATCTCGGCCGGGCCGCGGGTGCTGTCCAGGTAGCCCTTCTTGACCAGGCCGATGCCGTGTTCAGCCGAGATGCTGCCATCGAACCGGGCCAGCACCTGCGCCAGCAGCTTGGTCACATGCTCGCACTGCGCCACGAAATCGGCGTCGCTGGTGTCATCGGGCTTGAGCACGTTGATGTGCAGGTTGCCGTCACCGATATGACCGAACCACACCACATCGAAGTGCGGGTAGGCCTGCCCGATCAATGCCTGGGTCTCGGCCAGGAACGCCGGCATCGCCGAGATCCGCACCGAGACGTCGTTCTTGTAGGGCTTGTAGCGCGCCAGCGATTCGGTGATGCCTTCGCGCAGGCGCCACAACTGGGCGGCCTGGGCATCGCTGGCACTGATCACGCCGTCGCTGACCCAGCCGTTGCCCATGCAGTCCTCGAAGGCCGCCATCGCCGCCGCTTCCTGCGCTTCGTCGTTGGCGGCGAACTCGGTGACCACGTAATACGGGTGCACCTCGTCGAACGGTGCCTGCGCACCATGCGCCAGCACGTGCTCCAGCGCGCGATCAGTGAAGAATTCGAAGGCCTGCAGCTGCAGCCGTGCGCGGAACGCGGCGAATACCTGCATCAGCACTTCGAAGCTGGGCAGCGCCAGCAGCATCACGTTGCTGGCCGGCGGCGGATCGGTCAGCTTCACCGTCGCTTCGACGATCACGCCCAGCGTGCCTTCCGAACCGATCAGCAGCTGGCGGAAGTCATAGCCGCTGGAGTTCTTGATCAGGCCCTTGTTGAGCTCCAGCAACTCGCCACTGGCGGTGACCACCTTCAGCCCGGCGATCCACTCGCGGGTGTTGCCGTAACGGATCACGCGGATGCCACCGGCATTGGTGGCGATGTTGCCGCCGATCGTGCAGGAACCACGCGCGGCGAAATCCACCGGGTAGATCAGGCCGTGGTCCAGCGCGGCGTTGTGCACGGCTTCCAGCGGCATGCCGGCCTGCACCACCAGGGTGCGATCGACCGCGTCGTAGGCCAGCGCCTTGTTCATCCGTTCCAGGCTGAGCACCAGCTCGCCGTTGGCAGCCACCGCGCCACCGGAGAGGCCGGTACGGCCGCCGGACGGCACCACGGCCACGCCCTCGCCCGCACTCCAGCGCATCACCGCCTGCACTTCCTCGACCGTGGCCGGCAGTGCGATCGCCAACGGCGCCGGCGTCCAGCGCCGGGTCCAGTCGCGCCCGTAATGCTCCAGGTCGGCCGGGTCGGTCTTCAGCTTCAGGCCGGGACAGGCCTGCTGCAGCGAGGCAATGCGGGAATCGGTCATGACGGTCCAGCGCGGGGCGTGAAGAACGGGCAAGCGTGCCAGCGGCACGCGCCAGCGTCCAGCCCTGCCGCGCTGCAGATAGCTACGGATGCAACCAATTGCGCACTGCACCATGGGCGCTTCGATCTGGCATAGTGGTCAGCCCCTGTCCCACTGGCCGTGTCGCCCCATGTCGCCGAAGAAGACCTCGTTCCCCAAGCAGGATATCCGCGTGCTGTTGCTGGAGGGGGTCAGCCAGACCGCCGTGGAGGTGTTCAGCGCCGCCGGCTACAGCCAGATCGAGGCGCACACCAAGGCACTGCCCGAGGACGAACTGAAGGCGCGCATCGCCGAGGCGCACATCGTCGGCATCCGTTCGCGCACCCAGCTCAGCGCCGAGGTGCTGGCCGAGGCCAAGCGCCTGATCGCGGTGGGCTGCTTCTGCATCGGCACCAACCAGGTCGACCTGGACGCGGCCGAGCTGGCCGGCATCCCGGTGTTCAACGCGCCCTATTCCAACACCCGCAGCGTGGCCGAGCTGGTGATTGCCGAGGCCATCATGCTCACCCGTGGCATTCCGCAGAAGAATGCCGAGTGCCATCGCGGCGGCTGGTCGAAGTCGGCCAGCGGCAGCCATGAGGTGCGTGGCAAGACCCTGGGCATCATCGGCTATGGCCACATCGGCACCCAAGTCGGCGTGCTGGCCGAATCGCTGGGCATGCAGGTGATCTTCCACGACGTGGAAACCAAGCTGGCGCTGGGCAATGCGCGTGCTGCGGCCAGCCTGGACGACCTGCTGGCCCGCGCCGACATCGTCACCCTGCATGTGCCGGAGACCCCGGCCACGCAGTGGATGATCGGCAGCACCGAGCTGGCGAAGATGCGCAAGGGCGCGCACCTGATCAACGCCGCGCGCGGCACCGTGGTCGACATCGATGCGCTGGACGCGGCCCTGGCCAGCGGCCACGTCGGCGGTGCCGCGCTGGACGTGTTCCCGGTCGAGCCGAAGGGCAATGGCGATATCTTCGAATCGCCGCTGACCCGCCACGACAATGTGATCCTGACCCCGCACGTGGGCGGCAGCACGCTGGAGGCGCAGGACAACATCGGCGTGGAGGTGGCGGCCAAGCTGGTGCGCTACAGCGACAACGGCAGCACCCTGTCGGCGGTCAACTTCCCGGAAGTGACCCTGCCCGAACACGAAGACAGCCTGCGCCTGCTGCACATCCACCAGAACGTGCCGGGCGTGCTGTCCAAGGTCAACGAGATCTTCTCGCGCCACAACGTCAACATCGACGGCCAGTTCCTGCGCACCGACCCGAAGGTGGGTTACGTGGTGATCGACATCACCGCCAGCGAGGCACAGGCCGCCGCCGTGCGCGACGAACTGGCCGCGATTCCGGGCACGCTGCGGACGCGCATCCTGTATTGAAAAAAGGGGACGGAGGGGATTAAGTCGTTAGCGGCACATGCGCTATAAACGACTTAATCCCCTCCGTCCCCTTTTACCTCAACGTGCCAGCCAGCGTCGCGCCATGCGCTGCATGGACTCGTCCGATTGCGGATCGGACGCGACTTCGGTCACCGGCCGCCATGCCAGGTCAAGTGACTCCTCGCTGAGCACGAAGGCCTCGCCACCCAGCGCCCGGATCACGAAACGCACGTCGTAGTGCCAGTGCCCCGGCACGTCCTTGCGCTCCGGAATCCAATGCTTGTCCAGATCGAAGATGGCCGGGTCTTCCAGTACCAGGCCGCTCAGGCCCGACTCCTCCTCGGCTTCCTTCAGCGCCACCTGGGCCAGGTCGCGGTCGCCGTCGGCGTGGCCGCCCAGCTGCAGCCAGCGCTGCAGCTTGCGGTGATGGGTCAGCAGCAGGCGCTGGCCATCGGCACTGACCAGCCAGCAGCTGGCGGTGAAGTGGCCGGCCAGCCGTTCACGCCGGAACGGATCTTCCGGATCGTCCAGCAATGTGCCGAATTCGGCAGCCAGTGCGTCGTGGGCAGGCTCACGGCGGGCATAGTCCCGCAGCAGGCCACGCAAGCGATCGTCAAGCACGGCAAGGGTTTCGGCGGTCTGGCGCATGAATGGGGGCGGTCTGGAAAAATACTGCTCATTATCGCCGTTCATTGTTGCGATTGCGCTTGTGCGTTGGCTTCAGCTTTGGCTAAGGTACAGCGGGCCGTTCGCGCGGCCTTCACCATTCCAGGGTTGCCGGCAACGTATCGGCGGCCCACCCCATCCGATCACTAGGAAGTACTGCATGCTGAAAGCTCTGTTGAGGGTCAAGCCGGTTGAACCGGCCGGGCACGTCGATGCCGGCGAACCCATCGAAGGCAGCCTGGACGGCGAAGCCACGCTGAAACGGACCCTCACGGCTAAACACCTCATCCTGCTTGGCGTGGGTGCGGTGATCGGCGCTGGTATCTTCGTGCTGACCGGCCAGGCCGCGGCCAACCATGCCGGCCCGGCGGTGATGCTTTCGTTCGTGCTGGCCGGTTTCGCCTGTGCCCTGGCGGGCCTGTGCTACGCCGAGTTCGCGGCGATGATGCCGGTCTCCGGCAGTGCCTACTCGTACTCCTACGCCACCCTGGGCGAAGGCATGGCCTGGTTCATCGGCTGGTGCCTGGTGCTGGAGTACCTGTTCGCCTCGGCCTCGGTCGCGGTGGGCTGGTCGGCGTACCTGATCAGCTTCATCACCACCACCTTGCACATGCCGTTCCCGGACCTGCTCAGCGCCGCGCCCATCGCCTGGACCGGCAGCGAGTTCGTCTCCTCCGGCAAGCTGTTCAACCTGCCGGCGGTGCTGATCGTGGCGGCGGTGTCCGGCCTGCTGTACGTGGGCGTGACCCAGTCGGCCTTCGTCAACGCCATCATCGTGGCAATCAAGGTCACCGTCATCTGCCTGTTCATCGGCATCGGCGCGGCCCATATCGACCCGGCCAACTGGCAGCCGTTCATCCCGGAAAACACCGGCGTGCCGGGTGAGTTCGGCTGGAGCGGCATCTTCCGCGCCGCCACCATCGTGTTCTTCGCCTACATCGGCTTCGACGCGGTCTCCACCGCCGCCGGTGAAACCAAGGACCCACAGCGCAACATGCCGATCGGCCTGCTCGGCTCGCTGGCGGTGTGCACGATCGTCTACATCATCGTCTGCGCGGTACTGACCGGCATGATGCCGTACCACCTGCTGGGCACCGACAAGCCGGTGGCCACCGCGCTGGAGCCCTACCCGACCCTGTCCTGGCTGAAGACGTTCGTGGAAATCGGCGCCATCGCCGGCCTGTCCTCGGTGGTGCTGGTGATGATGATGGGCCAGACCCGCATCGCCTACACCATCTCCCGCGACGGCCTGCTGCCGAAGTTCTTCGGCAAGGTCCACGCCCGCTTCCGCACCCCGTACGTCGCCACCATCGTGGTCGGCGTGATCGCTGCCGCGCTGGCCGGCCTGGTGCCGCTGAACGTGCTCGGCGAACTCGTCTCGATGGGCACCCTGCTGGCCTTCGCCACCGTCTGCGTCGGCGTGCTGGTGCTGCGCTATACCAAGCCGGACCTGCACCGCCCGTTCCGCGTGCCGATGGTCTGGATCATCTGCCCGCTCGGCGCTGCCACCTGCCTGTTCCTGTTCTGGCAGGCGTTCGTGGTGCATTGGCACCTGTTCGTTGGCTGGACCCTGCTCGGCCTGCTGATCTACCTGGGCTACGGCATCCGCAACAGCAAGCTTGCCAAGTCGCCCTGATCCGCCTACGGGCCGGCCTCGCGCCGGCCCGTCCGTTTTCCCCGCGCGCCGCCCGTGGCGCGCTTCGACAAGACCACCACACATGTTCAAGCAACTGTGGGCCACCAAGCACCCGCATGCCGCCCATGAAGAGGCCAACGGCCTGAGCCTGCGCCGCCACCTCGGCCCCTGGGGCCTGACTGCCCTCGGTATCGGCGCGGTGATCGGCGGCGGCATCTTCGTCATCACCGGCCAGGCCGCCGCCAACCACGCCGGCCCGGCCATCATGCTGTCGTTCGTACTGGCCGCCGTCTGTTGCGCCTTCTGCGCACTGGCCTATGCCGAATTCGCCTCGATGGTGCCGGTCTCCGGCAGCGCCTACACCTACACCTACGCCACCTTCGGCGAGCTCTCGGCCTGGTTCATCGGCTGGATGCTGGTGCTCGAGTACGGCGTCTCCGCCTCGGCGGTCGCGGTCAGCTGGACCGGCTATTTCCTGAGCCTGCTCAGCCAGTTCGACATCCATCTACCGGCGGCGCTGGTCAGCGCCCCACTCGATGCACAGCTGCGCCCCACCGGCGCGATCGCCAACCTGCCGGCCGCTGCGCTGGTACTGCTGCTGACCTGGCTGTGCTACGTCGGCATCAGCAAGTCCTCGGCGATGAACATGGCGATGGTCGTGCTCAAGACCGGCCTGATCCTGCTGGTCATCGTGGTCGGCTGGAAGTATGTGGACACCAGCAACTGGACCCCGTTCATTCCCGCCAACGAAGGGCCTGGCAAGTACGGCATGGAAGGCGTACTGCGTGGCGCGGCGATGGTGTTCTTCGCCTACATCGGCTTCGAAGCGGTGTCGGTGGCGGCGCAGGAATCGAAGAATCCGCAGCGTGACATGCCGTTCGGCATGATGCTGTCGCTGGTGATCTGCACCGTGCTGTACATCGCGATGGCTGCGGTGATGACCGGCCTGGTGCCGTTCCAGCTGCTCGGCACCGACGAGCCGGTGGTGACTGCCGTGGCCGCGCATCCGCAGCTGGGCTGGCTGCGCTGGGTGGTCGAGGTCGGCGCGCTGGTCGGCCTGTCCTCGGTGGTGCTGGTGATGATCATCGGCCAGCCGCGCATCTTCATGATCATGGGTCGCGACGGCCTGCTGCCGCCGGTGTTCACCAGGATCCACCCGAAGTACCGCACTCCGCACATCAACACCGTGATCACCGGCATCGGCATCGCGCTGCTGGCGGCGCTGTTCCCGCTGGACATCCTGGGCGAGCTGACCTCGATGGGCACGCTGATCGCGTTCGCCGCAGTCTGCGCCGGCGTGCTGATCCTGCGCCGTACCCAGCCGGACCTGCCGCGCCCGTTCCGCATGCCGATGGCGTGGCTGATCTGCAGCCTGGGCGTGCTGAGTTGCCTTGCCCTGCTGTCGGCGATGACGATGCACAACTGGATGCTGATGGGGGTGTGGACGTTCGTCGGTTTCGTGATCTATTTCTGCTACGGGTTCCGGCACAGCCGCCTGCGGGTGAAGTAAAGGGATTGCAGGGCCTGCGGCCCTGCACCCGCCTTTGAAGCCGGAGCAACGGCAACAGCCGGGCTGAGGGTTTGGCGGGGAGGGGCGAGATTGCGGGGGGCGCTGCAAGTACATCCCTGTAAGCTCGGTCGCCGCATCCATGCGGCTCACGCCCCCGCAACCTCACCCCTCCCCACCTTCGACACTCTCCCGGCGCGTCCGGTGGATCCACGCCATGCGTGGATATCATCTGTACCGTGATTGTGCCGGCGATCGGATGAGAATCACCTGCGACCAAACCAGATGGTCTTCTGTATCCAACCGGCGCCGCCCATGCAACCCATGAAGTACTCATGGTTACCGTTGGAGTTGACGTCCACGGTGTAGCGCTCGGTCTTTGGCATCAGCATCTTCTTGTATTTGCCATCCACGTCGCATGTCTCGCCTTCCTTGCAGACCGTCAGCACCTCGATCTCCTCGGTGCGCTCGACAACGTCCATCTTCTCCGGCCACTTCTCGTTGGCCTCTGCCCTGCAGCGCCACCGCGACTCATCCAGCGGATCAGCATGATCACTGAAGCGGGCCCATTCGGTCGCACAACCGCCGCTCAACAGCGCAAGCCCCGCAGCCACGGCCAGTCGCATACACGTAGCCATCTCCATCATTCTTCTCGATTTCCGGTCGCTGCACGCGCTCGTACTTTCGATCCACGTCGTACGTGTTCTTGTCCTGCTCCCTGCTCGTCTCCAGCCTCGACGCCTGAACGGTTCGCATAGCCAGGTCATTCTCCGCTGGCCACTGTTGCCTCGAGTCCGTTGAGCAGCAACCGGTCGAGCCCCTGTCGTCCGCTGCGCCGGCCCCGCCTAGCGGCGATTGAACCAGATGAGCTGCTGCTGCCAGCCGGCACCGGCCATGCAGGCATTGAACTCGCTGCTGCGGTCGGACGCGTTGACGTCCACGATGTAACTCTCCTCTTTCGGCATGGGTACCATGTTGTACTTGCCGTCAATGGCGCAGACTTCATCAAGCCTGCAGGGCACCTTGCGGTCTTCGTAGACGGTGCGCGTGGCCACTTCATTCCTGACCGGCCAGTGATCGTCGGCCTGCGCCCTGCAACTCGAATGGGCGGGGCCGAATGACCGCGCACCCGCATCCATCTTCACCCATTCCATCGTGCAGCCACTGCTGGCAAGCATGATGCCAATCACCCCCATCATCCCCATCGCGCGCGCGATCATCGAAGTACTCCTTTTCTTGGCGCTCGCCGGAACTTCTGCGGCAATCCGATGATGTTTCGCGGCAAGAGGGCTGTCCACGACCGGAATCGCTTCCAGCGGGAGCGCTGCCCTCCCCATTCAGCCAGCGCTGTGCTTGCCTCGATCCAACCCCTGCGCGCCGCCTGCCAGCACGCCGCTTCGCGTTGCCCACGCAGCAGGCAGGCGGTCGCCGCGCGGGCCCAGCATCGGGCCGGATCACGTAAAATGCCGTCCATGGACACCACCACCTTCCCCTACGACACCGCCCGCCTGGGCGAACTGGCCCAGCTGCTGATCGACAACGTCCGCGAACTGGCCCAGGCCGGCTGGACCCCGGCCACCAGCAGCAACTTCTCCCACCGCCTGGATGACCGCCACGCCGCGATCACCGTCTCGGGCAAGGACAAGGGCCGCCTGATCGAGGACGACATCATGGTGGTGGACTTCGATGGCAAGGCCGTGGGCCGCCCGCTGCGCCCCTCCGCCGAGACCCTGCTGCACACCCAGCTGTACCGCCGCTTCCCGGAAATCGGCTGCGTACTGCACACCCATTCGCCGGTGCAGACCATTGCCTCGCGCCTGTACGCGCCGCAGGGTCATGTGCACCTGGAAGGCTACGAACTGCTGAAGGCCTTCGCCGGCAACAGCACCCACGAGATGGCCATCAACGTACCGGTGTTCGCCAACACCCAGGACATGAACGTGCTTTCGAAGCAGGTCGATGATCTGCTCGACCGCCAGAACCTGTGGGGCTACCTGATCGACGGCCACGGCCTGTACGCCTGGGGCCGTGACATGGCCGAGGCGCGCCGTCATCTGGAAGCCTTCGAATTCCTGTTCCACTGCGAACTGGAACTGCGCAGGCTGCGCGGCTGAACCCGCGCGCAGGTGCAGATGCCGATCCGGAATCTGCACCTCGCCCCCACCCTGATACCCTGTCTTCCCCCCGAGACGTTCAAGCTGCCGCCATGAGCCGACTGCGCATCTACGACGACACCCGCCCCGAATCGCCGCTGCTGGACACCCAGGACGGCGCGGTCATCGCTGCCGAACTGCAGAAGATCGGCGTCACCTTCGAGCGCTGGCAGGCCACCGCACCGGTTGCGCCCGGCGCCAGCCAGGAGGAAGTGTTCGCCGCCTACCGCGCGGACATCGACCGCCTGGTCGCCGAGCGCGGCTTCAAGAGCGTGGACGTGGCCTCGATCGCCCCGGACAACCCGAACCGCGCCGAGCTGCGGAAGAAGTTCCTCGACGAACACTTCCACAAGGAAGACGAGGTGCGCTTCTTCGTCGCAGGCTCCGGCCTGTTCACCCTGCACGTGGGTGACAAGGTCTATGAGATCGAGTGCGTGAAGGACGACCTGATCGCCGTGCCCGATGGCACCACCCACTGGTTCGACATGGGCGATGAACCGAGCTTCGTGGCGATCCGCTTCTTCACCGAGCCGGACGGCTGGGTGGGTCATTTCACCGGCACCGACATCGCGCAGAAGTTCCCCCGTTACGTACCTACCCAGGCGTCCTGATCCATGCAGCCCCGCGTCATCCTGACCGACATCGAAGGCACTACCAGCAGCATCTCGTTCGTCAAGAACGTGCTGTTCCCCTATGCCCGCAAGGCCTTGCCGGCGTTCGTCGCCGAACATGGCCAGCAGCCGGAGGTCCGCCGCTGGCTGGACGCGGTGGCTACCGAGATCGGCGGCGCCTGCCAGGACAGCCTGGTGGCCGAGACGCTGCAGGGCTGGATCGACCAGGACCGCAAGCACACCGCGCTGAAGGCGCTGCAGGGCCTGATCTGGGATGAGGGCTACCGCCGCGGCGACTACACCGCGCACTTCTACCCGGAAGTGGCGCCGGTGCTGAAGGGCTGGCACGCTGCCGGCCTGCCGCTGTACGTGTACTCCTCCGGCTCGGTGCCGGCGCAGAAGCTGTTCTTCGGTTTCAGCGATGCCGGTGACCTCAGCCCGCTGGTGTCGGGCTGGTTCGATACCGAGATCGGCGGCAAGCGCGAGGCCGACAGCTACCGCCGCATCGTGCAGGCGATCGGCGTGCCGGCCGGCGAGATCGTGTTCCTGTCCGATGTGGTGGAGGAATTGGACGCCGCCCGCGAAGCCGGCCTGCAGACCCGCCTGATTGATCGCCTGGATGACTACCCGATGCCGCGCATCGGCCAGGCCGCCAACGGCCACGAGCGGGTCGAGAACTTCCAGCAGATCCAGCTGTAAAGAAGAGAGGTGTGCGGACCAACGGTCCGCACCTACCCGTCTCCGCGTCTGGTGGATGCCAACCTGGATTGGCATGTTCGGGGTGTGCCAACCAAGGTTGGCACCTACCAAAACAGGATGTGCCGCCCTCAACGATCGAGGTGGGCGGACCAGCGGTCCGCAGCTGCCCCGCTCCGCGGCTGGTGGATGCCAACCTGGGTTGGCATGTTCCGGGTGTGCCAATCAAGGTTGGCACCTGCCAATGCGGGATACGCCGCCCTCAACGATCGTTGAGGGTCTTCAGCTTCATTGCTTCGCGCAGGGTCGTCAGGTCCACCGGGCCACGCACCGCGATATCGCGGGTCTCGCCCGGCAGCAGGTCCAGCAGGTTGTCTTCGACCTGCACATCCAGGGCGCCGAAATCGATCCACGTCGCGCGCACGTAAGACGCGCTTTCCAGGCGCAGACGGTAGTGATCGCCTTCGATGGACAGGGTGGCCTTCAGCTTCTGCCGCGGCAACACCTGGTCCTTGGCTTCGACGAATCCGACGATCTGGCGGGCACTGACCGCCCCGTTCTGCAGCAGCTCGAACACGGCCACCGTGCGCTTCGGATCGGCACCGGCCAGCAGCTCGGCATCGCGGAAATCACCAATCGAGGTGACGCCCGCCGCCGTCAACGTCACCGCGTCCTCGCGACGACGCAGCACCTTGCCATCCACATCCATCACCCGCAGCCGCCAGCGTGCATCTCCGGCAGCGCCATCATTGATCAGGCGCACCCGCGTACTGCCCTCGTCACGCAATGCCGCCAGCGTGGCCGGCGCGAAGAAGCGCCGCGCGGCAAAGTGCAATGCCTTCCAGCGACCGAAGTAGTCCACGCTGGACCATGAAGCACCCGGCCAGACGTCGTTGAGCTGCCAGTACAGCGAGCCCATGGTGTACGGCCGCGAAGCGCGATGGTGCAACGCGGCCAGCGCGATGCCATCGGCCTGCATCACCTGGCTGAGGTAGACGAAGTCCTCGAAGTCCTTCGGCGTGCCGTAGCCCAGTTCGATGTAGTGCAGCAGGCGGCTGTTGCCCTCGCCGGCCATGAATTTCTGGTGCGCGCGGATCACCGGGCTGTCGATGCGCTGCTCGGCGCGGGTGGCGATCTGGTCAACGGTGGCCACCGACGGCCATGCCTGCAGGCCGTACTCGGACATGAAGCGCGGCGTCTCGCGCAGGTAAGCCTGCACCGGCAGCGCCGGATTACCCCAGACCTGCCAGTAGTGCTTGTCGCCACGGGTAGAGTCGTTCGCCTTTTCGCCCAGGTCGTTACTGGGCGAGCTGGACCAGTACGGCACGCCCAGTCCCTCCTCACCCACCACCCGGCGCAGGTCATTGCCGAACAGGTCGACATAGCCCTGCCAGACCTTCGCTGCAAACGCCGGGTCGGCCGCCTTCAGGTCGCGGCCGTGGCCCCAGTCCTTCCAGGCGGTTTCTTCCTCGTTGTTGCCACACCACAGCACGATGCTGGGGTGATGGCGCAGCCGGCGCACATTGTCGCGTGCCTCGGCCACCACGCTGGCACGGAAGGCCGGATCGTAGCCCGGCTGCATGCCACCACCGAACATGAAGTCCTGCCAGACCAGCAGGCCCAGTTCGTCGGCGATGTCGAAGAACGCATCGTCCTCGTAGTAGCCGCCCCCCCAGTTGCGCAGCATGTTCATGTTGGCGTCGCGTGCGGCGGTCAGCACCTGGCGCAGGCGCGCGGCGTCGACCCGTGCGGGGAAGGCATCGAACGGAATGACGTTGGCGCCCTTTGCGAAGATCTCCACGCCGTTGATGACGAAAGCGAAGCCCTGCCCGCCCTTGCCGTCTTCCTCGCGGCGCAGATCAACCGTGCGCAGGCCGATACGCTGCTCGCGCACCAGCGCTGCATCGGCGCCATCATCCAGGCGGGCCTGCACGGTGTAGCGGTCCTGTGCACCGTGGCCGACCGGCCACCAGCGCTGCGGCTTGACCAGTTCGACCGGTACTTCGACGGCGTTCTGGCCGGGCTTCAGCAGCACCGTGCGCTGCACCTGGGCCACGCTGCGACCCTGCGGATCGCGCACATTCACATGGACCACCGCAGAACCGGCCGCCGCGCCCTGCTCCATCTCCAGCAGCACGGCCAGCTTCGCCTGCTCCGCGCTCAATGCATCGGTACGCACGGCAAGATCGGTCAGGCGGTGCGCATCCCAGGCCTGCAGGTCGACCCCGCGCCACACGCCGGCGGTGACATAGCGCGGGCCCCAGTCCCAGCCGAAGTGATAGGCCGGCTTGCGCGCGAAGTTGCCGACCATCGCGTCCTTGGGCTCATCGCCATAGGGCGAAGGATAGTTGCCGGCGATCTTGTGCGGCATCGCCTGTACACCGGGAAGTAGTGTGCGGATTGGTGAACGGAACACGATCTGCAGTTCATTGCCATTCGCGCGCAGGCGCCCGTCCACGCGCGCACGCCAGGTGCGGTGCGCGTTGTCCGCGCGCAGCAGCCGCCTGCCGTTGAGGCTGACTTCGGCATAGGTATCCAGCCCATCGAAGCGCAGCTCGGCATTGGGCTTGGCCAGTGTCGCCGCATCCACGTCGAAGCGGGCGCGGTACTCCCAGGCAGCCAGCCCGATCCATTGCAGCTCTGCCTCAGGCGCACCGACGTACGGATCGCGGATCAGCGCATGGGCGAGCAGGTCGGTGTGCACGCTGCCCGGCACCTTCGCCGCACGCCACTGCTGCAGGCCCGGGTGGGCGGCGCCCTGCGCATCGCCGGGCAGCATGCGGAATTCCCATCGCGCCTGCAGCGGGGCTGCAGTTGCCGGGAAGGCGGAGACTGCGATCAGCAGCAGGAGCAGACGGACAACGAGGGAAAGACGATGCACGCGGAGCTCCTGTTTTTCCGCCGGGCGTCGCCCGGCGCTACCGATTCCGGATTGCCAGGCATGGCCTGGCAATACTGCCTTCGAACGATCTTCAGCGCACCACGTTCAACACTTCGTAGCACGCGCCCATGGTGTGGTAATCCACCTTGCCGGCCGGGCTCTTCTCGTCGCTGTACTTGCGGTTGTCGGCATCAAGGATGCGGAACCAGGCACCGTACTGGTGGTCGACGAAGTACTCCCACGAGTACGCCCAGATGCGTTCGTACCACTGCCAGTAGCGGTCATCACCGGTGCGCTTGGCCATCAGTGCGGCGGTGGCCAGCGTTTCGGCCTGCACCCAGAAATACTTGTCGTCGTCGCAGACGAAGCTGTCGCCACCGATCGGCGCACCGTCCATGCCCGGCTGTCGGCGCGTTTCGGGTGCGAAACCGTAGTACAAGCCACCGCGCGCTTCGTCCCAGCTGCGCGCCACGGACACATCGAACAGGTGCTGCGCGGTCGGCACCAGCCAGTCGGCCTGCACGTGGCGATCGAGGATCAGCAACAGCTTGGCCCACTCGGTCTGGTGCCCCGGTTGGAAGCCCCACGGGCGGAACAGGTGCTTGGGGTCGTCCAGGTTGTAGTCCCAGTCGATCTCCCAGTTCTCATCGTAGTGCTCCCAGACCAGCCCGCCGGCCTTGGCCGCCTGGCGGCGGGTCATGTTGTCGGCCAGCTGCAGCGCACGCTCGACATAGCGCTGCTCACCACTGGCCTCGAACGCCGCCAGCATCGCCTCGCACATGTGCATGTTGGCGTTCTGGCCGCGATAGCCGGTGAAGTTCCACTGGCCATCGGCCTCGTCCTTGTACAGGCCGTGCTGTGGCTCCCAGAAGCGCGCTTCCAGCAGCTGCCAGGTTTCGTCCATCCACTCGCGGGCCTGCTCGACACCGGCCTTCAGCGCGCAACTGTAGGCCAGCAGCACGAACGCCACGCCGTAGCAGTGGTTCATGTCGTCCTCGACCTTGCCATCACGCAGGGTCCAGGCGTAGCCACCGGTGGCCGGGTTGCGGTGCACGTCCCGCAGGTAGCGCACGCCGTGCTCGACCGCCTCGCGGTATTCAGCATTGCCGAATTCGCGGTAGGCCATCGCGTAGTTGAAGACGAAGCGCGTGCTGCTCACCAGGTGGCGGTGGCTGGCATCGTAGACGCTGCCGTCATCCCGGAAGTAGTGGAAGAAGCCGCCGTCCGGATCGATGCAGCGCGGATGGTAGAACGCCATGGTATCGGCGATGTGCGCGCGCAGGAACGCGGGCGAACGGAAATCGGGCGAGGTGCTCATGCGGTAATGTCCTGTGCCTGCAGCAGCTGCTGCACTTCATCGAGCGAGGGCATTGCGGCGAACGCGCCCTTGCGGGTAACAGCCAGCGCCCCCACGGCGGCGCCGAAACGCAGCGTGGCGGTGATCGCCTCCGGGTCCTGGCAGAACGCAGCGAAACCAGCGCCCGCCCCACCGCGCTCCAGCAGGCCGACCAGCACGCCACCGACGAAGGCATCGCCAGCAGCCGTGGTGTCGACCGTGGCCACGCGGAAACTGGTGACCGTGCCGTGGTTGTCGCGGGTGTACCAGTGCAGTGTGGCCGCACCGTCGGTGACGATCACCCAGCGCGCCTGCGCGGCCAGCAGGCGCCGCAGCACCGTCGCCTCGCCGTCACTGCCCAGTGGCGCGGCCAGGTAGTCCAGCTCCTCGCGCGACAGCTTCACCAGATCGGCGCGTTCCAGCGCCTGCCACAGGCGCGGCGTGGGATCCTCGTTCGCCGGCCACAGCGCGGGACGCAGGTTCAGATCGAGGCTGACCACCGCTCCGGCCGCACGTGCACGGTCCATGCCGGCAAAGGTCGCCTCGGCGATGCCCGGCTCGGTCAGGCTGTTGGAGCAGACGTGGAAGCACTGCGCGCTGTCGAAGCAGGCGGCCTGGAAATCGCTGTCACGGAACAGCAGGTCGGCGGCCGGCGGGCGGTAGAAGCTGAAGCTGCGCTCGCCACTGGCGTCGAGGGCGACGAAGGCCAGCGCGGTCTTCGCCGCATCGGTACGCACGATGTAATCCGTGCCCACGCCGTGCTCGACCAGGCTGTCGGCCAGGAAGTCACCGAACATGTCACGGCCGAGCATGCCGACGAACTGGGTCTTCGCGCCCAGCCGCGCAGCGGCCACGGCAACGTTGGCCGGCGCACCGCCGGCGTACTGCAGGAACGCCCGCGGCGTATCGGCCGAGGCCGGCGGCTGCGCTAGTAGATCGATCAAAATTTCGCCGAAGCAAACGATGGAACCCATTCCGGACTCAGCCTCCCTGCGTTGCGGAAGCCGGCGTACGTGCGCCGACCAGTCCGTAGAAAATGATGTAGCCGTAGCACAGCAGCGGCAGGATGAAGCTGGCCTGCACACCGATGTGGTCGGCCAGCACACCCTGCAGGTACGGCACCACCGCACCGCCGACGATGGCCATGATCAGCAGGCTGGAACCCTTGTTGGTCAGCGGGCCCAGGCGCTCGATGCTCAGCGCGAAGATGGTCGGGAACATGATCGAGTTGAACAGGCCGATCGCCACCACCGAGTACAGCGCGATGTTGCCGGAGGTCAGCATGGTCGTGACCAGCAGCCCCACGTTGACCAGCGCGAAGATCGCCAGCAGGCGGCTGGGCGAGAAGCGCGCCAGCAGCGCCGAGCCGGCGAAGCGGCCGATCATCGCCATCGTCCAGTAGGCCGACACGTAATGCGTGGCTTCCTGCTCGCTGAAGCCGCCGATGTTGGGCATCGACAGGTAGTTGACCAGGAAGCTGCCGATCGAAACTTCGGCACCGACGTAGAAGAAGATGCCCAGCACACCCAGCAGCAGGTGGCGCTTGCGCAGCGCATCCAGGTAGCTGTGGTGGTGGCCCTTGTCGGCCTGCTCGGTGGCGTCGCTCAGTGCCGGCAGGCGGAACAGGTATACGAACAGCGCCAGCAGCACCAGCGCAACGGCCAGCCCCACGTACGGGCCCTGCACGGCCTGCGCCTCGGCGGCACGGTAGGCCAGCTGTTCGGCGGCCGGCAGTGCCGCGATGTCATCGGCACTCTTCACCGTGTTGGACAGGATCAGCATGCCGCCGAAGATCGGGGCGATGGCCGTGCCCAGCGAGTTCAGTGCCTGCGCCAGGGTCAGGCGACTGGAGCTGGTCTGCTCCGGGCCCAGCAGCGCGACGTAGGGGTTCGCAGCAACCTGCAGCACGGTGATGCCGGTGGCCAGAACGAACAGTGCGCCCAGGAAGGCGCCATACACGCGCAGCTCGGCCGCCGGCCAGAAGCCCAGCGCGCCGATACCGGCAATCACCAGGCCGGCCACGATGCCCTTCTTGTAACCCAGCGCCGCCACCAGCCGACCCGCCGGCAGCGACATCAGGAAATAGGTGCCGAAGAAGGTGAACTGCACCAGCATCGCCTTGGCGTAGTTCAGCTCGAACACCGCCTTCAGGTGCGGGATCAGGATGTCATTGAGGCAGGTCAGGAAGCCCCACATGAAGAAGATCGTGGTGACCACGGCCAGCGCCTTGCCGTTGGTGACGGCAGGTGCGTTGCCCGAAGATCCCGTTGGACGGGGCGTTGCGGAGATCGGCATGCGGTACGCGCCTCGATGCGCGGAAGGTCGTTGTTGCGTGGAAGGGGTGTATGGAATAAATCAGTTCGGTCGTGCGGCACTGCTTTCGCGGATGCGCAACTGCACCGGCGCGACCGTGCGCCGTGGCGGCGCGTCCGGTTCGTCCAGTCGTTGCAGCAGCAGCGCCGCAGCTTGCCGGCCCCGCTCGCGCGGATCGGCGGTGAGCGTGGTCAACGGCGGCACCGCCACCGCAGCCTCGGAAATATCGTCGAAGCCGGTAACGGCAAAGTCACCTCCCGGACGGATGCCCCGTGAATTCAAGCCCAGCATCAGGCCCAGCGCGACGGTGTCGTTGTAGCAGACCGCCGCACTCGGCCGATGGCCATCGGCAAACAGCTCATCGGTGCGCGCAGCGGCTTCCAGACGGTTCGGCGCCGACTCGATCATCCAGCCCGGCGGCAGCGACAGACCGGCCTCGGCCAGCGCCTGCTGGAAACCGGCACGGCGCTGGTGGCACGAGCTCGATGCAGCGTGGCCGCCGAAGAAGGCGATCTGGCGATGGCCGCGCTCGATCAGGTGACGCGTGGCCAGATAGGCGCCGTGCTGGTTGTCCAGGGTCAGGAAGTCCCAGTCGGCCCCTTCCAGTTCGCGGTTGAACAGCAGCACGTTGGCATTGGCACCCAGTGCCTGTCGCAACTGCACGGTATCGCTGCCCTCGGCCGGCGACAGGATCAGGCCGGCCGGGGTGTGCTCCATCAACGTGGACAGCACCGCCTGCTGGCGCTCCGGCGATTCGCCAGTGCTGCCGAGCAGGGTCACGTAGCCGCGTCCGCCCAGCGCCTCGTCCACGCCGGACGCGAATTCGGCGAAGAACGGGTTGGAAAGATCGTTGATCACCAGCGCGATGCTCGACGAGGTACGCCGGCGCAGGTTGGCGGCAGCGCGGTTGTAGACATAGCGCTGCCGGCGCAGCTCGGCCTCGACCTTGGCACGGGTATCGACGTTGACCAGCGGGCTGCCGCGCAACACCAGCGACACGGTCGCCCGTGACACGCCGATGGCACGCGCGATGTCGGTCACCGTCACTGCCTTGCCGGCGCGCTTGCTGGGACTGCTGCCGTTGTCGTTCATCGTCTTCCCGGACTCCGCTGGAGGCTCAAGCCTAATGGATCAGGGCCGTGTCGTGCCGTGCCGTTCGCTGGGTCACCGCGAACGGCACAGTCCGGCTCAGCGCAGCTGGCTGCCCGGTGCCGCGCACCAGGACACCGGCAGGTCCTTCACCGCCGTACCCCAGCCCTGCTCCGGCGCCTTCGCGTCAAGCGCGAACTGCAGGCGCGGGCCCTGCTGCAGCTGGTTCCAGTCCAGCCAGACCGGCGCATGCGCCTGGCCATCGACCTGCACGCCCTGAACGTACTGCAGGCGGCGGCCATCGGCACCCGGCGCGTCGATGCGCAGCGTCCGGCCATTGCCCATGTCCAGTTCCACCTTGCTGAAGCGCGGGGTGTGCAGCAGGAACTGGCCGCTGCCCGGCACCGCCGGATACACGCCGATGGCGCTGAAGAGATACCAGGCCGACATCGTGCCGAGGTCGTCGTTGCCGGTCACGCCATTGGGCGCATTGGTGAACAACTGCTGCGCGGCACGCACTACGGCCGCGGTCTTCCACGGCTGGCCGATCAGCGTGTACAGCCACGGCGAGTGCAGGTCGGGCTCGTTGTTCGGGTTGTAGCGGAACTGGTTGTAGTAGCTGTACGGCCCGACCACCCACTCCTTGCGGGCGGCATTGAGCGGATCGGCCTGCAGCGCGTCCATCGCGAAGAACGCGTCGAGGCGGCGGCCGGCCTGTTCGCGGCCCTGCATCGCTTCGACCAGCCCCGGCACGTCCTGCTGCGCCAGCCACTGGTACTGCCACGCCGTGCCCTCATGGAAACCGTGGTGCGAACGCGGACTGTAGTGGCCATCGGCCGGGGTGTACCACTGGCCATCCTCGGTGCGCGGGCGCGGGAAACCGGTGAAGCCGGTCTCGGCGTCGCGCACCTGCGGGTCCCACACCTTGCGCCAGTTGCGGCCGCGCTCACGCAGCGTCGCCGCGTCCTGCGCATGGCCGAGGCCATCGGCCATCTGCGAAAGCGCACAGTCGGCCAGTGCGTATTCCAAGGTAGCCGAACCGCCGTGGTGCGGATCGACGTCCATGCCCTTGGACGGGAACGCGCGGTCGTAGACCACATAGCCCTTGTCCAGGTAGGTCGGGTTGCCGGAACGGCCGGCCATGCGTGAGTTCAGCGGCGGCGTGCCGAAGGCATTGCGGCGCAGCGCATCCCAGGCCTGCGATTCACGGCCCTTGAGCGCACCGAAGCGCCACAGGTCGACCATGAACGGGGTGACAGGGTCGCCGGTCATGATGTTGGTCTCGAAGTTGGCATAGCCCCAGCGCGGCAGCCAGCCGCCCTGCTCGTCTATCGCCAGCAGGGTACGGCCGATGTCGCGCGCCACGTCCGGGCGGGTCAGCGCCAACCACTGGTTCTGCGCGCGGTAGGTATCCCACAGCGAGAAGTACTCGTAGTAGGTCCAACCATCGGCACGGTGGATGCCATCGTCATAGCCGCGGTAGCGGCCGTCGGCGTCGTTGCCGGTCATCGGCTGCAGCAGCGCGTGGTAGACAGCGCTGTAGAACACGGCGCGGTCGTCGGCGGTGCCGCCCTGCACGCGCACCCGGCCCAGCTGCTCGCGCCACGACTGCTGGGACAGCGCACGCATCCGGTCGAAACCGAGCAGCGCGCCGCCCTGCATGCCTTCCGCGCGCAGGTTGGTACGCGCGCCTTCGGCATCCACATGCGATATCGCGCTGATCGCCGTTACCGACTGGCCCTTGGCGAGGTCGAAGCTGAGCCAGGCACCATTCGGCTTCTGTTCGCCTTCCATGCTGTGGCGCGCACCCGGCAGGCCGCCGCCCTCGCCCCAGGTGCCATGCGCCTTGAACGGGCGGTCGAACTCGATGCGGAACCAGGTGGTGTACTGATGGCCGCCGCAGAAACTCTTGGTCACCAGCTTGCCCTCGACCACGCGGTCGCCGACCACATCGACCACGCTGCCGATCACCGAATGGCGCTCATTGGCTTGGCCAACATTGACCAGCACGTGGCCCTCGCCCTGGCGCTGGCTGAAGGTGTAGCGCTCGGCCGCGGCACGTGTACGCGCGGTGGCCTCGGCATCGATGCCGCCGTAGCTGGTCAGGCGCACCTTGTAATAGCCGGCCTGGCCGATCTCGCCGTCATGCGTGTACGAAGCGGCATAGGTCTTGTGGTTGAAGTTCTTGGCGTCAGCAGTATCGAAATCGCCGCCCGGACCGATGCTGCCGGTGACCGGCAGGATCGACACCTGCCCGCCCTGCTCCCAGCAACCGGCGCCAGAGATGAAGGAGTGGCCGAAACCGCGGATCTTCTCGTCGTCGTAGCGCCAGCCCGAATAGTGGCTGCCGATCGGGCTGACCTGGATCAGGCCGAACGGTGCCGATGCGCCGGGGAAGGTATTGCCGTCGTCCTTGCTGCCGATGAAGGTGTTGACCTCGCGCTCCAGCGCCGCCGGTGCGGCTTGCAGCAGCATCGGCATGGCCGAAAGCGCCAGCAGACAGGCCAGGCGCGCCAGCGGGCGGGAGGACAATGGGACGGCGGGAGCGGACGGCACTGGACGCATGTCGGGTTCCTGTAGTCGATGACGCGGAGGCAGACGGCCGGGGCCGTCCGGCACCGTTCCGCTGAGCCCTGCCCTGACCTGCAGAGAGCTCCCCCTGGAATGACGCCCGACCCACCAGACCGTGGATTTAGATCGATTCAAGTAGAGCATGCAGGTTCAGCCGAATGCATTCTGCGGCGCAGCATGAGAGGGGGTGTTCGGCAGGGCTGCGCCCTGCACCTGCCGAAGCCGAAGCAACAGCAAAAGCCGGCTGTCCGTGGGATGGCGGGGTGGGTCCGGTTGCGGGGGACGCCGTAAACCCGTCCCTGGGGGCTTGGCCGCGGCATCCATGCCGCGGACACCCCCGCAACCGGACCCACCCCGCCTTCGACAGATTTCCGCGATCTGTGGATCCACGCCATGCGTGGATAAATCTCTGTCGGATATCGAAATCAATCGGGGGTCAGATCCGTTTTCCAAAAGAAAACGGATCTGACCCCAGCACCCCATGTCGTTCCAGGATCAATCCAACCGTCACCGGGAAACTGTCGAAGGTGGGGCGGTGTCGGATTGCGGGGTGTCCGCGGCATGGATGCCGCGGCCAAGCCCCCATGGACGGGTTTACGGCGTCCCCGCAATCCGACACCGCCCCGCCCAACCCACAGAAAACCGGAGCCGTTCTGGCTTTGGCTTTGGCCTTGGCGTCGAGCAGGTGCAGGGCGCAGCCCTGCCAACCCACCCTCCCCTGCGCACGAAAACGATTTCACTGTTTTCAGCAAACCGTCATCCCTTCGCCACGCCAGTACCATATTGCGGAGCAGCATGCGCCCACGGGCGACCCATGCTAAAAAACGCCCGCCCATCGCTTAGATCGATCCAAGACGACATTGCGATGGCCGGGAGTTGGGGGAGCGGCAACAGGACGTACCAGGCCACGCGCACGGTGCAACTGCCACTGCATGGCGATAGCGACAATGTCACTTCAAATTAGATCGATTCAAGTTGTCCGTGCCACGTCACCGGATCAATCCAGGAGAGAGGGAGAGATGGGAATGAAGCATTCAACACGTACGCATGGCCAGGACGCACTGTCGCTGGCCATCGCGCTGGCCCTGGCCGCCGCCGTCGTTCCGGCCGGCGCCGCCGCGCAGCAGGCAACCACCAGCGGCTCGCAGGAAGCCACCAACCTGGACAGCGTCCAGGTCACCGGCTACCGCTACGCCATCGAAAAGAGCCTTGAGCAGAAGCGCGACGCCAACGCCGTTGTCGAAGTGATCACCGCCGAGGACGTCGGCAAGTTCCCCGACAAGAACGTGGCCGACGCACTGCAGCGCGTGCCCGGCGTGGTCATCACCCGCAGCGGTGGTGAAGGCAAGAGTGTCAGCGTGCGCGGCCTTGCGCCGGACCTGACCCTGACCCAGTTGAATGGCAACTACGTGGCCACGTCGGAAACCAACGACGAAGCCACCCGCTCGTTCAACTACACCCTGCTGCCGTCGAACATGCTGTCCAGCGCCGAGCTGTTCAAGTCGCCGGAAGCACGCATCGACGAAGGCGGCATCGGCGGTACGGTCATCCTGCACACCCGCCGTCCGCTGGACATGGAGTCCAACTCGGGCTTCGTCACGCTTGAGGGCACCTCCTCCGATACCCACCACGATATCGACCCGCAGGCCTCGGCCCTGTATTCGTGGCACAGCAAGGATGAGCGTTTCGGCGTGCTGGTCGGCGTGACGCAGCAGAAGCGCACGACCCGTACCATGGAAGCCAGCACCGAGGACTACCAGTGGTACGGCGCCGGCAAGGCACGCGACGCCTATGGCAACGTGCAGCAGCAGGATGGCATCCACTACTGGTGGGGCAAGTCCGGCTTCAACAACCAGACCGGCGGCAACTACAGCGATTTCTTCATGCCGACCTCGGTCAACTTCGCCGTGAAGGAAGAAAAGCGCGAGCGCAAGGGCGGCCAGCTGACCTTCCAGTTCAAGCCGGTCGACAACGTCACGATGACCGCCAACTACTTCCGCTTCGAGCTGCAGGGTGACTACACCCAGAACATGCTGAAGATTCCGGAATGGAGCATGGCCCGCTTCAACGGCGATGGAAACTGGGCCGGCGGCCGCCTGCTCAACGGCCTGGATTTCGACCCCAGCGGCAACACCGTCACCGGTGCCCAGTTCGAAAAGCTGGCCGGAAAGACCTACTACTGCAGCGAAGACCAGGCCAAGGCCGCCGGCCTCAAGCCCGGCGGCTGGGGCCCGGACGACTGCACGATTCCGACACCGCAGCTGACCGGTGGCTACAGCAAGGAAAAGGCGCTGTCGCAGACCGCCGACCTGACCATCGACTGGGACATCAGCCCGCTGTGGAAGGCCTCGTTCACCGGTGGCCGCACCTGGTCTGAAGGTGGTCCGTCGATGAACTTCCGCATGTCGGCCAAGCCGCGCCGCAAGGTCGGCAACGACTACCTGTCCGGTAACCAGTACAGCGCATGGGACCTGACCGGCACGCCGTCTGCCACCTTCTCGCCCGACCTGCAGCAGCAGCTGATGAACGGCATCGCCGAAGTCGACACCGGCTCGACCGATTCGTCGTGGAAGCGCACCGAGGTCAAGCAGAACTACTTCCAGGCCGACGTGACCAAGCTGTTCGAGTCCGGTTGGCTGGATTCGATCCAGTTCGGTGCCAAGTACCGTGATGGCAAGGTCCACCGCAACACCGGCAACACCTACTGGGTATGCCCGGGCCGTGACCCGGCCGACTATGACAACAGCCGCTACCAGAGTGGCTGCGATCCGACTGCCGGCGATGCGCAGCCCGGCTTCTTCCTGTCGAACCCGATCAGCAACATTGCCGGTGGCTTCAATGCCAACGTGTTCCCGGGCATCAACTACCCGGCGTACATCGACTATCTGAACAAGACCTACGGTGGTTCGCACAACCGTACCGAGGAAGACTTCGTCTACAACGTCAACGAGAAGATCTACTCCGGCTACTTCCAGGCCAACTTCCGCACCGAGCGCCTGCGCGGCAATGTCGGCGTGCGTGTGGTGCGCACCAAGCAGTTCGCGCAGTCTTCCGACTCGATCGAGAAGTTCAACGACTACTTCCTGGACAACGCGTCCGGCGCGCCGATGGCGTGCACCGATCCCGCCGCTGCGGCCTACCCGACCTACAGCTGCGAGAGCGGCTTCGTGCGCCTGCCGCATGACCTGGCGCAGAGCAAGACCTACAGCCTGATCGGCGTGGACCGCACCTACACCGACGTGCTGCCGAGTTTCAACATTGCATGGGACATCACCGACACGCTGGTGCTGCGTGGTGCCGCATCGAAGGTGATCGCCCGCCCTGGCTACACCGACATCGCAGCACCGGGCGCACTGAGCTACTACAGCGAGGAGTACGTCAATGATCGCCGCGTTGCCGGTGGCGCATCGACCGCAGGCTGGGTCGGCCAGGGCAGCAACAAGCAGCTGGAGCCGTTCAAGGCCACCCAGTTCGACCTGGGCCTGGAGTGGTACTTCCAGCCGGGCGCGGTCGCCGGCGTCAGCCTGTTCCGCAAGAACGTGGACAACTTCACCCTGCCGGTGGTGCGCGACACGCCCATGGTCATCAACGGTGAAGCGGTGAACGTGCAGCGCTACGAGACCCAGGCCAATGGCCGCGATGGTGTGTCGCAGGGCGTCGAGCTGTATGGCCAGTACACCTTCGATTTCGGCTTCGGCGTGCAGGCCAACTACACCTACAACGACACCAACCTGGCTTCCATTGTTCTGGACGGGCAGGAAATCGGCTCCTCGCCGCTGGTCGGCAGCGCCAAGAACCAGGCCAACGTGACGGTCTTCTACGAGAACGAGAAGTTCCTCGCGCGCGCCTCGTTCAACCGTCGCGGCCAGGTGGTCGGTGGGCTCAACAATGGCCTCACCGTCTACACCGAGCCGTATGACCAGCTGGACCTGAACGTGGCCTACAACCTGACCCCGGACTGGACCCTGACCGCCTCGGTGATCAATGCCACCAAGTCCGAGCAGCGCGTGCACCTGGGAAGCGACACCAAGGCACGCCTGGTCTCCAATACCTATGCAGGCCGCCAGCTGTACTTCGGCGCTACCTGGAAGTTCTAAGGCAACACCGGGTTGCCCGGGCGTGCCCCGGTGCAACCCACGCCCCGCCCTGGCGGGGACGTTCCTCCACGGCAGCCGCGCTGGTACAGGTGGCTGCCGTTTTTTCTTGTCGGCGCTTGCCTTTCGTTCAGCCCGGCGCTTGACCCTGCCATCGTTGGAAGGTGCACACTGACTCCACCCCAAGAGCACCGAAGGAGCTACAGATGGAATTCCATGTCGATGGCATGACCTGCGGCGGCTGCGCGCGCAGCGTGACCCGTGCGATCCAGCAGATCGATCCCAACGCCAGCGTGGTCGCCGACCCGCCGACCGGCCTGGTCAAGGTGCAGACCACCGCATCGCAGGAAGACGTCTTCGCCGCAGTGAACGACGCAGGCTTCCCGCCGCGCACTGCCTGATCCCCTGCCCCCGTCTCACACAGGAAAGCCCGCCCGGTGCCGCTGCACCCGGCGGGCTTTTTCATGCATGCGATATCGAGTCAATGCTTGTGCGTACGCCGCCGCACCGCACCGGTCTTCGCGGTATCGACCGGCACCGGCGTCTGATCGTCCTCACCCAGCCGCTGCAGGATCGGGCACTCCGGGCGCTCGTCGCCGGCACAACAACTGATCAGCGATTTCAGCGTGTCGGCCATCTGCCGCATGTGCTCGATGCGCTGTTCCAGATCGGCAATGTGCTGTTCGGCCAGGTGCTTCACGTCGGCGCTGTGCCGCGAGGTGTCATTCCAAAGGCCCAGAAGATCAGTGATCTCGGCCACCTGGAAGCCGAGATCGCGCGCGCGGCGAATGAAGCGCAGACGGTGGATGTCCGCCTGCGAATACGCCCGGTAGCCCGACTCGGTTCTATCAGCGGCGGGAATCAGACCGATCTGTTCGTAGTAGCGGATCATCTTCGCCGACACGCTGGAGGCCTTGGCAGCTTCACCGATGTTCATACGGATCTCCTTCAATGGGTCGCTGCGGCGGCATCTGCCATCGGTGGCTGGAAACGGCGCAGGCGCAGCGCGTTGCCCAGTACGAACACGCTGGACAGTGCCATTGCACCGGCCGCGAACACCGGTGACAGCAGCACGCCCCAGACCGGGTACAGCACGCCGGCGGCCACCGGAATCAACGCGGTGTTGTAGGCGAAGGCCCAGAACAGGTTCTGCCGGATGTTGCCCAGCGTCGCCTTCGACAGCGCGATGGCATTCGGCACCCCCTGCAGGTTGCCCGACATCAGCACCACATCGGCCGATTCCACTGCGATATCCGTGCCGGTCCCGATGGCCAGGCCGACATCGGCTTCAGCCAGTGCCGGCGCATCGTTGATGCCGTCGCCGACGAAGGCGACATGGCCATGCGTGGCCTTCAAGCGGCGCACCGCCTCGACCTTGCCTTCCGGCAGCACCTCGGCCACCACTTCGTCGATGCCGAGCTGGCGCGCGATCGCCTGCGCGGTACCAGCGTTGTCACCGGTGATCATCGCCACCTTCAGGCCAAGCTGATGCAGTGCCGCGATTGCGGCCGGCGTGCTCGGCTTGATCGGATCGGATACCGCGATGATTGCGGCCAGGCGACCGTCGATGGCGGCATACAGCGGCGACTTGCCCTGGGTGCCCAGCTCTGCCGCCAGCGTCGCGAACAAAGTGATGTCCACGCCCAGGTCGCGCATGAAGCGATCGGCACCGACCTCCACCCGCGCACCATCAACGTTGGCACGCACGCCCATGCCGGTGACCGATTCGAAATCGACCATCGATGGCAGCGCGATGCCCTGCTCGGTGGCTGCATCGACGATGGCGCGGGCAATCGGATGCTCAGAGCGCGACTCCACTGCGGCAACCGCCGCCAGCACGGTGCTGCGATTGAAACCGTCCGTGATCTCGAAGTCGGTCAGGCGCGGGCGGCCTTCGGTCAGCGTGCCGGTCTTGTCCACCGCCACCACCTTCGCGTCCTTCAGCAGCTGCAGTGCTTCGCCCTTGCGGAACAGCACGCCCATTTCGGCGCCGCGGCCGGTCCCGACCATGATCGAGGTCGGCGTGGCCAGCCCCATCGCGCACGGGCAGGCAATGATCAGCACCGCTACCGCGTTGACCAGCGCGAAGCTCAGGGCTGGCGACGGGCCGAAGATCAGCCAGACTGCGAAGGTCGCCAGCGCGGCCAGCATCACCGCCGGCACGAACCACAGCGTGACCTTGTCGACCACCGCCTGGATCGGCAGCTTCGAGCCCTGCGCCTGTTCGACCATGCGGATGATCTGCGCCAGCATGGTCTGCGCGCCCACCGCCGTGGCACGTACCGTCAGTGCGCCCTTCTGGTTGACCGTACCGCCCACCACGCTGCTGCCCGGCTGCTTCTCGACCGGGATCGGCTCGCCGCTGATCATCGATTCGTCGATGTAGCTGCGGCCTTCAACCACCTCGCCATCGACCGGCACGCGCTCGCCCGGCCGCACTTCCACCATGTCGCCGCTCTGCACTTCATTGACCGGGATGTCGACGGTGCGGCCGTCACGGATCACATGGGCGACCTTGGCCTGCAGGTTGACCAGACGCTTGATCGCTTCGGAGGTACGGCCCTTGGCGCGGGCCTCGAGGAAGCGGCCGAGCAGGATCAGCGCGACGATGACTGCTGCCGCTTCGTAGTAGACGTTCACCGTGCCCGGCGGCAGCAGCCGCGGTGCAAAGGTCGCCACCACCGAGTAGCCAAACGCCGCGGCGGTGCCCACCGCCACCAGTGAATTCATGTCCGGCGCCAGCCGCAGCAGTGCCGGGAACCCCTTCTGGTAGAAACGGCGGCCGGGAATGGCCAGCACCAGGAGGGTCAGTACGAACTGCAGGTACCAGCTGGCCTGCATGCCGATGGTGGCCATCACCCATTCGTGCATGCCGGGAATCAGGTGCGAGCCCATCTCCAGCACGAACACCGGCAGCGCCAGCGCGGTCGCCACGATCAGGTCGCGCTTCAGTTCGGCGCGCTCGGCATCCTTCTTTTCAGCGGCTTCATCATCGGACTGCACACCGGCCTCGATCGGGCGGGCGGCGTAGCCGACCTTGTCGATGGCCGCCACCAGGGTGGCCGTATCAGCCACGCCGCGCACGGTGGCGCGCTCGGTGGCCAGGTTCACGCTGGCCTGGCTGACCCCGGGCACCGCCAGCAGCGCGCGCTCCACGCGACCCACGCAGGATGCGCAGGTCATGCCCTCCACCGCCAGTTCAACGGTCGCGGCGGGTACGTCGTAGCCCACACGTTCAACCGCCTGGATCAGCGCCGCGCGATCAACCGGACCGGAGGGCCGGATGTCCGCGCGCTCGGTGGCGAGGTTCACAGAGACACTGCCGACGCCCTCGACCTTGGACAGCGCTGCCTCGACCCGGCCGACACAGCTGGCACAGGTCATGCCCTCGATGGGAAGGCTGATGGTGGAGGGGCTGGCGGGGACTGCAGTGGCGCGAGGCGTACTCATGATCGGATTCCCGGGGTTCCTTCTGAATGCGGACAGGCTAAACCTTGCCATCGTGGGAAGGTCAAATCCAGCCGCCCCGGGACCAAGCGGTAGCGCCGGGCCATGCCCGGCGTACCGCCTGCAACCCGCCTCAGAAGGTGAACACGTACTCCAGCGCGAACTCACGGCCCACCGCGCCCAGCAGGCGGGTCGGGGCGAAGTCGTAGTCCAGCTTGTACGGATCCTTGTGGTTCCAGCTGGCCGAGTTGAACGCGTTGTTGACGTACACGTTCACCTTCGCGTGTTCGGTCACCTGGTAGCCCACGTTGAAGTTCCAGGTGATGAACGGCCCGACCCGGCCGAAGTACCGTGCGGTCTGCTGCCCGGCATTGGGATTCGGGTTGGGCGAGCCGTCCGGACGCGTCGCCGGCTCCAGGCAGTTCAGCGACGGGCTGTCGCTGGGCACGTAGCCATCGGCGAACGGCAGGCAGCCGCCGGGGTTGTCCAGGCGGTCGGTGCCCCAGTGATAGCGCACGCCCGGTACCGAGCCGACGCGGTCGGCGTAGACATTGGCGTTCCAGTTGCCACGCTGCCAGGCCAGGCTCGCGCGCAGCTTGCTGCGCAGGTCACGATCGCGCCGCTCCGGATTCGGGTCGTTGGCGTAGCGCTGTTCCTTGGTGGAGATCTGGTTGGTGTAGTTCAGGCCCAGCTGGAAGCTGCCCCACTGCGCGGTGTCCAGGCGATAGCGTGCGGTCAGGTCGATGCCACGCACCTCGCGGCTGGCCAGGTTGAACGGGCCGCGCTCGATCGATACCAGGCGCCCGTTGCTGTCACGGTTCACGCGGGCCAGGATGCCGGCGCAGTACTCGCCACCGGCCGGATTGGCCCATGGCGTGCCATCGATGTTCTTGCCGGTCAGGCAGCCGGCCTCGCTGGCCAGCACCTCATCGGCGCCGACGTCGACGATCATGTCTTCCAGCTTGATCGCCCAGTAGTCGGCACTGACCGACAGGTTCGGCATCACGTCCCAGACGAAACCGACCGTCCACGAATCACCGGTTTCCGAGCGCAGCAGCGGCGTGCCACGCCGGTTCACGTCGAAGGTGTACCAGACATCGGTGTTGCCCACGCCGCAGTTGTTGACCAGGTACGCGCCACTCTGGATGCAGCGCAGGCGGTCATAGGTCTGCACTTCGGAGCTGCTCGGCTGGCCCAGCAGGTAATGCATGTCCGGCGCATGGAAGCTGGTGGCATAGGAGCCACGCACCAGCAACGATTCAACCGGGCGCCATTCCAGGCCGACGTTCCAGGTGGTTTCCTTCTGGCTGCCGATGTTCAGTGCTTCGCTGCTGTCGTCGGCCTTGTAGTTGCCATAGCGGTCATAGCGCGCGGCCGCAGTGGCGGTCACGCTGTCCAGCAGCGGAATCTTGAATTCGACGCCGGCCGAATAGCGGGTGCGCTCGCCGCCACCGCGATCGACGTTCTGCAGGTCGAAGTCGATGCCTGCGCGTGGGTCGGGGCTGAGGTGATAACCCTGCTGCGCGACTTCAGCCACCGCGGCGAACGAGATCGGGCCGGCCCAGCCCTGGAACAGTTCGCCGGTGATATCCGCCGAGGCCTGGTTGACCCAGGACGCCGCACGGTTCTTCGCCACCGTACCCATCTGCCAGTACTGGTCCGGCGTCAGCGGATTCCACCAGCGCGATTCGTTCAAGGCGTAGATCGCCTCGCCATCGGCCGTGGTGCCCAGCTTCGGGCCGAGGAAGTAGTCGTACGATTTCTGCTTGTCGACCACGTTCTGCCGCTCTTCCACACGGTAGTACGAACGCCCTACCGTTGCGCTCCAGTCGAAGCGGTCGGCCAGGCGCCCGCGCAGGCCGGCGCTCCAGTCCCAGGACAGTTCGCGGTTGGTGTTGCGCAGCGTATCCAGGCCACCGACTTCGTTCGGGGTGAACTGGCGCACGCCGAGGATCGGGCGGTTGCGGTTGGCATCCCAGTAATAGCCGTTGTCATCGTCGATCAGCGACACGCTGGGCGGATTGGTGCCCCATATCGCCTCCGAGCGGTACACCGCCAGGTTGGTCCAGGCCTGCAGGTTGGTGCTGAAATCAAAGGTGGCATAGAGGTTGCCGGACACGTTCTCGGCACCGCCGGTGAGCAGCCAGTTGGCGTAGTCGGCGCTCATGCCGCACAGGCGGCCGGTATTGGTGATGGTGTTGGCAGCGTAGTTGTAGACCAGCCGGTCGGCCGTGTAGTACTCGCCGTTGAACTTCTCGCAGGTGCCGGCCGGTGGCGCCAGGCGCTGGCCGTTGCTCGGATCGATCAGCGCCAGGCCGGCAGCGGGACGGAAGCCGACCTTGCGCTGTTCCATGTTCCAGGATGGGTACGGCGCATCGTCTGCGTCGTCCATCTGCGGGCGGTCACGGCCGAACAACGGATCGCGCTTGGTGTACTGCAGCGCGTAGGTCACGCTCCAGTTGTCACCGGTCTTGCCGCCGGCCCAGGACAGATCCCAGGTATCACGGCCGCCTTCGGTCGACGTGCCGCCGCGTACGCGCACTTCATCACCGTCGTAGTTCGTTTTCAGGATGACGTTGACCACACCGGCAATCGCATCGGAACCGTAGATGGCCGAGGCGCCTCCGGTCAGTACTTCGATGCGTTCCACCGCAGCAGCCGGAATGTTGCCGTAGTTGGAGAAGTTGGTCTCGCCGCCGTACGGCAGCGGGTAGTCGGCCACACGACGACCATTGACCAGCAGCAGCGAGCGGTTCGGCCCCATGCCGCGCAGGTTCAGGCCGCTGGCGTTGGGTGTGTGCGAGCCCCATTGCGAGGCCGCCTCGACGGTGCCGGTCGCTTCGGTCAGCGTCTTCAGCGCGTCGTACACGCTGACGAAGCCTTCCTTCTGGATCTGCGCGGCGGTGATCACATTGACCGGCGCCGGCCCTTCGACGCTGGCGCGCTTGATGCGCGAGCCGGTCACGGTGACCGCGTCGAGATCCTTGGTGGACGAGCTTGAGGCTTCCTGCGCATTGGCAGCCAGGGGAAGCAGGGCCAGGACCAGGGCCTGGGACAGCAGGTGACGACGCTTGCGGACGATCTGAGCCATGGGTGGTTGCTCTTCGAAAGTGTGGACGCACGGACGGGTAGTGGCGCGGCACTACGGCTGATCCGGGCGCCTGGATCGGTTCAAGACCGTCGCGACGCCCTCCCCTGTGGATCGATCCAAACTAAAGCACAGCTGAACCACGCCCGGCATGCGGCGACGCAGCAATGCCCGGTGCAATGCCGCTATCGGCCGCAGGTATCAAGAACAATCAAAGGGTTGCGAAACATCGCTGAGAGAACAGCGCACACGTCAATGACATGATCGCGACAATCGCGCGCGGAACGGATTTGTCCGGCGCAAGCCAGCGTCCGGGGTCGGATCCCCTCGCAGAGGGGCTCTGACCCGATTGCGTCGGGTGGGGTCGGAGCCCTTCTGCGAAGGGATCCGACCCCGCGCCTGCAATCAGCCGTCCAGCGCCTGCCGCAGTGCGGCCACGGTGGCGGTGGCGGTCTGGCTCCAGTCCGGGTCCAGGCCGCGCAGGGCCGGATTCTGGAACTGCATGGCCGAGCGCCGCAGGCCCTTGGCCGAGGCGTGCAGTTCGCTGCAGCCACTCTTCCGCGCGACCGTGGCAATGTTGGCCGGGCCCAGTCCGGCACCAGCCATCACCGTGATGCGCCCCGCCGCCTGGGTAACCAGGCCCGCCAGCACCTCGGCACCGGCCTCGGCGCTTGCCTGGCCCCCCGAGGTCAATACCCGTTGGCATCCCAGCCCGATCACCTGCTCCAGTGCGGCAGGCAGGTCGCGGGCGGCATCGAAGGCGCGGTGGAAGGTCACCTGCAACGGCCCGGCGGCCTGCACCAGTTCGCGGCACAGCGGCAGATCGATGTTGCCCTGCACATCCAGTGCGCCGATCACAACGCCATCGCAGCCGAGGGCACGGCACTGCGCGATGTCACGCAGCATCAGTTCGGTTTCCAACGCGTCGTAGTGGAAATCACCCGGCCGCGGGCGCACCAGTACGAACAGCGGAATCGACAGGCGTTCGCGGGCAATCGCGATGGTGGCAAACGACGGCGTGGTGCCACCCTCGGCCAGGTTGTCGAACAGCTCGATGCGGTCGGCCCCGCCGGCCTGCGCCGCCAACGCCGAGGCCAGCGAGTTGCTGGCGATTTCCAGGGTGCGCCGCGTGCTCACGCCTGCGTGCTCGTGTAGATCGACGGCGAGTCGCGCAGGTCATCCTGGCGCTGCGCATCACACACCGCGTAGACGAAACCGCGGTGCAACGCGTACGCGCCCACCTCGCCCTGCTTGTTCATGGCCAGGAAGCACACCTGCAGCGTTCTGCTCGCTTCCGGGCGCTTGCGCACCACACGGTCGATCGCCTCGCGACAGGCCTGCGCCGGCGAGCGCCCCTGGCGCATCAGCTCAACCACCAGGAATGAAGCGGCGTTGCGGATCATCTCCTCACCCACGCCCGAGGCAGTGGCCGCGCCCACTTCATTGTCGACATACAGGCCGGCACCGATGATCGGGCTGTCGCCGACCCGGCCATGCAGCTTCCAGGCCATGCCGCTGGTGGTGCAGGCACCGGCCAGATGGCCCTTGGCATCCAGCGCCAGCATGCCGATGGTGTCGTGGTTGTCGCTGTTGCCGGGGATGCCACGGCGCTCGGCATTGATCTGCGGCTGGTACTTCTCGGTCTTCAGCCACTCGCGCCAGGCCGCTTCGGCCTGCGGCGTCAGCAGGCGCTGGCGTTCGAAACCCTGCTGCACCGCGAACTGCTGCGCGCCCTCGCCCACCAGCAGCACATGCGGGCTGTTCTCCATCACTTTGCGGGCCACCGACACCGGATGCAGGATGTCGACCAGCGCGGCCACCGCACCACAACGGCCATCGCCATCCATGATGCTGGCATCCAGGCTCAGTACGCCGTCGCGATCCGGGTTGCCGCAATGACCGACGGTGGGATTGCACAGTTCGCTCTCGGCCCAGCGCGCACCGGCTTCCACCGCATCCAGCGCGCTGCCACCTTGCGCCAGTACTTTCCACGCAGCCTGGTTGGCCGGTACGCCGAAGTCCCAGGTCGAAACCACCTTGGCTCCACCCTGCGCGCGCGCGCGTACGCCCGGTAATGCTGCCATGCCTGCAGCCAGTGCTCCGGCCTGCAGGAACTGCCTGCGATCCACCATCTTCCCCTCCCAGTCTGCAATGTGCGGCCGGCACGATGCCGGTCGCAGCGATCAGTCGTGCGCGGGCTGCCGTGCGGCGTGCCAGACCGCTGCGCCCAGCACCCCCAGCTGGCCATGCTCCACGCGCCATACCGGCACCTGGCGCAGCACCTCGGTCAGCACGCCCTTGTTGAGGAAGCGCTCACGGAAACGGCCATCGGCCAGGAAATCCTGCACGTGCGCGGAAATGCCGCCGGCCAGGTACACCGAGCGTGCGCCGACGGCGATCGCCGCGTCACCGGCCAGGCTGCCCAGCCAGGCGCAGAACACCTGCAGCGTCTCCACCGCCAGCGCATCCTCGCCGCTGCGGGCGGCGCCGATCAGCGCCTCGGTGCTGGACCACACCGGGGTGACGCCACGCAGTTCGCACAGGCACGGATACAGGTTCATCAGGCCGCTGCCGGAAAGCACACGCTCGTTGTCCACGTGCGCCCAGCGCTGAAGCAGCTTGCCCAGCACCTGCAGTTCCAGCGCGTTGCCGGCGCCAAGCGCGGCATGGCCGATCTCGCTGGCCAGCACCGGGCGCTCGCCATCGGCGAAACGCAGCGCAGCGCCCAAGCCGGTGCCCGCGCCCAGCACCAGCGCCGGGAACGCCTGCGCCGGATCGGCGTCGCCGTTCAGTGGCACCAGCGTCTCGCGCTGCAGGTACGGGATGGCCAGTGCCACCGCCTCGAAATCATTGATCAGCTGCAGCTCGCGCAGCCCGGACTGCGCGCGGGTGGCCGACAGCGATACGGTCCACGGCAGGTTGGAATTGATCAGCACATCGCCATCGAGCAGGCCGGCGATGGCCACCACGGCGGTCTGCACCGGCTGGCTGAGGCCAGCGGTGAAATCAGCAAGGATCGCCGCCAGGCTGGGATGCCCGGCGCAGGCGTAGGTGCGATGGCTGCCCAGCAGCGGCGCCTGGCCGGGTTGCGTTTCAGCCAACGCCAAACGGGCGAAGGTGCCGCCGACATCGGCGACGACCAGATGGCGCGGAAGACCGCCGCGGGCGGAGTCGGAGGAAACCGGGGACGCTGCTGCGATGGTCACGCTGGCCTGCTTGGATCGATTGAATCGCCCCGATTCTCAGGCATCGGGGCGGCTTTGCCTAGCACGCCGGTGGTTCAGGGTGGCCTACATGCCTTCCTGTTCGGCCACCTGCACGCCGTCCACCAGCACGCGCAGGCGCTGCGGGCGGAAGCCGGCGAACAGCAGCGGCCGGGTGCGTTCTACCAGCACTTCATGGCCAGCAATGTGGCGCAGCCACGACTGTACCAGCGAGAACGAGAAGTGGGTGCCCGGATGCAGCGGGTGCTGCACCCAGACCTTCTCGGTAGCGCTCTGCAGCAGCATCGCGCCGGTGAACCAGTGGCGGCTGAGGGTCACCGGCGTGGTGCCGGCCATGAAGCGGATATCCATGCGGGGTCCTTTCGCTGGAGCGGTGGTGTGCGGGGTCAGGGCTGGGCAGTCTGCAGGCTGTAGCTGGTGCTGGCGGTGAACACCGCGCCGTCGGGCTGGGTGGAGCGTACCTCGACTTTGTGGCTGCCCACGGCCAGATCGGTCGGCAGCGCGCCACGCCACAGGTGCGGCGATGCGGTGGCCTCCGGCGAGCGGTCGTAGCCACGCAGGCTGTCTGCAAGATCGTCGGCCACGTTCTCCACCATCAGGCGCGGATCGGGTTGGCTGACCTGCTTCATCGGCTGCCAGGCGCCACCATCAACGCGGTACTCGACCACGCTGGCATCCTCACCCATGTAGACGTTGGCATAGATGCCCCAGGCCGGGTAGGCCCCCTGGCGCAGCACCTTCGGCGCATGCAGGCCGATCTGCTCGCTGGCCGGTTTTCCGGCCACGCGGTACTGCAGTCTGTAGCTGCCATTGCCGGCCACGTCAAGCAACGCATAGCCCTTCGGCGTGCCATCGCTCATGGTGCTGTCCGGCACGCCGGCAGCATTCTTCACGCCTGACCAGAACGCACCGCAGTTGGCGCCGACGTTGTATTCGTGCAGCGGCTTGTCGCCGTTCCAGCCCTCGGCCTTGCCATGGTAGACGTGCTGCTGGGTGTGGCTGTGGCCGCTGAGCACCAGCACGTTGCGGAAGTCCTTCAGCAGGTCGAACAGGCGCTGGCGGTCGGCATGGCGGAAGGTCTCGCGTCCCGGCGCCGCGTCGAACAGCGGGATGTGCATGCCCAGCACCAGCAGGCGATCCTTGTGCAGGCTCTTCAGGTAGCTGGCGAGGAAGGCGAACTGGTCTTCGCGCAGGCCGCCGATGTACTTCGGCTTGGCCTTGGGGTCGTACACCACGTCGTCCAGGAACACGAAACTGGCGCCGCCCTCTTCCACCGCGTAGGTGTCCGGACCGTAGATGTTGCGCCAGCTGTCCAGCGAGTGTTCGTCGCTGGCCGCATCGAAGTCGAGATCGTGGTTGCCCGGCACGTGGAACCACGGTACGCCAAGTCCGGTGGTGACCTTGTTGATCGCCGGATACAGGGTCAGGTCGTCGTTGACGATGTCACCCAGGGTGGTGCCCATGCGCGCCTTGGTCTGTCCCACCAATGGCGCGACGATCGACTGCTGGTAGTAGCCGATATCCTTCAGGCTGGCGGTCTGGGAGTCGGTGAACACCAGCATCTGGAAACCACGGCGGCTGTCATGGCGATCCGACTGCAGGGCGAAATCCCAGTTGCGGGTGACATCGCTGGTGGCGGCGATGCCACCGTACTTCAGCGCCGGCGAACCGTTCGGGCGATAGTGGCGCCAGAACGAAGGCAGGCCATCGGCCGCCTTCGGGAACGAATACGCATCGGGCTTGATCACGAATACGGTCTGTCCGTCGCGCACCGGCAGGCTGTAGCTGCCGTCGGCGGCGGTCTTGACGATGGCCTCGCCGTTGGAGACCTGCACCCCGGCCAGGCCCGGATCGGTCGCACCGCGGCCAGGTTTGCCGTCACGCTCCAGATACACCTTGCCGGTGACCACGGTGTCCGCGGCCCAGGCCGGCGAGGTCAGCAACAGGCAGCACAGCCAGGCGGCAGGCAGTTTCATGGGCGGTCCGGGAAAGAAAGACCGCCTATTGTAGATTCCGTTGATGACATCGCGCACGCGATGACGCATTGCCGGTAGTGTCGGCCGCTGGCCGGCAACCTCATGATCGTCGGGCATCCGGGGCTTGCCGGCCAGCGGCCGGCACTACCACACGTCAACAATGGCGTTTTTCCAGCACCGCACGCGCATCATCCAGCGACAGCCTGCGCGCGCGCAGCAGCACCAGCAGGTGGTACAGCAGGTCCGAGGCCTCGCCGAGCAGCGCCTCGTCATCCTGCGCCACCGCCGCCAGGGCGGTCTCCACACCCTCCTCGCCCACCTTCTGTGCGATACGGCGGATGCCGCCCTCGAACAGGCTGGTGGTGTAGCTGCCCGGCGGGCGTTGCGCCTCACGCATCGCCACCAGCTGGCCCAGCCCGCCCAGGAAATCCTTCGGCGCCTGGTCGAAGCAGCTCTCTGCACCGGTGTGGCAGGTTGGCCCCGCCGGCCGTGCCATCACCAGCAAAGTATCGGCATCGCAGTCGACGCTGATCGACTGCACCACCAGCACGTTGCCGGACTGCTCGCCCTTGGTCCACAACCGTTGCTTGCTGCGGCTGAAGAAGGTCATGTGGCCGATGGCCAGCGTGGCCGCCAGCGATTCGGCGCTGACATAACCGAGCATCAGTACCTGCAGGGTATCGGCATCCTGAACCACCGCCGGCAGCAGGCCGTCACCCTTGGCCCAGTCCAGCGCCTGCAATGCGTCCAACGACGGCCTGACTTCAATAGACATCCCGCACCTCGATCTGCTGTCCGCGCAGGTAGCGCTTCAATTCCGGAATGGCGATCGCGCCGCTGTGGAACACGCTGGCGGCCAGCGCGCCGTCGACGTCGGCCTGGTCGAAGGCTTCGGCGAAGTGCTCCATCGCACCGGCACCGCCCGAGGCGATCAACGGTACCTGGCACAGTGCCCGCGCCTGTTGCAGCTGCACGACATCGTAGCCACGGCGCACGCCATCGCTGTCCATGCAGTTCAGTACGATCTCGCCCGCGCCACGCCGTTGTGCTTCGACGATCCAGTCCAGGGTGCGCAGCGGCACCGCCTGGGTCTTGTCCGGATCGCCGCTGAAACGACGCACCCGCCATTGCCCGTCGGCCTCGCGCACCGAATCGACGCCCACCACCACGCACTGCACGCCGAACTCGTCCGCCAGCTCGGTGATCAGCTCCGGGCGCCCCAGCGCCGGCGAGTTGATCGACACCTTGTCGGCACCGGCAAACAACACGCGGCGCGCGGTTTCCACACTGTCGATGCCACCGGCCACGCAGAACGGAATGTCGATCAAGCGTGCGATGCGCTCGATCCACGCCACGTCGACCGAACGCGCCTCGGGGCTGGCGCCGATGTCATAGAACACCAGCTCGTCCGCCCCCTGGTCGCGATAGCGCTGCGCCAACTCGGCGATGTCGCCCATGTCGACGTGGTCGCGGAAGCGCACGCCCTTGACCACACGGCCATCGCGCACGTCCAGGCAGGGAATGATGCGGCGGCTCAACATGCCAGTGCCTCCGCCAGGTCCATGCGCTGCTCCAGCAGTGCCTTGCCGAGAATCGCACCGCCGCAGCCGGCGGCACGTGCCTCGGCCACATCGGCTACGTCGCGGATGCCACCGGACGCCTGCACCGCCACACCCGGCAACAAGCCGGACAGGTGCCGATAGAGGTCGATATTGGGCCCGGCCAGCATGCCGTCGCGGGCGATGTCGGTGCACAGCAGGTGGCGCATGCCGGCGCGCGCGTAGCGCTGAGCCAGCTCATCCAGGGTCACCCCGGCATTCTCGGTCCAGCCGTGCACCGGCAGCTGCCACTGCCCCTGTGCGTCCTGGCGCGCGTCCAGCGCAATCGTGATGCGCTCGGCGCCGAATTCCTCCAGCCAGCCGACCACTTCATCGGGGCGACGCACCGCCAGCGAGCCGACCACCACGCGACCGGCGCCTGCATCGAGGATGCGCGCCACATCGTCGCGGCCGCGCACGCCACCGCCGGTCTGCACCTGCAGCGGCGTGTGCGCGCGGATCGCAGCCAGCAGCGGCGCCAGGGTGTAGCCACCGGCGCGTGCGGCGTCCAGATCGACCAGATGCATCCACTGCGCACCCTGCGCGGCGAAGGCCTGCGCGCGTGGCAACGGATCGTCGCCATACGAGATTTCCTGCGCGTAGTCGCCCTGGCGCAGCCGCACCACGCGGCCGTCGCGGATATCCAGCGCGGGGTAGACGATGAAACTCATGCAGCAGTGCCCTCGAGAAAATTGCGCAGCATCAGCGAGCCGGTCTCGCCGGAGCGCTCGGGGTGGAACTGTGCGCCGTAGTAACGTCCCTGCTCCACCACGGCAGTGAACAGGCCGCCGTGGTCGCAGGCAGCGACGGTGTGGGTATTGAGGGGGGCCGCGTAGCTGTGCACGAAGTAGGCGCTGGCACGCTCCGGCACGCCGCGCAGCAGCAGCGATTCGCGCAGCGGCAGCAGGCGGTTCCAGCCCATGTGCGGCACGCGGATGCCGCAGGCCGGCACCAGCTTGCGCACCACGCCGGGAATCAGTCCCAGTGTCTCCACACCCGCCTCCTCGGAGCGTTCGAACAGCAGCTGCATGCCCAGGCAGATTCCCATCAGCGGCACCTCCAGTCGCTGCAGCGGTTCCACCAGGCCTTGCGCATGCAGGCGTTGCATGCCGGGACCGGCGGCGCCGACGCCGGGCAGGATCACCCGCTGCGCACCGACCAGACCGTCCGCATCGCGCACCAGCCGCACAGTCGCACCCAGGCGCTCCAGTGCGTAGCGCACCGAGCCCAGGTTGGCGCCGCCGGCATCGATCAGCGCAACGTCACTCACAGCGCCCCCTTGGTGCTCGGCAGTGCCGTGCCCTGCCGGGCCAGCGCCGGACGCAGCGCGCGGGCCAGGGCCTTGAAGCACGCCTCCACCTTGTGGTGATCGTTGTCGCCGCGTACCTGCAGGTTGAGGTTCAGGCCGCTGGCATCGCACAGCGAGCGGAAGAAATGCGGCACCAGCTCGGTCGGCATATCGCCCACGCGTTCGCGCTTGAACTCGCCCTCGAACACGAAGTACGGGCGGCCACTGAAGTCCAGCGCAGCGCTGGCCAGCGTCTCGTCCATCGGCAGGGTGAAACCGTAGCGGCCGATGCCGCGCTTGTCGCCCAGCGCCTCGCGCAGCGCCTGGCCCAGGGCCAGCCCCGTATCCTCGATGGTGTGGTGTTCGTCGATGTGCAGGTCACCCTCGGCCTGGATGTCCAGCGCGAAGCCACCGTGCTTGCCGATCTGTTCCAGCATGTGGTCGAAGAACGGCAGGCCGGTGGAGATGCGTGCATCACCCGCGCAATCCAGGTCCAGTTCGACGCGGATCTTCGTTTCTTTCGTGTTGCGCTGGACCACGGCGGTGCGCGGCGCATCGGCCAGCGCATGGGCAATGCCCGGCCAATCCCACTCGCCACCAAACTGCGCGGTGCGCAGCTGGAAACCGCGGATGTTGAGGTTGTCGGCAAACTGCAGGTCGGTGATGCGATCGCCGACCATGCCCGAACGCGCCCAGTCGATGCTGCGGTCCTGCAGATAAGCCGTCATCAGTCCGATGCCCGGCTTGCGGGTCGGCGCATTGTCGTGCGGCCAGCTGCAGTCGATCAGCACGTCACGGAAAGTGATGCCCTGGCTTTCGAAGATCTGCAGCATCAGCTCGTTGGGGCCATCGAAGCTGGCACGCGGGTAGCTGTCGCTGCCCAGGCCATCCTGGTTGGTGACGATCACGAACTGGTAGCCGGCATCCCGCAGCTTCAGCAGCGCCGGGATCACCTGCGGCACGAAGCGCAGCTTCTCGTAGGCGTCGATCTGGAAATCGGACGGCTCCTCGATGAGGGTGCCGTCGCGGTCGATGAACAGGATCGGGGTCATGCTGCGGCCCTCCGCGCCGACAGGGCCGCGAGCACGCGGTCATTCTCTTCCGGGCTGCCGATACTGATGCGAAGCGCATCGCCCAGCTGCGGCGCGGCGCGCTGGTCGCGCACCACCACCCCTGCAGCAAGCAGCGTATCGAACGCCGCCTGCGCATCGGCGAAGCGGACCAGCAGGTAGTTGCCGGACGAGGCGTACACCCGGCGTACACCGGGCAGGCTGGCCAGTGCCGTTCGCAGGCGTTCGCGCTCGGCGATGACCGTGGCCACGCGCTCGGCGGTGCGTGCCAGCGCGGCCGGCTGCAGGGCCTGCACGGCCAGTTCCGCGCACGGGGTCGGCACCGGATACGGCGCCTGGCAGCGGCGCAGCACGGCAATCAGCTCCGGGACCGCGATCAGCGTTCCAATGCGCGCGGCCGCGAGTGCGTGTGCTTTCGACAGCGTGCGCAGCACCGCCAGGTTGGCGTGCGCGGCCAGCAACGTGGTCGTCGACGGACGCTGCGCGTACTCGACATAGGCCTCGTCCACCACCACCAGTGCCTGCCCGCGCAACGCAACCGCCACCCGTTCGACCTCGTCCAGGGCGATATCACTGCCGGCCGGGTTCGACGGTGCGCACAGGAACACCAGCCTGGCATTGCGCGCCCTGGCGGTGTCGATCACCGCATCCAGATCGGCGCGCAGGCCATCCTCGCTGTCCACCAGCGGCACTTCAATCAATGCGGCGCCCTGCAGGCGTGCGCAGACGGCGTACATGCCGAACACCGGCGGCGTGACCAGTACGCCATCGCGGCCCGGCACGCACAGGGCACGCACCAGCAAATCAATGGCTTCGTCGCTGCCGCGACCGATCAGCAGCTGCTGTGGCGTCACGCCGTACAGCGCCGCGAGTCCCTCACGCAATGCCAACGGCTGCGGTTCGGGATAGCGCCGGCTACTGCCTGCGGCGTCTGCCGGATTGGCCCAGGCTGATTCATTGGCGTTCAACCAGACCTCGCCCTGCACCGACGAGCTGCGCGCCGAACTGTAACCGGCGAACGCCTGCAGATCCGGGCGCACCAGTGCCAGCACATCTTCGATCGCCGTGCTCATGCTGCCACCTCCATGCGCACTGCGACCGCACGTTCATGTGCATCCAGGCCTTCGGCACTGGCGATGATGCGCGCGCAACCGCCAATCGCTGCCAGGCCGGCGGCGCTGGCGCTCTGCACGCTGATCAGGTTCTGGAAGCTGGCCACACTGACACCACTGTAGGCACGTGCGGCACCCGCGGTGGGCAGCACGTGGTTGGTGCCGCTGCAGTAGTCGCCCAGTGCCTCGGGGGTGTAATCACCCAGGAACACCGAGCCGGCCGCCTGCACCTTGTCCAGCCACGCACGCGGATCACGCAATGCCAGGATCAGGTGCTCCGGTGCATAGCGGTTGCTGATCGCGAAGGCTTCGTCCAACGAGTCGACCTGGATCAGCCGCGAGGCCGACAGCGCCTGGCGTGCGATCTGCTGGCGCGGCAGCAAGGCCACCTGGCGCTCGACTTCGGCCTCGACCGCCGCCAGCATCGCGGTATCGTCGGTCAGCAGCAGCACCTGCGAATCCGGGCCGTGCTCGGCCTGCGACAGCAGGTCGGCTGCAACGAACGCCGGGTTTGCACCTGCATCGGCAATCACCAGCACTTCGGAGGGACCGGCCGGCATGTCGATGGCGGCGGCGCCGTCCTGTGCGACCTGCTGCTTGGCTTCGGTCACGAAGCTGTTGCCCGGCCCGAACAGCTTGTCACAGGCCGGAATGCTGGCCGTGCCGTAAGCCATCGCAGCGATGGCCTGGGCGCCGCCCAGCTTGAACACGCGCTGCACGCCGGTCAGGCGTGCGGCCACCAGCACCGCAGGATCGGCCGTGCCGTCGGCGCGTGGCGGCGTGCACAGCACCACCTGCGGGCAGCCGGCCAGCTGCGCGGGCACGCCCAGCATCAACGCGGTGGACGGCAGCGGTGCGCTGCCGGCCGGCACGTACAGGCCGACGCGGCCGATCGGGCGCAGCATGCGTTCGCAGACCACGCCCGGTGCGGTTTCCACGGCATACCGCGTACCCATGCCGGCGGCGTGGAAGCGGGCGATGCGTTCGGCAGCTTCGACCATCGCCTGGCGCAGCTCGGCGGGGACGGCGGCATCGGCCGCTGCGAACTCGGCTTCGCTCACTTCGAACGATGGCAGCTCGACGCCGTCGAAACGTGCGGTAATCGCACGTAGCGCGTCATCGCCCTGCCCGCGCACCTGTGCAATCAGCGTAGCCACCGCATCGCGGGTCTGCTGCGCCACGGTCTGCACCGGGCGGGTCAGTGCCGCACTGCGCGCGGCCTCATCAAGTCGGGACCAGATCAGACGGTTCATGCCAGCGACCGCTCCACGCTCAGTACCATCAAGCCCTGCGCGCCGGCGCGCTCGAGTTCCTCCATGCGCTGCCAGCTCAGCGGGCCCGGGCACATGGTCTGCAGGCGCAGTGCGCCGCCGTCGGCCGGCAGCCGCACCAGCGGCTCGGCATCGGCCAGCAGCTGCGCCAGCGCGTCGACGCGATCCTCGCTGGCGCGGAACATCAACAGCTTGCGGTCCTGGCGCTGCACCACGCCGTCGAGGCGGCGCAGCAGCATCGCGCGCAGCGATGCACGTGCATCATCCGGCACGCGCACCGCACCGGCCAGCACCGCCTCGCTGTCGAGCAGGTTGTGCACCGGGGTCAGCTGGTTGGCGCGCAGCGTGGCGCCGCTGGAGACCAGATCGCAGATCAGGTCGGCGGTACCCAGGCGCGGGGCGATTTCCACCGACCCGGACAGCTCGACCACCTGTGCGTCCACGCCCTGTTCGGCCAGCCATTGCTTGAGGATGGCCGGGTAGCTGGTGGCGATGCGGGCACCGGCCAGCTGCGCCGGTCCCTGCCACTGCCACTCCTCGGGTACCGCCAGCATCAGCCGGCACTGGCCAAAGCCCAGTCCGCGCAGTGCCTGGTAGGCATCCGGCAGGCCGATCTGGCGACGTGCCGCAGCCTGCTCGTCCAGCTCGTTGCGGCCGACGATGCCGAGGTCGCAGACGCCGTCGGCGATCAGGCCGGGGATGTCGTCGTCGCGCACCAGCAGCAGGTCCACCGGCAGCGATTCGCCGTAGCAGAACAGCTTGTCGCGGCTCTCGCGCCAGCTCAGGCCGCAGGCGCTGAGCAGGTTGCGCGCGGGTTCGGCCAGCCGGCCACTCTTCTGGATGGCGATACGCAGCCGGTCTCGTGCCGGCGCTGCCTGGGTTGCACTCATGGGGGAGGTCTCGAAGTTCGGAACGGGGCGCGGATCAGCGCGAAGCAAGGCGGTCGATGGCGGCGGCATAGCCTCGATGGCCATGCTCGAGCGTTCGCGCCACCCGTCCGGTGGTGGTCACGCTGACCCCGGTGCGCTCGTGGATCTCGCGATACGGCACGCCCTGCTGCAGCAGCGGCACCACCTTCCAGCGGTCGGCCATGGCTTCCAGCTCGGCCGGTGTGCACAGATCGCGCAGGAAGGCCTCGACCTGTTCCGGCTCGCGCAGGGCGGCAAAGGCCCGGGCCAGGGCTTCAAGGTCGGCCTTCGGGTCTTTGGCGGCAATTTCGGGGCGGGCTTTCACGGGGTCGTTTCCATGCATCAATGTAATAGCGCGTTAGTACATTAGCGCATTCTTGCGCGGTGCGTCAAATGCAGGGTTTGGGGCGGCAGGGCAGCTGCCCCGCACCCACAGAGGGCGGAGCATCGGCACAGCTGGGTTCCGGACCGACCCCGCCCTCGACAGGTGGTCGCGAGCTGTCGGGACGGCTGGGGTCGGATCTGTTTTCCAGAGGAAAACGGCTCTGACCCCGGAACGGGGCCCGGAAACGAAAACGCCCACCGGTTGGTGGGCGTTTCGTTGAAGCGCTGCATGCTGCCAGGGGCCGTTACATCACCTTCGATTGCTCCAGCTCGACCTGCAGGGTGCTGGCCAGCTCGTCGCGGGAGACTTCGAACTGCTGCTCGCGCAGCAGGTCCTTCACTGCCACCACGCCGCGCGCCAGCTCGTCCTCGCCGGCCAGCACCACGAAGCGGATGCCGGCCTTGGCGGCGTACTGGAACTGCTTGCCGATCTTCTTCGGCTCCATCTGCACTTCGGTATTGATGCCACCGGCGCGCAGGCGGCGCGCGATGTCCAGCGACTGCGGCATGCCCTGCTCGTCCATCAGCGCCACCAGCGCCTGCACGCTGCTGCCCTCGATGCCATCGATCAGGCCGGCTTCGCGCAGCTGCCAGAACAGGCGCGACAGGCCGATGGAGATGCCCACGCCCGGCAGCTTCGACTTGCTGTAGTGGCTGGCCAGGTCTTCGTAGCGGCCGCCCGAGCAGATCGAACCGATCTGCGGGTGGTCGGTCAGCGTGGTCTCGTAGACGGTGCCGGTGTAGTAGTCCAGGCCGCGCGCAATGGAGAAATTCAGGCAGTACGCGGTTTCCGGCACGCCCAGCGCCTGCACCAGCTGCAGCACTTCGCGCAGTTCGGCGACGCCGGTACGCAGGATCTCCGAAGAACCGGCGTCGGCTTCAAGCGTGGCCAGCTGCGCCAGTGCATCGGCATGGCCCTGCGAACGCACGGCCACGAACGCCAGGATCTTCTCGACCTGCTCGGCCGGAATCTCGAAGCCCTCGCCCACCAGCGTCTCGCGCACGTAATCGGCGCCGCGCTTGTCCAGCTTGTCCACTTCGCGCAGCACTGCCAGCTGGCGCTCGCCCTCGGCCACGCCCAGGCTCTCGAAGAAGCCACGCATCAGCTTGCGGTTGTTCAGCTGGATGCTGAAGTCACCGATGCGCAGTTCCGAGAACACCGCGTGGATGACCGCCAGCACTTCGGCGTCGTATCGCACGCTCAGGCTGTCCTTGCCGATCACGTCGATGTCGCACTGGTAGAACTCACGGAAGCGGCCGCGTTGGGCGCGCTCGCCGCGGTACACCCGCTGCATCTGGTAGCGACGGAACGGGAAGGTCAGTTCATGCTCGTGCTCGGCCACGTAGCGCGCCAGCGGCACGGTCAGGTCGAAGCGCAGCGCCATTTCCGGCAGCGAACGGTCACCCGATTCGGCGGCGTTGGCCAGCGCACCGGTGGACTGCACGAAATACACCTGGCGCTCGGTCTCGCCACCGGACTTGGTCAGCAGCACGTCGGACAGCTCGAACACCGGCGTCTCCACCGGCAGGAACCCGAAGCGCTCGTAGTTGCGACGGATCACGTCCAGCATGCGCTGGAACGCAATCTGCTCGCGCGGCAACAGTTCAAGGGTGCCGGGCGGGGTACGGGGCTTGATCACGGGCGGAACTCCTGCTGGAACGGGACGTGGGAGGGGGCGACATTCTAGCGCCCCCGCCTCGGGCAGGGTCGAACGGCCGCTTGAAGTATCATAAGGCCCTCCCCGCCCGCGATACGCCCCCGCAACATGTCACGGCCTTCCGGCGCTCCGCCCGCCACCAACGATCCCGCCTCGCCGTCCTGCAACACGCTGGACTGCCTGCACTGCTCGGTTCGCCACCTTGCGGTGTGCTCGGCGCTGTCGCCCGATGAAGTGCAGGCACTGGAACAGGTCACCGTTTCCCAGCAGGTCAGCATGGGCAGTACCCTGGCCCGCACCGGCGAAGAGCGCGACCATGTCTATACATTGACCGGCGGTGCCCTGCGCCTGGTGCGCACCCTGGCCGATGGCCGCCGCCAGATCAATGGCTTCGTGCTTCCTGGCGACTACCTGGGCCTGAGCGGCAGTGACCACCACCGCTACGATATCGAGGCCATCGCAGACAGCCGCGTATGCCGTGTCGCGCTGCCGCAGATGAAGGCGCTTCGCAGCCGTTTCCCGCACCTGGAACGCAAGCTGCTGCAGCGTGCCTGCCAGGAGCTGGACGCCGCCCAGGATGCCGCGCTGGCACTGGCGCGGCTGCAGCCGGCCGAGAAAGTGGCCGACTTCCTGCTGCGCCTGGCCGCGCGCGAGGCCAAGCTGGGTGGCGATGGCCTGCGCGTCTCGCTACCGATGGGGCGTGGCGACATCGCCGACCATCTGGGCCTGACCATGGAAACGGTCAGCCGTACCTTCACCAAGCTGCGCCAGCAGGGGTTGATCGCCCTGCCCCACCTGAACGTGGTGGAGATCCTCGACGAGGACGGGTTGCGCACGCTGGCCGGTGAAGGGTTGATCTGACCGCATCGCGGTTGGCTGGGTTGCCGGCCAGCGGCCGGCACTACCAGGTGGACGCAGCACGGGTAGTGCCGGCCGCTGGCCGGCAACCACGTCCATCTCCGGTCAACGCAGCAACACCTCGCGCAACGCCGCATACTCCGCGGCCAACGGTTCCGCGTGCGCGGGCCGCTGCAGCAACGCATCCAGCGCAGGCGGCACCGCCACCGTTTCGCCGATCAGCGGCTCGACCACGGCCTCGAACTTGGCCGGGTGCGCCGTGGCCACCACCGCCCAGTCGCCCTTGGCGCCGCGCGCACGCAGGTCCTGCAGCACCTTCACCGCTGTGGCCGTATGCGGGCAGAACAGTTCGCCGTTGCTGGCATGCGCCGCCGCAATCGTCGCGCGGATGGTCACGTCATCCACCGCGAACGCGCGGAACGCAGCGCGCAGCTCGGCGTCATCTCCGAGGTAAAGCCAGCGCAGGCGTTCAAAGTTGCTGGGCGCCCCTACGTCCATTGCATTGGCCACGGTGGCCACGCTGGCCTGCGGCTGGTAGTCGCCGCCATTGAAATACGCCGGCAGTACCGCATTGGCATTGGTGGCCAGCACGATCTGCCCGATCGGCACGCCCAGCGCGCGCGCCAGCACGGCCGCCATCGCATTGCCAAGGTTGCCGGTCGGCACCACCAGGTTGAGCCGACGACGATGCGTCGCGTAATGGGACAACGCCGCATGCGCGTAATAACTCATCTGCGGCAGCAGGCGGCCGAGGCTGATGCTGTTGGCCGAACTCAGCGGCACCTGCGCCTGCAGTTCGCGGTCAGCCAGTGCCTGCTTGACCATCGCCTGGCAATCGTCGAAGGCACCGGCCACGCGCAGCGCCTGGATGTTGTCGCCGAAACAACCGAGCTGATGCGCCTGGCGCGGTGACACGCGGCCATCCGGATACAGCACCACCACGCGCACGCCGGGCTGGCGATGGAAGGCCGCAGCAACGGCGGCGCCGGTATCGCCAGACGTGGCGACAACAATCGTCAGATCGCGGTCCTTGCCGGCCTGCAGCCGCGACAGTGTTCCGGCCAGGAAGCGCGCACCGATATCCTTGAACGCCGCCGTCGGCCCATGGAACAGCTCCAGCACATGGTCACCGCCGCCCAATGCACGCAGCGGAACCTGAAAGTCGAACGCTTCCCGGCAGATCGACGGCAACGCAGACTCCAGCGCGTCGCCGGAAAAGAACGGTGCCAGCAGATCGGCGGCGGTATCGGCCAGCGTTGCGCCGGCCCGCAGCTCACGTGCCGCCGGCAGCACCTGCGGAACATACAGCCCTCCATCGGGCGCCAATCCTGAAGCGATCGCCGCACTGAGGCCAACGGCCGGGGACTGACCCCGGGTCGAAACAAATTGCATGGGTTCGGTATCCAGTAAAGGGGAAGGATTCAGCACAAGCGGGCTCCCGGTGCATCCAGCGGCGACACCCAGGCATCGCTGTCGAAACCGGCGGCGGCAAATGCCGCCTGCACCGGTGCGGCAGCGGTGCGGGCCTGGTCGGCGTCCTCGAACCAGGCGAACACGCTGGGTCCGGCACCGGAGATGCCCGCACCCATTGCATGGGCCGACAGCGCCGCATCGCGGGCTGCTTCGAAACCTGCAATCAGGCCGGCCCGCCGTGGTTCCACCAGCACATCGCGCAATCCAGCCCGCACCAGCGCCGCATCACTACGATGGCAACCACTGAGTACCAGCGCGAGGTTCGCACTCTGTGCCACGAATTCACCCAGCGCGTAGCTGCCCTGCAGCACCTGGCGCGCACGGCGTGTTTCCAGCACCGCGTGCGGATGCACCAGCAGGCTGTGCCAGGTCGCCGGCACCGGAATTGGCAGCAGGCGATCGGCCGTACACAGCGCAAGACCACCCAGCAGCAGCGGCCCCACGTTGTCGCCGTGGCGGCCACCGCTGGCCACCGCCTCGCCATCGAGCGCAAACGGATACAGCGCCTCGCGCGACAGCGGTACATCCAGCAGCGCGTTGGCGGCAACCAGCGCCGCAACGCATGACGCTGCCGAACCGCCCATGCCGGAACCGAACGGAATGCCCTTGTCGATCTCCACCGCGAATCCGAAATCCAGGCCCAGGCCTTCGCGCAGTGACATCAGCGCAGCGCCGGCGGTGTTCCCGGCGGCCTCCAGCGGCAGCTCGACCGCACTGCCACGGATCGCTTCGATGCAGACCACCGGTTCCTCGATGCGGCGCACGGTCACGGTATCGCCAACACCGGCGATGGCATGACCAAGAATGTCGAAGCCCACCGCCACGTTGGCCACCGAGGCCGGCGCGAACGCACGTGCGATCACAGGCGTGCTCCTTCACCGGCCGCGACCCGCAGCAGGTCGGCAAACACACCGGCGGCGGTGACTTCCGGGCCGGCGCCCGGACCCTGCACCACCAACGGGTTGTCGCAGTAGCGACGGGTACGGAATTGCACCACGTTGTCGGTCAACCGAAGGTTGGCGAAGGCGTGGTCGGCGGGCAGTTCCTGCAGGCCCACCGAGGCACCGTCAGCGCCCAGCTGTGCCACGTAGCGCAGCACCGCGCCACGCGCCCGCGCGTCCTGCAACCGCTGCAACAGGCTGGCATCGGACTCGCCCAGCCGCGCCATGAAGTCATCCACGCTGCCATCGCGCAGCAGCGCCGGCACCAGGCTTTCCACCTGTACCTGTTCCAGGCTGAGCGCGTGGCCGGCCTCGCGGGCGAGGATCACCAGCTTGCGCGCCACGTCCACGCCCGAAAGATCATCGCGCGGGTCCGGCTCGGTGTAGCCCATCGACCGCGCCTGCGCGACTAGCTGCGAGAACGGCTGACTGCCGTCGAAGCGGTTGAACAGCCACGCCAGCGTGCCGGAGAAGATGCCTTCGATCGCCAGCACCTCGTCGCCCGTATCGACCAGATCACGCAGCGTGGTGATCACCGGCAGGCCCGCGCCCACCGTGGCTTCGTAGCGGAAGCGCGCACCACTGGCCGCCGCAGCAGCGCGGATGCGCTGGTAGCGCGGCAGCGGGCCAGCACCGGCCTGCTTGTTCGGAGTCACCACGTGAATGCCGGCGGCCAGCCAGCCCTCATAGCGCTCGGCCACGTCGGCGCTGCCACTGCAGTCGATCACCACCGCATGCGGCAGGTGCGCGGCCAGCAGGTGTTCGGTGAAGCGATCCAGGTCGCTGGGCTCGCCCGCGTCCTGCAATGCCTCCCGCCAATCAGCGTGCAGGCCGTCCACTTCCAGCCGCATGCGCGAACGCGAGGCCAGCGCGCGCAGGCGAAGATCCACATTGGCCTTGGCCAGCAGCTGCGGGCGGGCCGCCAGCAGCTGGTCCAGCAGTGCCGCGCCGACGTTGCCCGGCCCGATCACGCCGACCGCGAACGTCTGCGGCGACAGCCAGAAGCCCGCATGTGCGGCCCGCAATGCGCGGGTGGCATCGGCACTGTCCACCGCCACAGAAATATTGCGCTCCGACGAGCCCTGCGCGATCGCCAGGATGTTCACCTGCGCGCGTCCCAGCGCCTCGAACAGGCGCGCCGCCACACCGGGCTGGCCGGCCATGCCGTCACCCACTGCCGCCAGCACGCTGACGCCCTCACTGACCTGCACGCGCTGCACCTGCCCTACCGACAGTTCATGCGCGAACGCGTGCAGCAGTGCCTCACGGCCACGCGCCGCTTCGGCAGCGCGCACCACGCAGCAGATCGAATGCTCTGACGAACCCTGCGAGATCATCACCACCGACACCTGCGCCTGGCGCAGCGCCGCGAACACGCGCTCGGCGGTACCGGGCACGCCGATCAGGCCGGTGCCTTCCAGGTTCAACAGGGACAGCCCGGGGCTCAGGGTCAGGCCCTTCACCGGCCCGCGCGGCGAGCGCTCGGCGCTGATGCGCGTCCCCGGATGCGCCGGCTGGAACGTATTGCGGATGAAGATCGGCAGGCCGAGGCGGATCGCCGGCGACATCGTCTGCGGGTGCACCACCTTGGCGCCGAAATAAGCCAGTTCGCAGGCCTCGTCGTAGCTCAGTGACTCCAGTTGCACCGCCTCGGGCACCAGCCGCGGGTCGGCCGACAGCACGCCGTCGACGTCGGTCCAGATGTGCAGTTCATCGGCATTGAACAACGCGGCGAAGATCGCGCCGGAATAGTCGCTGCCATTGCGGCCGAGCGTGGTGATGCGGTCATGGCGGTCACGGGCAACGAAACCGGTGGCGACCAGGCGCATCTGCGGATGCCGCAGGCGCCACTTGGCCAGGCGGTCCGCGCTGGACTCCCAGTCGACATCCACGCCCAGTTCGCCATGCCCGACCACCAGCACGTCGCGTGCATCGAGTACCGCACAGTCTTCGCCCAAGGCACGCAGGTGGGTGCCAAGCAGCTGCGCGGAGAATACTTCGCCCAGGCCCTGCACGCGGTCGAGCACTTCGCGCGGCAGCTCGCCGATCACCGCCAGCGCCGCCAGCACTTCGGCCAGTTGATCGAAGCGGGCGTCGATCCACTCGACGGTCTCGCCCACCTGCTCGCCCAGCAGGGCCACGGCGGCGCCACGGTGACGCGCGCGCAGCGCATGCCAGGCCTCGCGCCAGGCTTCGTCGCCCTTGGCCGCCAGCTGGGCCAGCTCGATCAGCGCGTCAGTAACGCCCTTCATTGCCGAAACGACAGTGACCTGCAGCGATTCGGGACGGGCCAGCAGCAGGGCCGCAACATGGCGGTAGCGTTCGGCATCGGCCACCGAGGTGCCGCCGAACTTGTGCACGACGATGGACGGTGCAGCCAGATCGGCCGGGGCAACGGGATGAGCGGGGGCGTGGGAAGACATGCAGACCTCGGCAGGAGGCCCCGTCGCATGCAGGTGTCGAGTTTCCCCGCCACCTGTATGGTGCGGGGCCGTGGTTTTCGGGAGTTACACGAAGACGACGGGCCGCACCAGGGCAGTGGTGACGGTGGTGGTGGTAATGGTGGTGGTGGCGACCGGCGCAGTCGAACGGCCCGCGGTAGCGGGAGCGATCAGGCTGGCGTGGGCGGCATCAAGAACCATGACGCACAGAAAACACTGTGCGCCGGCCTGCTGTCAAGTGCTGCGATGCAAAAAACCAGTGCCGCGATCATCGCTCAACGTGCCGGCATTTGGTTGCATCTGAGACCAAGGCAGCATCAGCACGCTTGACGCACGCATTCAGTCGGCATGTTCGGCGATCGCCCGTGGACTACGATGGGCATGCGCGCACAGCATCACGCCGGCCACCAGGAACACGATCGCCAGCGCTTCCAGCAGCGAAGGCCAGCGCTGCTGCCAGGCGAAGGCATACGCCAGCGCGAACAGCGTCTCGAACACGATCATCTGTCCGGTCAGGGTCAGCGGCAGCAGGCGGCTGGCGCGGTTCCAGAACGCATTGCCGAGGATCGAGGCCACCACCGCCACACCGGCACTGATTGCCCAGAAACCACTCCACTGCGCCGCCGTGTGCCCGCTGGTGTGCCCGATGAAGGCCATCGGCACCAGCAGCAGGGCCAGGCCGCCGGTGGTGACGCCGGTCAGCAGCGACCAGTCGTGGCTGGACAAGTCCGGTCGACGCGCCAGCCAGCGGCTGTTGCCGATCGAGTACAACGCCCACGAGAACAGCGCGCCGAACGCGCACAGCAGGCCGATCAGGCGCTGCCGCCACGGGGTTGCCAGGTGCTCGGACATCAGTGCTTCCCAACCAACCAGGGCCACGCCCAGCACGCACAGGCCCAGTGCCGGCAGCAGCTGCTTCAAAGGCACTGCGCCCTGTTCGCGCACGCCGACCAGGGTGACCACCACCGGAATCAGGCCGACAATCAGGGACGCCGCCGCGCCGCCGGCCCACTGCACCGCCGTGGCCAGCAACAGGAAATACACGAGGTTGCCGGCCAGGCTCAGCCACAACAGGCCGATCCATTCGGCGCGGCCCAGCCGCGGTGCCAGCCGCTTCCAGCGCGGCAGCAACAGGGCTACGGCGATCAGGCCATAGACCAGGTAGCGACCGGCGGACAGTTGCAGGGCGTTGAACGACTGCAGCACAGCGGGCGCGAGGAAGACCACGCCCCACAGCGCGCCAGCGGCAACGCCATTGGCGATGCCCAGGGCCATCGGGTTGTTGCGCATTCGGGTTCTTCGGGGGGAGAGAACAGGCCGCGCAGTGTAAGCACTGGCCAGCGGGCGCTCTTGACCGAGGCTATTGCCCTGACCGGCCGCGCGTGCGCAAAGCCGAGCGTGGCTCGACCCTACAGTCCGGCGCCCCGGCGCCACGCTGCGGGAGTCTGGCCGCACTCGCGGCGCAGCGCACGGGTCAGTGCGCTCTGCTCGGAATAGCCCGCGGCCAGCGCGATATCGCTGATCGGCGCCACGCTGGTGCGCAGCTGGTGCTTGGCCCAACGCAACCGGCTTGCACTGAGCCAGGCCTGCGGGCTGAGCCCGAACTCCTGCCGGAACAGCGCATGCAAACGGCTCTCGCTGACCCCGACGAACCCCGCCATGCGCGCCACCGGCCACGCCTGCCCGGGGTCGGCCTGGACCGCCGCACACAGACCCTGCATGCGCGCGCCACTGCCGGCAGGTGCAAATACCTGCAGCAACTGCGGCAGCAGCGCCGGCATTGACTGCCCTGCCTGCACCTCAGCCAGGCGTCGGCGCAATGCCAGCGGCAGATGCAGCCAGCGCTGCCGGCACAGATGCTCCTGCGTGCCGTCATCAAGTACGCCCGGAGGACAGTCAACGATCACGAAACCATTGGGACCATCAGCCATCTGGTCATGCGCCTCACCGGCGGCCACGAATGCCCCCTGCAGCACGTCCAGCCGACCTCCGCGACCTTCCATTTCGAACTGCAGTTCACCCTGCACTGGCAGCACCCACTGCGCGTAGTCATGGCGGTCCAGGCCGGTGGCCTGGCCGTAGTGCCGCAGATGGAAGATGGCGCCCATCCGAGCAGTGTGCGCGTGTAACAACGGCCGTGCAAACCGTTGCTATAGTCGAACCGTCATCCAACGCAGGGAGTGCAGGACATGACCCATCAGCAGGTGTCCCTGGCGCTCGCCACCGGCCTCGGCCTGGCGCTCGCCGCTTCGGTCTCCGCTCAGGAGCGTACGCCCCCGGCTCCGCACTGCATGGACGCTGTCGGCGTACAGGAAGTGGAGCAGGCATCACCGCGCTCGATCGCACTGCGCGCCGCCTCCGGCCAGGCCTATCGGATCGACTTCAACGAAGATTGTCCCGGCGTCCGCGGTGCCACTTCGCTGAAACTGGAAGCCCCCGCCGGCTGGGCCTGCGGCCGCCCCAGCGAACGCGTCGTGGTCGACGGCCGCCGATGCACCATCAGCGCGGTCACCCCGCTGCAGAATCGCGATTATGCCAGCGTCGCCCGCGACAGCGGCCGCCTGCGCACCGCTACCCTGCCTGCCGTGACCATCCGCGAACGCAAGGAGGTGCGTCGCAGCTTCGGCGGCTCACCGTCCTACTGCTTTGCCACGCGCAACGTGCGTGCCTGGTCATCCGACCCGCAGGGCATGCTGGTGGAGACCAATCCGCGCCGCAATGGCGGCCATCGCTACTACCGGGTCGAACTCGGCAGCCACTGCCGCCAGCTCGACCGCGCGCCGCAGCTGAGCTTCCACTCGGGCCTGCAGAACGGCCTGATCTGTGGCAATCCCGGCGATCGGATCATGACTGCCGAATTCGAGACAGACGATCTGCGCGGTGAAAGCATCGCCCCGCTGCCGCAGTACACGCGCGGCAGCTGCACGATCCAGGCGGTCTACCCGGCCTCCAGCCAGGCGTCGAACTAACCGTCGACGCCGAGGAAGGCGAACGGTGCGCTGGGCACGAACTGGCCCAGTGCATCACCGGCGAAGGTATTGCGCTGGTCCTTGCCGAGGTCGAGCTTGAGTACCTTGCCGGCGAAATCGACCTTGTTCAGATCGACCCAGAAGGTGTTCGGGGTCAATGCCGATTCGAAGAAGTACAGCCGCCGCTTGTGGTCGGCCACGGTGCGCCAGCGCGTGGATGAGATGTTCGGCTCACCCGGCGTGGTGATGCCATACGGCACCGACGCGTTGCGGATCACGCTGAACACGCTGGCCAGGGCCTCCACCGGATCCTCGGCCTTGGGAATGGCGTTGATGTAGAACGAGGCGCGCGCGAAACGGTCAGCAGAGCGGTTGGTGCCCGGCAGCATCACCGTGCCGCCGATCTGCTGCCAGTAGCTGTTGAGCGCCAGCTGCTGCTCGAAGATCGGCGAATTGGTCATCACCTGGTAGCGCCGGTCATGGTGAATCACCTGGCGGCCGCCGATGTACTCGACGATGGCACTGTCGCCGCTGGCATCGGACAGCGACAGGTGCAGCGTCGCCTGCCGATCTTCACCGGGCACCTTGTCGGTGACGATCGCGTACGGCTCGCGCTTCAACGCGGCGACCGCCTCTTCCACGGTAGCGAAGTTGTCCAGCACATACTGCGCCCACAGCGAAATCGCCAGGCCCGGCTTGTTGCCACGCTGCTGCGGATACTCCGATTCGACCAGCCACAGCAGGTTGGCTACCAGGCCCTTTTCGTTCATGCCATCGGTGGTCGACACGTCGTAGCCGGTGGCCACCACCGAGCCGTAGCGCGCGGTCCACGCCAGCGACTTCGGGCCGGCCTGGCCGGTGCGCGCAATGCCGCGCGGCAGTATGTAGAGGTTGGTCGCCACATCGACCTTCCAGTCCATCGAGCGCGCGGTGATCACATCGCCGTTGTCACCCAGGTACACCGCGCGCGTGCAGGCCAGTGCCGGTGCCACGGCTGCGGCCAGCGCGACCGCCAGCATTCCCCTTCCCATCCACTTCATCCGTGCCATGTCGTTGCACTCCTTTTCCCCGTGATCCGAAGATAGGACCCCAGGCAGGGTGAGACAGGGGTGAAAGCCTCAACGGACGAAGCGGTCGTGCAGCCAGAATCCTGCAAGCATCGAAGGCACGAACCACAGGGCTTCGCGCGACGCCACGGCCACCCCGGCGATGGCCGGGCCTGGGCAATAGCCCGCCCAGCCCCAGCCGATCCCGAACAGCGCGGCACCCAGCAGCAGGCGAGCATCCACACGCCGGGTAACAGGCAGCCGGAAGCGGTCTGCGTACAGCGGCTGCTGTCGCCGCAACACCCACCGCTGCCCGATCGCGCTGACCAGCAGCGCCGAGCCCAGCACCCACAGCAGCGTGGGATCGAAGTCACCGGTGATGTCGAGGAAGCCGAGGACACGACGCGCGTCGGTCATTCCCGAAAGTGCCAACCCCATGCCAAACAATGCGCCCGCCGCGCCGGCGGCCCAGACTGCGCGGCTCATGTTGGGCCTCCGCCATGACGGACCAGGAAGGTGGTCAGCATCGCGCAGGCCATGAACACCAGCACGGCCGCCAGCGATCGCTTCGAAGCGCGGGCCATGCCGCACACACCGTGACCGCTGGTGCAGCCGTTGCCCAGCCGCGTACCGAAGCCGACCAGCAGGCCGGCTCCCATCAACTGCCATGCCGGCAGCGCATCACGCAGCAGCGCACGCGGCGATGCCTCGGGCACCGATTGCCACCACAGCACCAGCCCCGCCGATGCGGTCAGGCCGGCCAGGAAGGCCCAGCGCCAGGCACGCTCGCCCTTGCCTGCGCGCAGGCTGCCTGCGGTGATGCCGCTGATGCCCGCCACGCGTCCGATGGTGGCGAGCAACAGCACCGCGGCGGCGCCGATCAACGCACCACCTGCCGCCGCACTCCATGGCAGGTTCATGCCCTGCCCTCTTCGCTGCCGCACATGGGATTGCCCATTTGTTTAGATTATTCTAAATTAGATCATTCTAAATAAGATGGTCAACCATGGCCCGGACCCAGCTCGACAGCGCCGCGATGGCCGAACACGCGTCGCAGGCAGCCACGCTGCTCAAAAGCCTGGCCCACCCGGCCCGGCTGCGGGTGCTGTGCCGCCTGGTGGAAGGTGAAGCGCCGGTACCGGAACTGCAGGCACTGACCGGCCTGAGCGCATCGGCGTTGTCACAGCATCTGGCGGTGCTGCGCGGACTGGATATCGTGGCGACCCGGCGCGAAGCGCAGGCGATCCACTACCGGGTCCTTGAAGGGCCGGCGCTGGGCGTGCTGCAGGCGCTGCATGCGGCGTACTGCGGGGCTGCTTCGCGCTGAATCCGGCGCAGACCATCAGCCTGCATGCAGCGCCGGCTGCACCACCTGATCGAGCAGGTCCACTGGCGTCGGTGCCGAACGATCGCCCTGCAGGCGCCGGGAGAATCCGGACCAGTCACTGCAGGAAAGCTGGCGAGAATAGGCACCCACGCTGGCAGTTGCGGACCAGTCCGTCTCAGTCCGCCGGAACGCTGGCCGAAGCGTTCAGGTTGCCGCCAAGACCGTGCCGTCGCAGCGTCGTGGCAGCATTGCCTCGAACACCACCTGGCCCGCTTCGTTGCGGGCCGCAATGCGCCCGCCGTGCGCGCGGACGAACTGATCGACGATGTACAGGCCCAGGCCCAGGCCCTTGCTCTGGTGGAAGCTGGCCTTGAACGGTTCGAACAGTCGCGGCAACAGCGCGTCATCGATCCGGCCGGCGTTGCTGACCCGCAGCAATACGCCGCGCGGGTCGCGCCCATCCACCTCCACCCTCGCCTCGCTGCCATGGGTCAGCGCATTGCCGACCAGGTTGGCGGCGACCTGGCCAAGGCGATCCAGATCGCCCTGCAGCCGCGTGTCTCCCTGCAGGTCCAGGTGGATCCGGTCCGCCCCATGCGCGCTGCCCGCCTCGGCGACTACCGCGCGCGTCACGTCGGCCAGATCGCAGGCACTTGCCTCCAGCCTCAGGCCACCGCTGCGGATCCGCGAGAAATCCAGCAGCTGCTCGACCATCCGCGCCATCCGCAGGGTGCTGGCTTCCAGGTACTGCAGCGTCTGCTGCGCGCCTGCGTTGTCTTCCGGAAGCTCCAGCGCCAGCTTGTCGGTGCACAGCAGGATCGCCGACAACGGCGTGCGCAGGTCGTGGGTCAAAACGGCAGCCATCGTCTCGTTGAGCTTCAGCGCCCGCTCCAGTGCCTCGTTGCGCGCCTTCAGCAGCTGCCGCTGCTGGTACAGCTCGATGAAGACGTTGACCTTGCTCAGGATCACCTGCGGCGCCACCGGCTTGTGCAGGAAATCGACCGCACCGCTTTCGTAGCCCTTGAACACGCGCAGGGGATCATCCGGAGAGGCGGTCAGGAAGATGATCGGCACGTCGCGGCTGCGATGCGAACCGCGCATCAGTTCGGCCAGGGTGAAGCCATCGATCTCCGGCATGTGCACGTCAAGCAGGGCCAATGCCACCTCGTGCTCGAGCAGCAGCTCCAACGCCTGCGCGCCCGAGCCGGCCAGCAGCAGGTTGACCCCTTCGCGCTGCAGCAGGGCCTGCATGGCTACCAGGTTCTGCGGCACGTCATCGACGATCAGGAGGTTGACCGGGGTCTGCGACTGCGCAGGTTCCGGTGGCAACAGGTTCATGCAAACAACTCCTTCAGGCGGCGACACATCAGTTCAAGGGGCAGCACGGCATCGGCGCCGGCGTACTGCAGGGCGGAAGCGGGCATCATCGACGCCTCGGCTTCCTCGGGACATTGCAGCCAGGCATGGCCACCGGCACGGCGCACGGCGGCAACGCCCTCGCTGCCATCACTGCTGGCACCGGTCAGCAGCAGGGCCAATACCTGCGCGCCGAACACCGCAGCAGCGGAATCGAACAGCGGATCGATGGCCGGACGGGAAAACAGCACCGGTGCATCCACCGACAGCGCCAACGCCCCCTCGTCCTCCACCAGCAGGTGGTAATCCGGCGGCGCGAACGTCACCGTGCCCGGTTGCAACGGCTGCTTGTCTTCGGCTTCGCGCACCGGCAACGCGCAGTACGGCGCCAGCACCTCGGCGATGCGGCTGGTGCGGTCTCGCGGCAGGTGCAGCACGGCCAGTACCGGTACCGGCAGCTTCGCCGGCAGTGCACCGAGCACCGCCTGCAGGGCCGCCACGCCACCGGCGGACGCGCCGATCACCAGCACGGCCGGACGCACCGGCAGCGTCATCAGGCCACCTTCCGGTACAGGCGGTGCTCTCGCGAACAGACCTCGAAGGCATCGTGGTGGCACCCGAACTGCAGCGACTCCTTGCTGCCCAGGCCAAGGAAGCCCCGGTGCACCAGCGCTTCGCGGAACAGGCCGACGGCACGATCCTGCAGGTCGCGGTTGAAATAGATCAGCACGTTGCGGCACGACACCAGGTGCACTTCGGAGAACACGGTATCGGTGGCCAGGCTGTGGTCGGCGAACACCACGTTGCGGCGCAGTTGGCGGTCGAACACCGCACCATCGTAGGCGGTAGCGTAGTAGTCCGACAGCGACGCGGTGCCACCGGCGGCCAGGTAGTTGCGGCTGAACTGGGCCATCCGGTCGATGCCATAGGCGCCCGCCTCGGCGGTGGCCAGCGCGGCCGGATTGATGTCGGTGGCATAGACGATGCTGCGCTCGAGCAGGCCTTCCTCATGCAGCAGGATCGCCAGCGACCACACTTCCTCGCCCGTGCTGCAGCCGGCCACCCACAGCTTCACCGAGGGATAGGTACGCAGCACTGGCACCACCTGCTCGCGCAGCTCACGGAAATACGCAGGGTCACGGAACATCTCCGAGACCTGCACGGTGAAGAACTGCATGGCCTGGGCGAACAGGTCCGGCTCGTGCAGCAGCCGGTACTGCAGGTCGACCAGCCGCTCGCACTCATAGCGCTGCATCGCCTGGCGCATGCGTCGGCGCAGCGACGACACCGCATAGCTGCGGAAATCGTAGTGGTAGCGCTGGTACAGCGCCTCCAGCAGGACCTTCAGTTCGAGGTCGAACAGCGCCTGTTCGTTCATTGCCGCGAGCACCAGACCCGGCACAGCGAGACCAGCTTGTCGACGTCGATGGGCTTGGCGATGTAATCGTTGGCGCCCGCCTGCAGGCAACGCTCACGGTCGTCCGGCATGGCCTTGGCAGTCAGCGCGATGATCGGCAGGTCCTGCAGGTGACGCTGCGCGCGGATCTCGCGCATCGCGGCCAGGCCATCCTTCTCCGGCATCATGATGTCCATCAGCACCAGGTCGACTTCGCGCTCGGCCAGGCGGTCCACTGCCTCCTGCCCATTGCGCGCGATCTCCAGCGTCACGCCCAGCGGCTCGAGCACGCTGGACAGCGCAAAGATGTTGCGCACGTCGTCCTCGGCCAGCAGTACGGTGCGTCCATCGAGCACGGTGTCGCGACGGCGCGCCTCGCGCAGCAGGCGCTGCTGGTCGGTGGGCAGGCTGGCTTCCACGCTGTGCAGGAACAGGGTGACTTCATCCAGCAGGCGTTCGGGCGAACGTGCGCCCTTGATGATGATGCTCTTGGAATAGCGGCGCAGGCGCTGTTCTTCCTCGCGACCGAGCGCGCGACCGGTATAGACGATCACCGGCGGGAAGCCGACGTCATCGTTGCCGGCCATGTGTTCGAGCAGGTCGTAGCCGCTGCCGTCAGGCAGTGACAGGTCCATCACCATGCAATCAAAGGTGACCGTGCTGAGCTGCTCCAGCGCGCCAGCAAGCGTTCCCACGGCGACGATCTGCAGCTGATCACGGCCCAGCAGCAGTTCCAGGTTGTGGCGCAGCTCGCTGTCGTCCTCGACGATCAGCAGGCGCCGCACGTCGCGCTGGCTGGTCTGTTCCAGCTGCTCGATGGCGCTTACCAGGCGCTCGCGCGTGGTCGGCTTGATCGCAAACCCGATCGCGCCAAGCTCGCGCGCCACCTGGCTGCGGTCCGTTGCCGAGACCACGTGCACAGGAATATGGCGGGTATCGGGGTTGCGCTTCAGGCGCTCCAGCACGCTCAGGCCGGACACGTCCGGCAGGCCGATATCGAGCAGGATGCCGTTCGGTCGCAGTTCGCCGGCCAGGGCCAGCGCCTCTTCGGCCGTCCCGGCCACCACGCAGTCGAAATCCAGTTCATGGGCCAGGGCCACCAGCGCTTCGGCGAACGTGGCGTCGTCCTCGACGGCCAGGATCAGGCGGCCCGGGTGCTGGCGACGACCGCGGTCGTCGGCCACGCTGGGCACCGTCGTCGTCGGCGCCACCGGAGCCCTTGCTGGCACCTGCATCGCCGGCACAGCGGCCGCGACCGGCGAGGCCACGGGGGCTGCGGCGATGTCCGCGGCGTTCGAGGCGGGCGCGCCCTGCAACGGCAGTTCCAGAATGAAGCAGCTGCCACGGCCCGGTTCGCTGTCGACCTGGATGCTGCCGCCCATGCGCTCGGCCAGATCACGCGAGATCGACAGCCCCAGGCCGGTGCCACCGTAGCGGCGACGGGTGCTGCCATCGGCCTGGCGGAAGGCTTCGAAGATGACCTGCAGCTGCTCGCGGGCAATGCCGATACCGCTGTCGCAGACCTCGAAACGGATGCGCCCCTGGCCGGCCGCGCGCACGTGCAGGCTGACCTTTCCATGCTCGGTGAACTTCACCGCATTGGCCAGCAGGTTCTTCAGGATCTGCTGCAGTCGCTGGCTGTCGACCACCAGCTGGCTCGGCGCCAGCGCATCGGCCTCGATCTGCAGGGCCAGGCCCTTCTGCCGCGCCATCGGCTCGAAAGTCTCGCGCAGGCGCTGCAGCACGCTGTCGGTCACCACCACTTCATCGGCCAGCTCGACGTGGCCGGCCTCGATGCGCGACAGGTCCAGGATGTCGTTGATCAGCGCCAGCAGATCGTTGTTGGACGACAGGATCGCACGCGCATACTTCACCTGTTCTTCGGTGAGCGTGCCGTCCTTGTTGTCGGCCAGCAGCTTGGCCAGGATCAGCGAGCTGTTCAGCGGCGTGCGCAGTTCGTGCGACATGTTGGCCAGGAACTCGGACTTGTAGCGCGATGTCGCGGCCAGTTCGTTGCTGTTGCGCACCAGCTGGCTCTGCGCGACCAGCAGTGCCTGCTTCTGCGCCTCCAGCTCGTGGGTCCGCTCTTCCAGCTGGACGTTGCTCTGTTCCAGCTCGGCCTGCTGTTCTTCCAGATGGCTCTGCGACTGCAGCAGGCTGCGGCTCTGCTCTTCCAGTTCCTCATTGGCCACGCGCAGCTCTTCCTGCTGGGCCTGCAGCTCCTCGCCCTGGCGCTGCGATTCCTCCAGCAGCACCACCAGTTGTGCGCGCAGCAGCGATGCACGCAGCGCCATGCCGATGGTCTCGGCGCAGCGCTCCAGCAGCTCGCGATCCAGGTCGCGCTGCGCACCCGCCCGGGCGCGTCCCAGCTCGACGATGCCTACCACGGTGCCGTCACTGCTGATCGGCGCGAGGATGCGCTCGCGCACCGGCAACCGCCCCAGGCTGGTCTGCAGTTCAAGTACGGCGTCGTCGCTGCCCTTCAGGTGACGGATGCACTCATCCCGCGCCACCTGCCCGGCCACGCCCTCCTGCAATGCCAGCGACGCCGGCATGCCGGACGGCAACGCCAGGCCGCCGGTCAGCTGCAGTCGTCCGCCTTCCAGCCGGTACACGGCGCCGACGTCGGCCTCCAGTTGCGCGCCCAGGCTGGTGGCTGCCGCCTCGGCAATCTGCTCCGGGCCGAGGTCGCCGCGCAGGCTCATCGCTACCGCGTTCTCGGCCTCCTGCAGCCACAACGCCCGCATTGCGTCCCGGCGTGCCTGGATCGCGCGGGAGACGATCAGCGCGATCATCAGGAACGCACAACCACCGATGCTTCGGTTGACCAGCGAGAACGCCGAGTTCGAGCTGGCCGGGGCGATGTTGAAACCGATGACCAGCAGGACGCAGGCGAGCACAGCCACGATGAACGGCGCGCGCGCACTGCGCTGGAACACCGTGACGCCCACGGCCAGGAAATACGCCAGCCATACTGCATAACCGAGCGGTACCACCAGCTCCAATGCGATGGTCGCAGCCAGCAGCACGGCGGAAGTCATCCAGATCCAGCGGTCACGCGTAGTCGCACCAGGACGCATGCAGGTCGGTTCCAGAACAAAAAGGGTGGGTGATGGTACTCCGTGTCGTATTCAGCCGCACAGGACAAATGGCACGTGTCCCGCCTCCACACCTCCTTCACACTTGAATGCCTAGCTTCACGTCCCTCACAGGGGTAACACTTATTTTTACGTGGACGCTGCCGCCTCTACGACGTCCGTGCTGACGGACCCTTCCCGCCAACTGCGACTGCTGATCGACAGCGTGCGCGACCATGCGCTGTACCTGCTTGATCCGGATGGCATCGTCTGCAGCTGGAACCCGGGTGCGGAGCGCATCAAGGGCTATTCAGCCGATGAAGTGGTGGGCACCCACTTTGGTCGCTTCTACCTGGCCGCCGACCGCGAGGCAGGAGAACCGCAACGCCTGCTCCGTCATGCAGCGCAGCATGGCCACGTTGCCAATGAGGGCTGGCGGGTACGCCGCGATGGCTCGTCATTCCGTGCCAGTGTTGTCATCGAGCCGGTGGTTGAAGCGGGTGAGCTGCTCGGCTTCGTCAAGATCACCCGCGACATCACCGAACAGTGGCAGGCACAGCGCCTGCTGCGTGATGCCCAACGAGCGCTGCGCAATACCCAACAGTTCGAGGCCGTCGGCCGACTCAGCCGCGGCCTGTCGCATGAGTTCAACAACCTGCTGACCACCATCGGCAACGCACTGGACCTGCTGTCCCTGCGCGTTGGCGGTGACGATGCGCGCGCCGCCGAGCTGCTCGATGCCGCGCAGAGCGCGACCGATCGTGGTGCGCTGCTGACCCGCCAGCTGCTGGCGTTCAGCACTGGCCAGACCCTGATCCGCGAACCACTGGATATCAACGTGTTGATACAGCAATGGCTGCCGGACCTGCAACGCGCCTGCCCGCCCACGGTGATGCTGGATGCCCAGCTGGCACCCGGCCTGCCTGCGGTCAACACCGATGCGCTGCAGCTGCAGACGGCGCTGGCCAATCTGGTCGCAAATGCCGCCGATGCTACCCTTGAAGGCGGTCGCATCCTGATCGGCACCGCGCTGGAGCATCGCCTCGACCCGGACGCGGACTCCACGCTGCAACGTGGCTATGTCACCCTCAGCGTCTGCGATGAAGGCCACGGGATGGCGGCCGACATCGCCGAACGGGCCACCGAGCCCTTCTTCACCACCAAGGACATCGGCAAAGGCAGCGGCCTGGGCCTGAGCCAGGTGTTCGGATTCACTACCCAGAGCGGCGGCTTCGTCGACGTGTCCACCACGCCCGGTGTCGGCACCACGGTCAGCCTGCTGCTACCCGCAATGGAGGACCCTGCCGATGACCGATGACCCGATCCGCGTACTGATGGTGGAAGACCAGACCGATCTGCGTGAAATGATCGGCCTGGCCCTGCGCGACCTCGGCATCGATGTGGCCACGACCGCCGATGGCCACGAGGCGGCGGAACTGCTCAAGGGCGAAGCACGTTTCGACGTGGTGTTCAGCGACGTCAGCATGCCCAACGGCATGTCCGGCATCGAGCTGAGCGAGCATGTGGCACGCGAACAGCCGCAGGCAAGGATGATCCTCTCGTCCGGCTATGCCCGTTCGCAGCTGCCGCCGCTGCCCGAGCAGGTGGAGTTCCTGCCCAAGCCCTATCGCCTGCGCCAGCTGGTGCAGCTGCTCAGGCAGGCGTAAGCCACGGCGCCCCGCAGGAAGCCCCTGCGGTCAACCCATCATCGCCCCGCGCTGGAACGATGCCAGCAGCGTAGAGGCTGCCGCTGCCGGCGCCAGCCGACCGCGTGCCAGTGACCAGGTGATGCCGTAGAAGCAGCTCCAGTAGAAGTCCGCGAGCCATACCGCGGTGAAACCGACGTTGAACTCCCCGGCCGCCTGACCCCGCAGGAAGAAGGCCTCGAAGCGCCCGCCGATCGGCGCCCAGCGCTCCGGCAGCAGGTGCAGGTCGCCCAGGCGCTGCTGTTCTTCCATCATCCGTGCGAACAGCAGCGTCACCAGCTCCCAGTCCGCCAGCAGCGTGGCGGTGACCTGCTCCAGCACGTGGCGTGCATCACCGCCCTGGTCGAACCAGGCCGCCGCCGCTTCCACGCGCTCGAAACCGGCTGCGAACAGGGCCTCGTCGATCGCCTCCCGGGTAGGCGCAAACCGGTACAGGGTCGCGCGGCTGATGCCCGCCCCGCGCGCGAGTTCGCTGAGGGTGCAGCGTGGATGGCTGACCAGGGTGGCCGCCAGCGCATGGGGCAGGTCGCGTCGTGTACGTGCTGCGGCAGGTCGCATGAAAAGCGAGGGGGTGTGGGCTGACCCTCACGCTAGCATGAATCATCAATTAATAAACTGAATCAAATATGATTCACACGAATCACGAATGCGCTACAACAGCGGTGCGTCCGGTGCCCCCGGGTCGGTGCACGGCAGGGAACGCGTCACAGGCATCGAGGGAGACAACGCCATGCTGCACCCACTACGCGATATCGCCGTGCTGTTCGACGCCAGCGACACCGGGCACCGCGTTCTCAACATCGCCGCCGACCTGGCGCAGGCCCAGCAGGCGCATCTGGTCGCAGTCTCCACGGCCCTGCATCCCACCGACATCGCCAACGGCTTCGCGCGCGGTGCCGGCATCGCCGCCGCGCTGGACCACGAGGCCCGCGCGGATGCCGCCTGCACCGCACAGCTGATGCAGAACCTGCGTGCCGTGTCCGAGCCGCTGCAGATCAGCACCGAACTGCGCATCGTCTCGGACTACCTGGGTGGCGCTGACCTGGCGCTGCAGTCGCTGTACTGCGACCTGATCATCGCCGGCTATCCGCACACACCAGGCGCGCCCTCCGGCTGGCATCCACTGGGCACGCTTCGCCAGACCGGGGTACCGATGCTGCTGGTGCCGCCGCACTGGAAGGGCGAGCAGGTCGGCCGGCGTATCGTGGTGGCCTGGAATGCCAGCAAGCAGGCCCGTCGTGCGGTGGCAGATGCCCTGCCTCTGCTGGCCCGGGCGCAGGCCGTGCACCTGCTGATGGTCGACACGCCCAAGGCTGAAGCGGCACCCGGCGCTGAAATGGCCCAGCATCTGGCGCGGCACGGCGTTGAAGTGGAGATCCAGGCGATCAGCTCCAGCCAAGGGGGCGTAGCTGCCACCATTCGCCAGCATGTACTTGATGCCAAAGCCGATCTGCTGGTGCTGGGGCCCTACAGCCGCAGTCGCGTGGTCGAACGCGTGCTCGGCGGGGTCACCGAGGATCTGCTCGCCGAAGTACCGGCGCCCTTGTTCGTATCGCACTGATACCGCCCTGCCCCGCCCGGCGGTAGCCGGTCAGCGATTGGCCGGTGTGCCGCCGGAAATAGCGGCACAGGTAGGACGCGTCCTCGAAGCACAGGCGTTCGGCGATGCGTCCGATCGGCAGTTCGCTGTAGCTCAGCAGCGCCTTGATCTCCAGCACCACCTGGCGGTCGATCAACGCCTTCGGCGTTTCGCCGAAACATTCCCGGGTCACCTGCGAGAGGTAGAACGGGGTAATGCACAGCACCTCGGCGTAGGACTGCACGTCGCGTTGGCGCGTGCTGCGCTGGCCGACCAGTTCCCAGAAGCTCCAGGCCAGGCGCTCGCGTCGGCCGACCGGCGGCGCCGCCTCGTAGTATGCCGGGAGCAATGTGGCGAACTTCAGGAAAAAGGTCTGCAGCAGGTTGCGCAGCATCACGTGGCGATGGCGGCCACCGTTGTGCTGGGCATCCATCAACTGCTGCAGCCAACCCTGCAGCAGCGGCACCTCCAGCGGTGACGGTACACAATGGGGGTGCTCGTGCAGGAACTTGAACAGTGCATTGGGCAGCACATAGGCCACCTCCGAGGCCAGCGCTTTCGGCACCAGGCAGGCCACCGCAAGGAAGCGGCGCGAACGCTGCCGCAGCAGCGCCAGCGTATCCTCCGCCAGCACCAGTACGTCGTGCCGCTGCACCGCCACTTCGCGGAAGTTCAGTGCGAACCGCGCACGCCCGGACACGCACACCAGCACCGTCAGATAGGCGTGCCCGAACGACAGCGGAACACCCAAGCCTTCCGCCAGCGTGCTGACCTCCAGGCGCATGGATTCGTCCTGTTCCAGAAGCTGGGGAATGCGGTCCACGGGCTGATCCGGCGGGATTCCGGGGCCCAGCATATCGGGCCCGGCGCCAGACCTGTGAAAAGTACCGGAATGATCAAGATACCGCCCCCACCCGCAGTAGCCGACGCTGAAGCTGGATCAGACCCCGCTGCGCTGCATGAACAGCAGTTCCGGCGTCGAAGCGTCTTCCACCGGCTGGAAGCCGAGATCGCGGTAGAGGGCCACCGCTGCGACATTGTCACGGTAGACGCGCAGGGTCAGGCGCTGCACTCCAGGCGACCGCAGGCCCTCGGCACTCAACAACTGCACCAGCACCCGCCCCAGGCCGCGCCCACGCGCCTGCGGCGAAACAATGATGCGGCCCAGGCGGGCGGTGCCGGGCGCGGTCAACCAGTACTGGCCGAACCCCAAGCACGCGCCCTCCCCGTCCAGCAGCACCTAACCCGGTCGCTAGGCCAGTTCAAGCGTCTGTGCGAACGCTTCGGGCAGCAGCGGAAAGGCAACGCCTGGGCCGGCCCAGCGTTGCGTCGCTGCAAGCGAATCGAGCCAGCCAGCGATACGTGGGTAGTGCAGTGGTTGGACCGGTTGCAACTGTGCGGGCATGAGGATGCCTGTGTGGTCTGGTCCACTGATCGTGAGCGGCCCGCACAGCGCCGTCACGCTGCGCGGCAGCCGTTGAATGTTGTACGGCGACAATGCCCTTGCACCATCACAGTCGCAGCTTCAGCCCTGCAGGTAGATAGGGCCGTCCCAGCCATCAAGGTACTTCGGCAACTCATCGCGAACCTCAATTACGCGTTGCCGGTAGTAGAGATGCATTGTGGGCGCCATGGCAACGTCCAGCCATCCGCCGCCGGCGCGGGCGCGGGCGAGCCCAGCAAGGTATCCAGCATGTCGTACCGCATGACCCGGAGCAAAGTGACGGCAGCGAACTTAACGCGGGGTGTAAAAGAGAAGGGCCCGTCGGAGAGCGGGCCCTTCCTTGTTCATTTGCCGGTTGTTGACGACTGGATGGGCTTCGGGGTGGTCAGATCGTAGGCAAAGCATGCAGCCTGCATTTCCGTAAGCGCCTTCCGTCGATCGTGCGACGCCTCTCTGCGATCCGTGATCACTGGGAGCTTCAGACGAATCACGTCAGCGACGGCTCTACGATCAGCAATTGCCGCGGATCCCCCAAACCCAGAGTCCTCCAGCGCCTTTCCCGCCATACCAGAGGCGCCCCCCAATGCACTTAGTCCCGCTATTGCACCGGCGTGCTTGGCAGCGTTCGCCGCCGTAAGTGCAGGTGCGATGACCGTGCCCGCGACCAGCCCGATCCCGTACACCCAGAGGGACGCCTTTCGCTGATCAACGGATTTGTTCTCCATCCCGAGGATGAGCTTCTTGCATTCCGCCAGTACCGCTGGCAACGCCTCCTCAACGTCCGAGGCGTCATCCACCTCCTCTCCAGGCTCATACCATCCGTCGCGGGGAAGCCTCCTCGGAGGCTTGACTCCGCTGGGATCAGGCGCCTGGGCCTGACCGTCAACGGGGGGCGGCGGAGGTGGAGGTAGAGGTGGTGCTACGGCGGCCCGGGAAGGATGGCCAACGAAAGAGACGTTGTAGGGTGCAGTGGAACCCCCCTTGGTTGAACAACCAACGCAAAGCACAGCCGCAACCAGAACAGCGGTCATCGCCTTCATGTTGCCCCCTGTCGGCGGCGTCATGCCACCGCTGGGGCCTTTACTACCACAGGATTGCGGTTTTCACGGGACCGACAATCCGACGCTGCCTACATTTTGCCGGGCCCAGCTTGGCGGACACCGGTTGCATGGCCTGCGGCCGCGTGAATCCAGCCTCTACCTGGGCCAGGTACCCAGCCCGGACGCACTGCGCCAGTAGTAGTGCTGGTCGACACGGGGTACACCGGGTTCGTCGAAGATGGCCTCTATCCGTCATTCCGCCTGATTGACGATTCGATCATCGGCGGCCGAGTCCGCCTCACCCAGCACCTGCATGGCGTTGCATGACCTGCCGCGCTTGGTTATTGCTCGCGGGTCAGGCGAAGGCTCCCATCGGACGGCAGCAGGATTCGATAGACCTGCCTTTCGCCCGCGTTGATGGTCAGGTTCTGAGACGTTGAAATGTTCGGGCAGGCGCCACCACCTGTGTCGAGCTTCACGAAGTAGGAGCCTGGTGATACATACAGCGTGGCGGCTTCGGACTGGCGAATGTCCATCACCTTCTCATTGTTGAGAGAGATGGCATGCGTGCAGGCAGATCCATGGAAACCCTTGTCCCGCATGATGTAGATCTGCGCACTACGGTCCGGTGACGGCGCCAAGCGTTCGGCCTTGTAGATACGATCAGGAGGCACCGGCCTGGCGGTTTCCTCCGTGACGGGGACCGTGGAACAGCCGATCAACGTGGCCATTGCGGCCGCAGCACCAAGCATTCCTTTCCGCATGATCCCCTCCGTTATTGTTGGCTGATTCTACTGCGCGTCCGCCCTTGCGCAATTCCGAACGGATTGGCAGAAATATTACCTTACGGCATTGCGATTCAATTGCCGCGCGGCAATCCAACTCCAGCCGCCCACCAAGCCTCCCGGCAGAGGTGGGCCGCCGAAGTGTTGAGGGCGATCCAGACGAAGATGGCCGGGGGCGCACGAAGTCGGCAAGTGGCGCGAGGTGCCGCTGGGCCGGTATGCGCGCTGTGTACTTCGCTGTCTATCCGATCCGCTTGTCGCCGTGCACAAGAACACGGTATGGCCATCACCGGAGTGCCGTTGCGACAGGTGCAGATCCTGGCCGGGCATGCCGACTAGGCCACTACTGGAAGTGCTACGAGCACCTCTCCCCCTGAGGGCGATGACGGTGCGGTGGCGAAGCCAACCTATTGATTCGCCATTACCACCACTGTGACCAAATGGCGCCTTTTGATGGCCCGATATGGCCTGTGGCGATATAGCGGCTTTCGCAAGTTGTTGATTCTGGCGACCCCGGCCCGATTCGAACGGTCGACCTTCCCCTTAGGAGGGGATTTCGTCGCCCGCTCAATCAGCAACTTACGAAGTGCCTGGGACCAGCGTGGGTCCATTGCCACTCGATCACACGACGCTGGTGATTACTGCCCCATCAGGGAACCCAAGAGGCAGGGCTGGCAAATGTCCACCTTTCCCAACAACCCATGCTACGTGACCAAAGAGTTCTCCCGCCAAAATCGGCAAAAGCTCGCGCTTGGTTGAAGAGTATAAGTGAAGCGCCAGCACGTTCACGCTGCGCTTACATTGCACGCCAATCTACAACTCCAGGAAGGGACTGAAATGCGTTTGAAGGCTGCAAAGGTCATTCTCGGAATATCGCTTTTCACAAGTGCCCTCTCCGCACACGCAATCGACTCAATAACCTGTGATGACTGCACTTTGACAAAGCGTCAGATGCAGTCAAAGGCAGGAGGAGACGGAGACTACTACTTCTGGGATTTCAAGAATCGACGCCTGTACCACATGAACGTATCCGGTAGTGGCGGCCCGCTTTATCGCGCAGCTGCCGCTCCAGGCGGAACAAAAGTAAAGGAAATCATGCTGACTGCGGACGAACAAGCAATGTTCAATGCGGGCATGCAGCTCTACGACGCGAATGGCCGGTCTGAGACGGTTAGAGTCCAAGCGCCTGTATATGACAGCCGCGCTGCGCTCAACTCATTCGGTGGCGCGATCGCCGCAGCGCCCACCCAGGCTATACCACTCGCCGATCCACCTCAGACCTACCCGATGAATGCAATGGATGCGGTGACGACACCGGCTTGGCGTGAGGCGGCTATTGCGAAAACACTATCCTACGACAATCTCGGGCCTTTGCGGTTTGTGGGAGAGACCCTTCGTGTTCTCGTTTCAGGCTTCTCTCAAGCCGTCAACATCACAAAGCTGCCGAGCCCCTTCAGCATCGTAACCACTATTCCCTTCCCTGACGGCTCTTACATTCTCGTGCAATACACCTATCAAGATCACGGGTACAGATACATCCGTGGATCCGGGCGAGACGCAGCAGGCAATGTGATTCCTGACGGGCAGAAGGATATTGCGAGCCCCGATCAAGCTTCCCAAACGTACATTTATCCGACGGGCCCACTTGCGGCAGGCCCGGGTGGTGAGATGATAAGACACCTCGACAACCTGGGTGTCCGTTGGATCGGCGCAAACTCTCCACCGGTATATGTTGGTTTCCGAATCGGCTGTTCCTACACTCCCTCAGGTGCACAATGCCAAGTGAACTCCCTAACCCCATAGAACGTGGATCAGAGCGACTGATCCACGGAAACGGCATTCTTATCCGGGCATTTTTGATCCTGACGATGAGCTCTGCAGTATGGATGCTGGCCGGACTGTCGATCGGAAGGGGTGCCAAGGGCGCTCTTGTCTGGCCGTACATCATTCCATCCCTCGTCTTCATCGCGCTCATCGTTTCCTATAGAGCGAGGGTGCGGAATGCCGAATGGTTCACCAATAAGCCACGGACGCTGTTCCTGCTTACTCTGTCTTGGATTGCCTGCGCAGTTGGGCTTGTTCTTTCAGTAGCACCCTTCTGATGACTGAGCCCTGCCGTCGTGATGGCGGTGGGGCTCACATTTCCTCATGAGGGCTGCGCCCTACAGCACCAGTGCTCTCTCGCCTGAATCGACAGGTCACCCTCGCACGCGCCTCCAGCCGATACTCGATGGAACCGTCGGCGCGTTCCACCTTGAACGCATAGGCGTCCGGCACATTGGGGTCGCCCGCAGCGCGAAGGGCAACCTGGCCCGGGTCGGTCAGGTCCTCGGCCACCTCCACCTGAGGGTCACCGGCGTTAGTGATGCCCTTGCCCTTCAGCGCCACCAGGGTGTCCAGCGTGTCGTACTGGACGATGTTGGTGCTGATGCCGCGCTCACCGATGCTGCCGACCTTCTTCACCTGCGCGAAGGTCAGGGCCTTGAACTCGGTCTCGGGCAGATCGGTGTGCAGGTTGTTCTCCAGGTACCGCTGGATGATAGTCTTGTCGCTGTGCTCGCACATCTTGCGGGTGGCGAGCAGGTTGAACTTCGACCAGGCAGCAGCAGCGTGTTGGCGATCAACGCCGTGTTCGTGCCGTTGAACACGTTGAGCAGCGCCTGATTGAGCATACCCACGATCAGCTCGGAGTCGGTAAAAGCTGTCCAGCTGCCAGTCGGGGCAGCAGTCGGAATCACGCCAGCGGCATTGAACAGGCCGGTGAAGCCCTTACGGCAGGGTAAGGTGAATCATCGTGCGGCCTCCTTCAGCTGCAGCCGGGAAAGGGTGACGTTCAGGGCGGCCAGCTCGTCCATCTTCATGACGAGCCACATGCGGCGTTGCTCGTGGATGCCGTTGAAACTGCCCAGGTGGCAGCCCTTGCACAGGCCACGGTGGTGTAGTGCTGCCCCTACTTGATGTGGTGGGCGTCGCTCGGTCCTGGTCGGCTACAGACACTGCATGGCAGCAGCTTTACTGCTTCCACGTGCCGCTCCTCTGCAGGAGTGAACGCCTTCTAGTTCTTCGAGCGCATCAGCAGCCCTCCCAGATCGGCAGGGGAGTGCGTATCCTCCCGCCATGGATAGGGGGAAATATCGACATGGGCTCGAGGAATCGGATCAACTGGATCACGGTGCTGCTGTACGTCGCGCTGATCACGGCGGGCTTCGGTGCAGCTCTTGGGCTGCTGTCCCTGACCGGACAGATATCGCTTGGCAAAGACGCGCCCGCGTGGGTTCAGGCCATTGGTAGCATCGTGGCCATCCTTATCGCTGTTGCAGTTCCTTCGGCTCAGCACTATCTGACTGAGAGAAAACAAGAGCGCGAGATGGCCGATAAGGCGCGCAGCCTGGGGCTGATGCTGCTGCCACACATCCAAGAGTTTGCCGAAAGAAACAATGCTGTGTGGACCGACGAGGATCCGGACGAACACGCGCAGTCTCTCGGTGAAGATGCCTGCGTGATCGGTCCGCTCGCTGAGAGTGCACTGAACATTCCACCAGCTATCACCGCAGTGATTTCGCGAATTCATGAACTTGGCCCTGCAGCCGAAGGCCTCCAGCGCGCGATCTACAACGTCACACGCGCTCGCGAGCTGATGATCGTCACCGGCGCCACCGTCGAGCACCTTCAAAGCGGCCCTCTGTATAAATCTCGAATGGCCACCTACAGCAAGAGCAAGTTCTATGGCCTGCTCTGGGACACGCTGGCGGCTCTGACCACTTCGCAGAATCGCATCGAGGCGTTTTTCTTCCGCCCTTCCGCGCTTAATCCCTCTGATTGATTCTTTCACGCCACTCTCCTGTTCTGCCCGGCCATTTTCCAGAACTCGGCGCGCACGTCGTCGAGCATCACATGGGTGTAGCGGCGGCCGATGTACTCGGTCAGACCGTCGAACAGCTCCTGGAACCGGGCCTGTTCCATCTCGCCGAATGACAGGCTCTCTGCGCGCTTGACCGGGATGGTGCGGATTTCCGGCAGCGCGCCGGCCGGCACCTTGCGGGCGCCTGCACCCAGAGGCGCCTCGCAGGCGTCCAGCACCGCGGCGATCACTGGGGTGGCGTCCATTTCCACGATCTCGCAGCAGACGTCAGCGTCCAGCTGCAGACGCTTCACCGCATCGTGCGCGCCCAGCTGCTCCCCGCCTTCGACGATGTCGACCATCAGGTGTCCGATCTTGTGGATGAGGCGGTGCTGCGATTCCTCGCGCGGCTGCTTCAGCTCGCCGCGGGTCTCCCGGCCCGCGCGGAACTTGCGATCGCGTAGCAGGCGCTGGTCGACGGCATTGGCCGCCTGCGCGGAGGTGTTCTTCTGCTTTGCCATGATGGTCTCCGAGGGACGCCCGCGCTGGGGCGTCCCTCCGTTCGTGGGCCGAGGCAGTTAAGCCGCAGCGCCGTGCTTGAAGGTCTTCACCGCGCCGCCCACGTCAACCAGGTTGCCGCCAGAGCGCATCCAGGCCATGAAGCCCACCTGGCCCTTCTTCACATAGGCCGAGTCGTTGAAGCGGAACAGGGTCACTGCCATCACGTCGCGGATCTCGTAGTAGCTGAAGTCGCCGAACGCGATCGAGGTGGCGCCTGCGGCCGGGGCGGGGCGTGCTGGTTGATCTGGATATCGCGGTTCAGCAGACGATCCGGCGCACCGCCCGGATTGTCCTGCTCGTAACCCGGCACGAAGATCGGCCGGCCCGTCGAAGTCGCCGGCAAGCCGAGCGTTCGCGTTATAGGCGGCCAGCCGTGACCGACTACGACTTCTTCGCCGCCATGGCCGGCGGCACCCCGCCCATCACCCCACCCACTGCCCCCCTGCCCTGCGCTCTCCCCCTGTAGCGCAGGGAGCCCGCGCCGGCCGGGCTCCACCGGCCGGCAACCCATCCCAGGAGTCCAGCGTGCGCAACCACCTCGACATCTTCGATCACGACCTCGCCCGCATTGCAGCAGCGGTGCGCTTGCCTACTGCCGCCACAGCATGCTGCGGTCTGAGCGCAGGAACCTCAGGCGGGGTCCTGCAGCGCAACTTCGAATGCGGCGGCAGAGCAATGCTCTGCGTCGGATCGGATCCGTCGAAGCCTGGACAGGGTGAGATTGAACGAGACTTGCCACTCCGCTCGCCTCACAGTGAACCCATCCTCCGTTTGTCCAACGTCGGGCCAATTGCTGTAGGAAGAAAACGAGCTCCTTTGAATGTAGAGGTCGCCCAGCAACCGTCCAAGCCTCAGCCCTATGGCGGGGCTACAAACGTGGAAACTCGGAAGCATCCGCCCAGCATTCTCGACACTGAGGCTATGCGCCTGATCGGACATTGTCTTACGTGCAGATTTGCTCGCAATGAACTCTTCGAAAGCGAAAGCTCTCCCGTCTTCCATCAAGCTAATACAAGCCGTCGACCATCGGACGACGGCTTCGAGCTCAGCAGAAAGAAAGGAAAGAATGACCCGCTCCTGACGAGCTCTCTCTTCCATTTCACGTTGCTCAGCAGTCGCCGCCTTTTCCCTAGCCTCTCGTTGACTAGTCTGAGAGAGCTCGTTGGCCTGATAAGCGAGATACGCAACCGCGATAGCGCCGAGGAGAGCAATTTCCGCAGCACCCATTGCCACACCAACAGCCCAAGCGTCCCACCACACCTCACAAGTACTGCTAAGCGGCCAGCACTGAATTACGCCGTCCAGCATGCTCATTCCCTGATCCCCCTTTGGACTCGGCCGCATTCTGCCATGGCCCGGTGCCCGGAGGCGTGCTGTGCATAGCCAGCTCGACATCCTCGATCACGACCCAGCCCGCATGGCAACGGCCAACCGAGCAGCCGCCGAGCGCGCACTGCACCACGTGCAGTTCACCGCCACCGTCCGACAGGAACGCCATGAGTACTACCTGGGCGAAGCCGAACGCTGGGAACACCTCCCCGCGCACAGCGAGCGCTCCACCCACAGCAAGGACATGCATGCATGAGCAACCACAAGACGACCCAAGCGGACGTGTGGCTCGGTGGGACGGCCAGGCTGGAGCATGTGCTGCCACCGCTACCGTGGACGACCTACAAGGCCTACAGCGACGCAAGCGACCTTTCTTCCGTATGGCTTCAACGGCTCTCACCAGCGCCGCCATGGAGCCCACCGCGGCCTCTTCTTAGGCCCCGCGAATATACGTGCGTTGATCTCTTCGAGGGCTTTCTCCAGCTCCGTGTCCGCAATCTCCAGATGCGTGTCCAGAATGTTCAAAATCAGAATCCGATCTTCAGCGCCAGGTCGCAGCGCACTTCTAACTTGGTACTTCATTTTCCTGGCCGCGACAGCGCAGGCCACCGCGACCGCAAGTCCTTGGGCCGCTTTGTGCAGCTCGTGGATGCGATGGAGGTTTTCTCGTACGGAAGCCGGAGCTTGAAGAACGTCACCGCCCTCTGCCTCAAAGCTTTCATTAATCGCTTGGGCGTGATCGTGTTGGATGTGGTGCCGCAACTTCCGAATGCGTTCGTGCCACTCCTGAACATCGGGCTCCAAGAGCGTGGACAGGCCAAGGGCTCGTTCCAGCGCTTCTTCCCGTCTGCGTCTCTGTTCTCGAAGCGATATTTGCAGCGCCAGAAACGCGGCAAAGAACGTCCCAATTGCCGACCATGCATCCCAGTCAACCAGACATTTACTGCCGAGCCACCAGCACTGACTGACGCCATCCAGCATACTCATTCGCTGATCCCCCTGTGGATTCGCCGGCATTCTGCCACGCCATGGCGCGTGGAGAGCTGCCATGGGTGACCGGCTGCTCACCGCTGTACAGGCCAAGCACACAGCGCGCGTCTTCCTCAGCGAGGCGCGAGCGCGGCGGCATGGCCTCGGGGCTACTGGTTCTCGTTCAACGCCGCTCAGCGCGCGCGTTTGCGCGCCACCGCCCCGCCCCACTGCCGGAGCCGCCGCGCGCACCGGCACTGCCGGCCCAACTGGATCTGTTCGCATGAGCGCTCTAGCGTTTCCGCTCAGCCTCAAGCTCCCCCAGCACAGCCGCCAAGCCGCGATTGCTGGCAATCGCTCGATCATGCCGGGTCTCCCCAGGCTTTCCCGAGTTGAGCCATTCCATCGCCCACGTCCGAAGCACCAGGTTTGCCGCTTCCAGAACTACCTAGTGGCGAGCATTCCTCTACCCATTCGCGAGCCGAGGGCCGAACACCATGAGCAGAGTTGCGCCCGGCTCCAGAAGCTGTTGCGCCGCATCCCCCTCCAGATGCTCACCGTGGTGAACCTGCCTAGCCAGTGCATCCAACAAATCGGCGAGCGACCGGTCAGCGCCAGGAGCCACGGTGCTCGGATCTGCTGCCTTTCCCCACAGTTTCCTTTGCCGCCTTGTCGTCTAGCAACCTGGCCTCGTACCAGTCCAGATACCACTCCAAGTAGTCGCGGACCTTTGGCAGGCGCGCCGAGATCCGCCCCCCCCCTTGGGTCAGTTCTGCTTCTTTCGCGGCACGTATTCTCTCCGCCTCACGGGCGTCAGGTTGCCCAATGGACCAACGAAAGCGCTCGCCGCCTTCCGCCCAGTCGAGGTGGGCCTTGCTGCCGCGCCAGTAGAGTCGAACCTTTGCCATTCCTCTGCACCTTCGATCGCGGCATAGAGCGCCGCCTTTTCGTACAACTGCTTTCCCATGAAGCGGCGGGAGTGAGCCCATAGCACATGGCGTTCTTCCTGAACTGGCTATTGGAGACGCCGCAGTAGTGGGCGGCTTCGTCAACGGTCAGCCAATCCTCCACTGATAAATCGAGCCTTTCAGCGGCGCCCATTGGCGCCTCCTGCGGCCTTCCTGAGCCAAGAAGTGCGCCTTCTGAAGCACGGTCACAGTACCGAACTGGATGCACGCATCCCCCAGCGGCTGCGCGTACTGGCCGGCGCCCATGGCGGCCGCTACGGTTTCGGTGCTCACCATGGTCTCTCCTGCATAGGTGCCCGCCCCGCAACCGGCTGATGCGCGAGGATGTGGTTGGTCCGGGGGGGCTGCGGGCGCAGAGGGCCGATCACCACCGCTGCCTAGGCGCTGCCCGGCCTCTAAAGGCCGTGCGCAGACCGCACGCCTGCGTTGTCGCCAACCCCAATCGCCTCACGGCGAGCGGAGGGGCTTTCGGCGCGGAGGTTGATCGGTGTTCGGGTCCCGGAAACGCAGAAGCCCCAGCGCAGGGCCGGGGCTTCAGGGACAATTATTGACAGTTGCAGAATTAGTTCATTTCCTAACGTCACTGTCAATCACTTCGGGATGGGGCGACCCAGCTCCTCATGCAAGCCGGCCTTCTCGCCAGTCTCGTTCATCGGGAGGATGGCTTGCGAAAGATCTGTAATCTCAGAACGCTGGTTTCTGACCTTGCGCGAATTCTCCACTCGATTCAAGTAATCGCCCAATGTCAGCATATTCATGACGCTGGTGGACTGCGACCCCTGGGTGGCGGCTTGCTTGAGCGAATGCATCTGATTTGCTAGCCCGGCCTTGTCGCGCTCAAGCTCACGAATGCGGTTTTCTGCATGTTTGAGTGCCTGCGTGTCAGTCTCACCTTTACTCTCGAGCCGCTCTTTGCTTTCCACAGCTTCGCGGAGCTGTTCGTCCTTCTGGGTCAGCTGGTCACGGAGCTCCCCTACCGCCATGAATATCTTCGAAACATCAGCATCGGGGACGACATCCACCCAATTCTCGATCGACCCAACTACTTCTAGCTGGAGCGTCCGGATTGATTCGAGCACTTCATCAAGGTTGCGCATAGCGACTTGAGCTCGGACCTCTGGAACCTGCTGCTTCTGAGAGTCAGCAACGAAAGTGGCGACCCTTCGCTCCAGCGCAAGCGTTTTGGTCAGAATCAAACGCAGACCACGCACAGCCATCCGGCCACTTGCATATAGCTTACCGTCTTGGTTGATAGCTGCCATCGCTGTCGAGATCCTCGCCCCGACCACGCCCGTTACCACAGCGACAACGATTTGCAGCAAGGCATTGTAGTTCTCACCTACAGCTTTGGGTCCGAACCAGCCCAGCACGACGCCGACGGCTATGAGTAGAAAAGTATAGGGGTCCAGAACGACCTTCAGGAATACTCCCCAAGGTCTAACCACTCCTACGAGCCAACGGCCAAAACCATAGAATGCCCCTCCACCGGACGTTGGAGTGCCACTCTTCACATTTGCTGCATTCTCCGCCGCAGGATCGCCTGCCATGATCTTCCCCTGACGTCACACCGCCATTCGGCCCCGGATCCAGTCTAGGGCCTTGACTAGCTCATAGCGATACTGTCGAATCGTTAACGAACCGCCATACCTCTCAGCCACCATACGCGCCTTGCCCGCGCACAGAAGGCGGCAGCCGACGCCGCGGCAGAGGCAGCGGCCCAGCAGCAGACCGAACCGGTGGCAGCCGCGCCGGCAGCGACTGCGGCACCGGCGCGAAGCGCTCCGACGGCAATGGCCAGCACCCCGGCACCGAACGCCGCGCCGCGCGAGGTCGCCAAGATCAAGCCGGGCGACATCAACGCGCGCATCGCCCCGCTCTTGATCAGCGCCGACGGTCTGGCCCTGCTGGGGTTCAAGCCGATCAATCCCACCGGTGCCACTAAGCTCTACGACCAGGCGCAGTTCCCGGACATGTGCCGGGCCATGATCCACGGTCTGCAGGATGCGGCCGACCAGTACCCGCTGGCCGCGTGATGGAGCTCTGGCGCACCAGCGAACTGCAGGCCCTGCGCCAGATGGAGGGCCGCGACGCGATGACCGTCGCGGATGCCCTCGGACGCTCGCCCCGTGCGGTTCAAGACATGGCCCGCTGCCAAGGGATGCCGGTACCGCGCCAGCGTCATGCCCGGTACTGGCCGGCCACCACTAAACGCCGCGCCCGGCAGCTCCGGGCCAGCGGCAACACCGTCAACCAGATCAGCGCCGCGCTGGGTGTCCCGTTCGGGACGGTGCGCCGCTGGGTCTACGAAGGAGCAGCAGCATGACCAGCATCCACGTGAAGCCCGTCTTCAGTGGCGCGACCGACCGCGAAAAGGACCAGGCCCGGCAGAAGCTGGCGAGTGACATCGCACGCTTCAAGGCCGCCGGCGGCAAGGTCGAAATCTCGGGCACAAGCGGCATCGACAAGAGCACGATCAGCCGCAGGCAGGTGGTTGAGGCTCGACACGGTCGCCGCGGTGGTAAGAAGGCAGCAAAGGCATGAGCCGCCACATCGAACGCCGCGCGCCCAAGGAGACGCTGGGCGTCGCTTGGGGCCGGTTCCCAACCGTCGACGGCAGCGCAATCACCTGGCGCCTGTACCGCCGCGACCACCGCCGTGCGCTGCACATGCACGCAGAGACCTTCTTTGCCCAAGAAGACCGCGCAGTGATCGCCAGGCACCTGCGCCGCGCGCGCCGCCACCTTCGCGACCAGGTGGATGAGATCGACCTAGTTGCGATGGGGCTGGCAGAGTAAGCAATTTAAGCGACCGGGATTCTTTCCTGTCCCTCGGTGCGCTCGCTTTCGCTGAGAACCTCCTCGCGGAAGCGATCGACCAGATCAGGAGCGATGCTAGCCACGAATTGAAGTTGCTGCCGCAGCACCTCCAAAGCCATCCGCCTGCCGGTGTACGAGACGCTGATACGTGTAGCCATGATCGTCGGTATCGGCTGGTGCTCGTGGATGTGCGCGGCGATGTGGCAGGCAGCCGCGTTGATATCCCTGCTGTGGCTGATCATCGTCGCCAGGTCCGCGCCGAGATCTACGGACAGGTAGTGGATCCGCTCGGCGATGGCTTCCGCGCTGGGCAACAAAGGTTCGGCGAGGCGCTCAACTGCGTTTTTCACGGCGCGCCAATCTTTGACCCTGCTCGGGTCGAGTGTGGGCAATGCGTCAAGTTCAGCCGCGTAGGTCTGGATCTTCTTCGGCACAGCGGTCACTTCGTGAAGCAAAAGGCGTCCAACGATTCGGGCTTGTGCCTTCCACAGAACCTGAGAGTCCAGGTGTTGCCTCGCAGCGATAGTTGCGGCTTGCCGGGATGTGCGCCACGCAAGGAAAGCAACCAGAACAGTCACCAGACCCACGGCTGCGGTGGCGATGGCTCCCCACCCCGCCCAGAACGTCGCGCACTCCGCCTTCATCGAAAGGCATTCACTAAATCCCAGAGCCATCCCATGGTCCCCCTCTCTGTGCTGGAGCCGATTCTGCCATGACCTTCATCCATCGGAACGAGCGGGTCTAAGTGTAGGAACGGCTCTGACGAACTACCGTCGTCTGGAGCGAGACCAGCAACCGCGACATGATCCTGACCGACCGCCGCGGCGCGCGATCATGCGATCCAATCAATGCTGATCGCTGAACCACAGACACTCAACTCCCTTGTTCGTGGCCTCCAAGGTCAATACCGGTGAGCTTCTTTATCGCGAGCAAGACGTTCTGGGCGGCGAGCTCCACGTTGTCAAGAGCCGTCGTGTAATCAGAGAGTCTATGAAAAGGATGATTACCATACATATCAATCTCCTCGCCGGCGTCCAGAAAGGCATTCAGCACATCAAGGCTGGACTGCAAATTGGAGACACCAATAGAGATCATTTCCAGGCCATCAGAGAGGATGACAAATGGAACTTGCCCCTTAACCCTCAGAAGACCTGAGACAGTCTTGGCGTCGGCCCCAGCGGCCAAGGCCTTCGGTATTTCAGGCAGGATCTTGTTCTTAATCGTCTTAGTTTGATCCCGCACGTCGAGGATTTTCGGAAGAAGACGATTGATTTCGATAAACGAGATCTGACGCTCTCGCGTGGCACGCCTCTCGTTATCCACCTTGTAGTTGCGAGCGGGAACGTACACCGCGAGAAATGTGGCAATGGCAGCAGCCCAACCACCGATAGCAGACACGGCCGTCCAGTCAAGTCGACAGGTGGGCGCGAAATTGAAGCAAGGAACCATGACTTCAGCAACGATCATCTGGCCATTTCCATATGGTGGAGACGCCATTCTGCCATGGAGAGCCGCCGTGTCTGACACGGCGCTCAGCGCTAAACCAGATAACGGCGCGCTTTCGGCGACGGGCAACCATCGGAATCTGCACATTGGGGCTGCCCACTGCTCCATCCTGCCTAGTAATCCATTTGCCACGACTGCGCGTCTCTCGGAGATTGCCCATGACTGACCAGCTGCTCACCGCCGCAATGGTCCACGTGTTCGCCCTGGCCGGGTTTGCGGCCGGCATCGCCACCCTGTGGGCGATCAGCCGCGCATGCCTTGCCGCGCGCGCCGGGCTGCGCTGGTGCTGGCGGAGGTGAGCTCATGGCCAATAAGTTTGGAAACGCCGACGGCGGCGGCTTCAACAAGGAAACGTGGCTCACGCCGCCACACATCCTCGCCGCGCTCGGTCCCTTCGACCTCGACCCCTGCGCAGCCCCTTCGCCACGCCCTTGGCCGTCGGCCGCCAGGCACATCGAGTTGCCCGGGGACGGCCTGACGGCGGAGTGGCAAGGTCGGGTGTGGTGCAATCCGCCATATGGGGCCCAAGCCGTTCGCTGGCTTCAGCGGATGGCGGAACATGGGAACGGTGTGGCTCTGGTTTTTGCACGAACCGAGACGACCATGTTCCAGGATCAGGTCTGGCCACGGGCCCACGCAGTTCTGTTCTTGCGCGGCCGCATCGCGTTCTGTTCACCAGACGGCAAACCAGCAATGAGCGACGGGCACCGTCCGTCCTCATAGCCTACGGGGAATCCAACGCGCGGCAGCTGGCCGCCTGTGGGCTCGAAGGGTATTGCATGAAGCTCGAACCGGCATTTCGAAAGAACGATGACCTGTTCGGGGCTGCCGCATGAACGCCCAGCTCTTCCCCCGCGAACCGCGCCGCATGAGGCAGCCGGCCAAGGACGTGCTGCGCGAGCAGCTGGTGGTCGCGGCCGATGAAGTGATCTGCCTTCGCGCAGAGGTTCTGCGCATGCGCGATGCAGCAACCCAGGCCACCGAGCAGCTGCGCGCTGCGCTGGCCGCGAACTGAAGGAGGACTCGATGGGAGCTGCTGAAAAGCTAGACATCGTCGGAAAGGACTGGCTCACCGTGGACGAGGCCGCGCACTACTGCGGGGTTTCACGAAGCCAGTTCGATTCGAACATCGCCGACTACGGCATCGAACCACGAAATTTCATGGGCAAGAAGCTCTACGAGAAGGCTGCCCTCTACTCTGCAATCTACGGCTCCAAGCAATGGTCAAGGTCACAATCTTCTGGCGCGATGTCGCCGCGTACCTCAACTGGCGGGAAGGCGGCAAGCGAAGCCGTGTCGCCATTGGTCGCGTCAGCCCACGCGAGGCTGAGCGCGTACGAGCAGCGAAAGAAGCGGAACTGACCCATGGTGTGCGCATCCTCCCCCGGCTGCCCACTGTCAGGGATTTCCTGGAGGCGTACCTGGACTGGTACAAGGTGGAAGACCCGACTACGCACGGCAAGGCAAAGAGCGAAGTCCGACTGTTCATTGCTCGCCTCGGCCATCGACCGATCGACACCCTGCGCCCGATGGAAATGGAGTCATACAAGACAGATCGCCTGACCAAGGACAAGGTGGCACCAGAGACCGTGGGCAAGGAGGTGCGTAGGCTGCAGGCCGCGTTCCGGCGTGGCGTGAAGTGGAAGGAACTGGACTTCAACCCGCTGGAGGAAACCCAGGCACGCGCGGCGTCCGCAGCGTAGCGGTGCGGTTCTACGACCGGGCCGCGATGCGCAAGCTGTACCGTGCGAACCCCGGTCGGGCGCCTCTGTGGCTTTTCATGGCCCACACGGGTCTGCGCCGTAGTGAGCTGGTTGGACTGGGCAAGGATTCGGTGGCAGGGAGCAGACTCAGGGTCGAGAGCGAGCCAGACGAAGATGGCCAGGGGCGCACGAAGTCAGGCAAGTGGCGCGAGGTGCAGCTTAACCGGTATGCGCGCTGGGCGCTGCGCCGCCTACCCGATCCGCTGGTGGCCGTGCACAAAGACACCGTATCCGACTGGTTCGCGTCCGATGCCAAGCGGGCTGGGATCGGCGGCAGCCTCCACCGGCTACGGCACACCTTCTGCGCCCACGTGGTGATGGCCGGAGTTCCGTTGCGAAGGGTGCAGATTCTGGCCGGGCACGCTGATTACGCCACGACCGAGAAGTTCTACGCCCATCTGACGCCTGAGGGCGACGATGGCGCGGTGGCAAAGCTCAGGTACTGAGCAGGACCTTTGGGACCACTGGGACCAAATCCTGTGGATATGCGGGAAACAGTGGGAAATGCCCACCGCTGAGTCCGCCTAAGTCATTGATTATGGTGACCCCGGCCCGATTCGAACGGGCGACCTTCCCCTTAGGAGGGGGACGCTCTATCCAGCTGAGCTACGGGGCCATGCAGCCGGGAAGTTTACAGGCAACACACCCTGCCCTCCAAGCATTCGTGCTCCACACGGCGGCGCTGGCGCGTTGCACCATGGCCGGACAGGCCGCTCTGCTACCATCGGCGATTCAGTTCATCGCGCCCCCCACCTGCCCGCGATGGCACCAAACAACGTAACGAAACACAGGAGTCTGCATGTCTTCCGAGCTGCTCAAGTCCCTTGGCCTGGACGCGATCAACGCTGGCACGTACCTGGGCAACGGGGAGTGGTCGAGCGCGACCAGCGGTGAGCTGATCACCCCGGTCAACCCGACCACCGGCGAGCCGATCGCGCAGGTCCGCGCGACCACCGAGGCCGAGTACGAGACCGTCGTCGCCCGCGCCCAGGAAGCCTTCAAGGTCTGGCGCACCACGCCGGCCCCGCGCCGCGGTGAAGCCGTGCGCCTGTGCGGTGAAGCGCTGCGCAAGCACAAGGACGCCCTGGGCTCGCTGGTCGCCCTCGAAATGGGCAAGAGCAAGCCGGAAGGCGATGGCGAAGTGCAGGAGATGATCGACATCGCCGATTTCGCCGTGGGCCAGAGCCGCATGCTGTACGGCTACACCATGCATTCCGAGCGCCCCGGCCACCGCATGTACGAGCAGTACCACCCGCTGGGCCTGGTCGGCATCATTTCTGCCTTCAACTTCCCGGTCGCGGTGTGGAGCTGGAACTCGTTCCTGGCCGCCATCTGTGGCGACGTGTGCATCTGGAAGCCGTCCAACAAGACGCCGCTGACCGCCATCGCCTCGCTGAAGATCTGCAACGACGCCCTGCGCGAAGCCGGCTTCCCGGACATCTTCTTCCTGATCAACGATGCGGGCACCGCGCTGTCGGAAAAGATGGTCGATGACCGTCGCGTGCCGCTGATCAGCTTCACCGGCTCGACCCAGGTCGGCCGCACCGTCAACGAGAAGGTCGCGCGCCGCCTCGGCCGCTGCCTGCTGGAACTGGGTGGCAACAACGCCATCATCCTGGACGAAACCGCCGACCTGAAGCTGGCCGTGCCGGGCATCGTGTTCGGCGCTGTCGGCACCGCCGGCCAGCGCTGCACCACCACCCGCCGCCTGATCGTGCACCGCTCGATCTACGCCGACGTGCTGGCCACTCTGGTCAAGGCCTACAAGCAGGTCGAAGGCAAGATCGGCGACCCGACCGATGCGGCCAACCTGATGGGCCCACTGAACAGCGAAGGCGCCGTGCAGCAGTTCCTCGATGCCATCGCCCAGGCCAAGGCGGCCGGCGGCACCATCGAAACCGGCGGCACCCGCATCGACCGCCCAGGCAACTTCGTGCTGCCGGCCATCGTCTCCGGCCTGAAGAACAGCGATGCCGTGGTCCAGCACGAGACCTTCGCGCCGATCCTGTACGTGATGCCGTACGACACCCTCGATGAAGCCATCGACATGCAGAATGGCGTGCCGCAGGGCCTGTCGTCCTCGATCTTCACGCAGAACCTGAAGACTGCCGAGAAGTTCCTGTCGGCCGCTGGCAGCGACTGCGGCATCGCCAACATCAACATCGGCACGTCCGGTGCGGAGATCGGCGGCGCCTTCGGTGGCGAAAAGGACACCGGCGGTGGCCGCGAGTCCGGTTCGGACGCCTGGAAGGTCTACATGCGCCGCCAGACCAACACCATCAACTATTCGGACTCGCTGCCGCTGGCCCAGGGCATCAAGTTCGATCTGTGATGGCGGACGTTTCTGCCATGGCTGCGGGTCAGAGCCCCTCCGGCGATCTGACCCCTGCCCAGGGCCGGATCCCCAATGGGGCTCCGACCCTCGATTTCACCGGTCGTCGCGTGCTGATCGCCGGCGGCAGCAAGGGCATCGGTCGTGAAATGGCGCTGGCATTTGCCGGCGCCGGTGCGCAGGTCTCGGTCTGCGCACGTGGCCAGGCCGGCCTGGATGCCCTGCGTGCCGATGCGCAGGCACAGGGCACCCCACTGCATACCGTCTCCGCCGATCTGGCCGACGCCGGCCAGATCCAGGCCTGGCTGCAGGCCGCTGCCGGTGCACTCGGCGGCATCGATGTGCTGATCAACAACGCTACCGGCTACGGCATGGCCGACGACGAGGATGGCTGGGCCGCCAGCCTGCAGATCGACCTGATGGCGGCGGTACGGGCCTCGCGCCTGGCACTGCCGTGGCTGCGCGCATCCAGCGATGCCTGCATCCTCAACCTGTCCTCGATTGCCGCACAGCAGCCACGCCCCGGTGGCGCGCCCTACGCCGCCGCCAAGGCCGCGCTGTCGCACTACACCACGTCGCAGGCATTGGCGCTGGCCAGGGACCGGATCCGGGTCAATGCGATCGCGCCGGGCTCGATCGCGTTCGATGACGGCCTGTGGGATCGCCGTCGCACCGAAGATCCGGCGCTGTACCACGGCACCCTGGCGAAGATCCCGTTCGGCCGCTTCGGCCATCCGCGCGAAATTGCCGACGCCGCCCTGTTCCTGTGCTCGCCGCTGGCGCGCTGGGTCACCGGCAGCGTGCTCAACGTGGATGGCGGCCAGGTGTTGATGGGCTGATACCGGCACTCCGGTAGCTGCCAACCTTGGTTGGCATGCCTTTCGTCGACCAAGGTCGACGCCTACCCTGCTGAAATGCCTTTCGTCGACCGAGGTCGACGCCTACCAGGGCTTGCACCTCGTTCGCCCACCAGGGTCCACGCCTGCCATCGCATCCGCCGGGCATGGGATTGCCCGGGCAGAGGCACTATCATGTGCACACTGCCAAGGAGGACCCCGATGAGCGTGGCACCCCGACAGACAAGCGCCCTGGCCGTGGTCAGCCTGGTCATGGGCATCGCCAGCTGGACCGTCCTGCCCTTCGTGGCCAGCATCGTGGCCATCATCACCGGCCACATGGCCCGCGCCGAGATCCGCCGCCGCCCGCACGAACTGGAAGGTGATGGCCTGGCCGTTACCGGCCTGGTGCTGGGCTGGGTGATGGTCGGCGCGGTACTTGCCGCCATCCTGGTCTTCATCCTGTTCTTCGGTGGCCTGGCGTGGCTGGCCGCGGTGTCGAACTGACGCCATGACCACCTCCGACAGCACTGAACGCTTCAGCAGCCGCGTCGCCGACTACGTCCGCTACCGGCCCGATTACCCGCCCGCGCTGCTGGAATGGCTGCACGGCCCGATGGATGTCAGTCACCAGGCCCGTGTCGCCGACATCGGTGCTGGCACCGGCATTTCCAGCCGTCAGTTTCTGGCCAGCGGTCATCCGCTGGTGGCGGTCGAGCCGAACGCCGCCATGCGCGCCGCCGCCGAAGAGTGGCTGGCGCCGCAGTATCCGGGCTTTTCCGCCGTCGATGGCCGCGCCGAGGCCACCGGCCTGGACGATGCCAGCATCGATCTGGTCAGCGTCGCGCAGGCGTTCCACTGGTTCGACACCGTGGCGGTGCGCGCCGAGTGGCAGCGCATCCTCTGCCCCGGTGGCCTGGCACTGATCTACTGGAATTCGCGCCTGCTCGATGCCAGTCCATTCCTGGTCGGCTACGAACAGCTGCTGCTGGACTACGGCACCGATTACACCGCGGTGGCCGAGCGCTACCAGGACGATGCCACCATGCAGGCCTGGTTCGGCAGCGGCCTGCGCGGCATGGTGGAGTTGCCGAACGTACAGCATCTGGACTTCGACGCCCTGCGCGGGCGCCTGCTGTCCTCCTCCTACGCACCCCAATCCGGTCATCCTCGCCACGCGCCGATGATCGACGCTCTGCAGGACCTGTTCGCCGCCCACGCGGTCGACGGCCAGGTCGCTTTTGAATATCGAACCCGAGCCTTCCTCGGCACGCTGGACTGAACCGACGCATGTATTCGCTTGCCCGCCCCTTCCTGTTCTCGCTCGACGCCGAGCGCGCCCACGGCCTCGGCCTGTCCGCACTGGACCTGGCCTACCGCACCGGCACCACGCCGCTGCTGGCCGCACGCATCGCGCCGATGCCCAGCACGGTGTTCGGGCTGACCTTCCCCAATCCGGTCGGCCTGGCCGCCGGCCTGGACAAGAATGGCGAGCACATCGATGCGCTGTTCGCGCTCGGCTTCGGCTTCGTCGAGATCGGCACCATCACCCCGCGCCCGCAGGCCGGCAACCCGCAGCCGCGCCTGTTCCGCCTGCCGGAACACAACGCGATCATCAACCGCATGGGCTTCAACAATGCGGGCGTGGACGCGCTGGTGCGCAATGTCGAGCGCGCGCGCAACCGCCGCGGCCTGCTCGGCATCAACATCGGCAAGAACAAGGACACCCCGAACGAACAGGCGGTGGACGATTACATCGCCTGCCTGGACAAGGTGTATCCGCTGGCGGACTACATCACCGTCAACATCTCCTCGCCCAACACCGCCGGCCTGCGTGAATTGCAGGAAGAGACCGCGCTGCGCCAGCTGGTCAGCCAGTTGCGCGACCGCCAGGAAGATCTCGCGGCGCGCCACGGCCGCCGCGTGCCGATGCTGGTCAAGGTTGCACCGGACCTGAGTGACCGCGACATCGATGCCGCCGCGCGCGTGCTGGGCGAACTGCAGGTGGACGGCGTGATCGCCACGAACACCACCATCGACCACAGCAAGGTGGCCGGCGACCCGCTGGCCAACGAGGCCGGCGGCCTGTCCGGTGCGCCGGTGCTGGAGCAGTCCACCCTGGTGCTGCGCCGCCTGCGCTCGCGCCTGCCCGAATCGGTACCGCTGGTGGGTGTCGGAGGCATCCTGTCCGGTGCCGATGCGGTGGCCAAGATGGCCGCAGGCGCGGCGCTGGTGCAGTGCTACAGCGGCTTGATCTTCCGTGGCCCGGCGTTGGTCTCTGAATGCGTGGAGGCGATCCGTCGCCGCCGCGAAGCGCCGAGCCGCGGCGCGGTGGCCCCACTGTGAGCGCGCCCATGGATACCGTCGACGGCAACGCCCCGCTGCGCTGGACGCTCACCCGCAATGCGCCGCTGCAGGCGCTGAACACCTTCCACGTGCAGGCCAGCGCCGCGCAGCTGCTGGAACTGCACGATGCCGCACTGCTGCCGGAAGTGCTGGCATTGCCCGAAGTGGCCAGCGGTCCCCTGTTGGTACTGGGTGCCGGCAGCAACGTACTGATCGCCGAAGACCTGCCGGGCACCGTGCTGGTGTTCGGCAACCGTGATATCAGCTTCCTGGAACACCGCGCCGACCATGCGGTGATCCGCGCCGGGGCCGGCGTGCCCTGGCATGGCCTGGTGATGTGGTCGCTGCAGGAAGGCTTGTCCGGGCTGGAGAACCTGGCCCTGATTCCCGGCACCGCCGGTGCCGCGCCGATCCAGAACATCGGCGCCTACGGTGCGCAGGTCGGCGAGTTCATCCAGGCGGTCGAGGCCTGGGACTGCCAGGAACAAAGCTGGGTACGGCTGGACAACGAGCAGTGTCGCTTCACCTACCGCGACAGCGTGTTCAAGCAGCAGATGGACCGCTACCTGATCACCGCCATCGAACTGAAGCTGCCGCTGCTGCATGACCTGCGCATGGACTATGCCGGCATTCGCGAGGAACTGCAGGCACAGGGCGTGGAGCTGCCGAGCGCGGTGGACGTGGCCAACGCGGTGATCGCGATCCGCCGCCGCAAGCTGCCCGACCCGGATGTGCTGGGCAACGCCGGCAGTTTCTTCAAGAACCCGGTGCTGCCGCTGGAACAGGTCGATGTGCTGCTGCAGCACTTCCCCGACCTGCCCGTGTTCCCGGCCGAGCAGGACGACAAGCGCAAGGTCTCGGCGGCATGGATGATCGAGTCCTGCGGCTGGAAGGGCTTCCGCGAAGGCGATGCCGGCGTGGCCCCCAGCCACGCGCTGGTACTGGTCAACCATGGCAATGCCAGCGGTGCTGAACTGCTGGCGCTGGCGCGACGCATCTCCGCCTCGGTGCTGGAGAAGTTCGGCGTGCCGATCGAACCGGAGCCCCGCCTGCTCGGCGCACAGTGGTGAACACCCCCGCCCTCTCCCCCAGCGCCACTCCGATGCGGGCGGCGCTGCTGATGCTCGGCAGCACGATGGCATTCGGCCTGATGGCCGTCGCCATCCGCTACGCCACCCGGTACGTACCAACCCAGGAAGTGGCGTTCTTTCGCAATGCCTTTGGCCTGCTCGCGTTGCTGCCGATGCTGCTGCGCCCCGGCCATGCACCGCTGAAAACGCAGCAGCTGCCGCGTTACTTCGTGCGCAGTGCGATTGGCCTGGGTTCGATGCTGTGCGCGTTCTGGGCACTGGGCCATCTGCCACTGGCGCAGGCGGTTTCCCTCTCGTACTCCACGCCGTTGTTCGTCACCATCGCCGCCGTGCTGTGGCTGGGCGAGACCGTGCGTATACGCCGCTGGGCCGCGGTGGTGGTTGGATTCATCGGTGTGCTGGTGATCGTGCGCCCCGGTACCGCCGGCTTCACCGCCGGCAGCCTGGTAGCGGTGGCAGCCGCCGTGCTCAGCTCATTGGTGGCGATCCAGATCAAGCAGCTGACCCGTGTCGACAGCGCTGACACCGTGGTGCTCTACACCTACGTGTTCTGGGTGCCGCTGTCGCTGGTCCCGGCACTGTTCGTCTGGGTCTGGCCCTCCGGCATGGCGTGGCTGTGGCTGCTGGCCACCGGCGTGCTGGGCACCGTCGGTCAGCTGCTGTGGACGCGGGCGTTGCGCCTCGGTGAAGTCTCGGCGCTGACCCCGATCAGCTTCCTGCAGCTGCCGCTGGTAACGCTGCTCGGCTGGCTGCTGTTCAACGAAAGCGTGGATCGCTGGACGCTCATCGGTGCCGGCATCATCCTCGCCGCCAACGCCTACATCGCCCACCGCGAAGCCGTGTTGTCGCGCCGCGCCGCAAGCGCGGCGGCCTCGGCAGCGGCCAAGCCCGCCGAATGAAAACCATCTGCATGGACAAGCCATGGGGCCTGCACGGGCAAGCCACGGGTCGTGCATGGACAGGCCATGGGTAGAGTCGACTGTTAGTTGTGTAAACCCACCACGTTGTTCAGCAGGACTCTGGAAATAGGTGGCTGGCCACCGATCCCCATGTGAGGGCGGTGCCAGTTGTAGTGGTGCAGCCATTGGGTCAGCACGGAATTGCGCTG
>NZ_JCAFRS010000010.1:0-177131 GCF_059368435.1 Stenotrophomonas sp. YJH_SMC_54 | reverse complement strand
TGGCCCCTTGGAACGAATCTGGTCGAGGGAATCAACAACAAGATCAAGGTCATCAAGCGCGTCGCCTACGGATACCGAGACGACGCCTATTTCTTCCTCAAAATCCGTGCAGCCTTCCCCGGAGTTGGGTGAAGAACCAAAGAAAAGGGGGCGCCAGCTTGGACGCCCCCCAGGGATGCCGCAGGGCCTTGTCGGCCCTCGGCGCTGCTTACAGCGCCTTTTCCAGCTCCGGCAGGATCGTAAACAGATCCCCCACCAGGCCGATATCGGCAATCTCGAAGATCGGCGCGTCGCCGTCCTTGTTGATCGCGACGATCGTGCCGGCATCCTTGATGCCGGTCAGGTGCTGGATCGCACCGCTGATGCCCACGGCCACGTACAGTTCCGGCGCGATGATCTTGCCGGTCTGGCCGACCTGCAGGTCGCTGGGCACGTAGCCGGCATCGACCGCCGCACGCGAGGCACCGACGGCGGCACCCAGCTTGTCGGCCAGCTGGAAGATGACTTTGAAGTTCTCTTCCGAACCGACGCCACGGCCACCGGAGACCACGCGCTTGGCGCTCTGCAGGTCCGGGCGGTCACTGGCACCAGCGGCCAGGCCGACGAAGCGGGTGTGGGTCGGCAGGGCAGCATCGACGCTGGCCGCTTCGATGGCGGCGCTGCCGCCCTGAGCGGCTTCCGGCCACGACGCGGCACGCACGGTGGCGACCACGATCTGGTCGGCCGGAGCTTCCACGGTGATGATCGCGTTGCCGGCGTAGATCGGGCGCTTGAAGGTGTGGCTGCCTTCGACGGTCATCAGGTCGGAGACCTGGTTGACGCCGAGCAGGGCTGCCACGCACGGCATCAGGTCCTTGCCGAAGGTGGTCGACGGTCCGAACACGTGGGTGTAGCCCTTGGCCAGCTGCGCGATCTGCGGCGCGAGCACCTGGGCGATGGCCTGCGCGTTGGCGGCATTGGCCACGGTCAGGACCTTGGCGACGCCAGCGATCTTCGCGGCCTCGGCGGCGACCGCTGCCGGATCGGCGGCCAGCACCACCACATCGATGCTGGCACCGCTGATGGCGGCAGCGGCGCTGACGGTCTTGGCGGTGGCGGCGTTGAGCTTGCCGTCGTGGTGCTCGGCGATGACGAGAATCTTGCTCATTACAGCAACCCCTTCTGCTTGAGTGCAGCAACCAGTTCGGCCGCGTCCTTGACCATCACGCCCTTGCTGCGCTTGGACGGCGCGGCGTACTGGGTGGTCTTGAAGGTATCGGCGGCTTCAACGCCGAGGTCGGCCAGCTGCAGGGTCTCCAGCGGCTTGGCCTTGGCCTTCATGATGTCCGGCAGCTTGATGAAGCGCGGTTCGTTCAGGCGCAGGTCGGTGGTAACCACCGCCGGCAGGTCCACTTCCAGCGTTTCCAGGCCGGCGTCGACTTCACGGGTCACTGTGGCCTTGCCGTCGGCGATCTCGAGCTTGCTGGCGAAGGTCGCCTGCGGGCGGCCCCAGAGCGTGGCCAACATCTGGCCGGTCTGGTTGGCGTCGTCGTCAATGGCCTGCTTGCCGAGGATCACCAGGTCCGGCTGTTCCTTCTCGATCAGCTTGAGCAGGGTGCGCGAGGCGGTCAGCGGCTGGATGGCCTGGTCGGTGACAACGTGGATGGCACGGTTGGCGCCCATGGCCAGACCGTTGCGCAGATGCGCCTGGGCATCGGCCGGGGCGATGGTGGCAACCACGACTTCGCTGGCGATGCCCTTGTCGCGCAGGCGCAGGGCTTCTTCCAAGGCGATTTCATCGAAGGGATTGGGGGACAGCTTGACGCCGTCGGTGACCACGCCGGAACCGTCCGGCTTGACCTGAATGCGGACGTTGTAGTCCACCACGCGCTTGTACGCGACGAGGATTTTCATCTGGTACGGGGTCCTTCAATAACGGGGAGAACGTCCGGTCCTCGCACAGCAACCGGTTCGGGGGGTGGGATCCCGATTCTAGCTGGCCTTTAGGGACCATGCGAATGCGTATAGTTTTGCTGCGATGCCGCAAACTCGGGCTTGGACGTCGGCTTGTTCAGCTGATGAAGGCATCCTTGGGCCCAGCCCCGATGTATCCTGTAGAGCTGCATTCAGCCCTGTTGTGCGCTGAGGCACCATGATGACAGGAGAATGGCTGTGCCCACTTGGCTCGTCACCGGCGGCGCCGGATTCATTGGCGGCAACTTCGTTCTCGAGGCCGTCGCGCGCGGCGTCAAGGTCATCAACCTCGATGCGCTGACCTACGCCGGCAACCTGAAGACCCTGTCCAGCCTGGACGGCAACCCGAACCATGTGTTCGTGCAGGGCGACATCGGCGACAGCGCCCTGGTCGCCCGCCTGCTGGCCGAGCACCAGCCCGATGCCGTGCTGAACTTCGCTGCCGAGAGCCACGTGGACCGTTCCATCGATGGCCCGGGCGCCTTCATCCAGACCAACGTGGTGGGCACCCTGGGCCTGCTGGAAGCGGTGCGCGACTACTGGAAGGCGCTGCCGGCCGAACAGGGCGCGGCCTTCCGCTTCCTGCACGTGTCCACCGACGAGGTGTACGGCACCCTGGGTGAGACCGGCAAGTTCAGCGAAACCACGCCGTATGCTCCGAACTCGCCGTACTCGGCGTCGAAGGCCGCGTCCGATCACCTGGTGCGTGCGTTCCACCACACCTACGGGCTGCCGGTGCTGACCACCAACTGTTCCAACAACTACGGCCCGTTCCACTTCCCCGAGAAGCTGATCCCGCTGGTGATCGCCAAGGCGCTGGCCGGTGAGCCGCTGCCGGTGTACGGCGACGGCAAGCAGGTGCGCGACTGGCTGTTCGTGTCCGATCACTGCGAGGCGATCCGCACCGTGCTGGCCAAGGGCCGGGTCGGCGAGACCTACAACGTCGGCGGCAATTCGGAAAAGCAGAACATCGAAGTGGTGCAGGCCATCTGCGCACTGCTGGACCAACGCCGCCCGCGCGCGGACGGCCAGCCGCGCAGCAGCCAGATCACCTACGTCACCGACCGCCCGGGCCATGACCGCCGTTACGCGATCGATGCCTCCAAGCTGAAGAACGACCTGGGCTGGGAACCGGCCTACACCTTCGAGCAGGGCATCACCTTCACCGTTGACTGGTACCTGGACAACCAGGAATGGGTCAACGGCGTGCTCGACGGCAGCTACCGTCTGCAGCGCATCGGCACCGCGGCCTGAAAACCCAGGAGACCTCATGACCCAGCGCAAGGGCATCATCCTCGCCGGCGGCTCCGGCACCCGGCTGTATCCGATTACCAAGGGCGTCAGCAAGCAGCTGCTGCCGGTGTACGACAAGCCGATGATCTATTACCCGCTTAGCGTGCTGATGCTGGCGGGTATCCGTGAAGTGCTCATCATCAATACCCCGCACGAGCAGGCCCTGTTCCAGCAGCTGCTGGGCGACGGTTCGCAGTGGGGGATGGACATCCAGTACGCGGTGCAGCCGAGCCCGGATGGGCTGGCGCAAGCCTACCTGATCGGTCGCGATTTCGTGGCCGGCAGGCCGAGCTGCCTGGTGCTGGGTGACAACATCTTCCATGGCCATGGGCTGAGTGAAATGCTGCGGCGCGCTGATGCCCGGGATCAGGGCGCCACGGTGTTCGGCTATTGGGTCAACGATCCCGAGCGCTATGGCGTGGCCGAGTTCGACGGCGGTGGCAAGGTCATTGACCTCGTCGAGAAACCGGCCAATCCGCGTTCGAACTATGCGGTGACCGGCCTGTACTTCTATGACGGCAACGCCAGCGATTACGCTGCCGAGCTGAAGCCCTCCGCGCGAGGCGAGCTGGAAATCACCGATCTCAACCGCAGATACCTGCAGCAGGGCAGCCTGCACCTTGAACCCTTGGGGCGCGGCTACGCATGGCTGGATACAGGCACCCACCAATCGTTGCTGGAAGCCTCCAATTTCATCGAGACCATCCAGACCCGCCAGGGCCTGCAGGTCTGCTGTCCGGAAGAAATCGCCTTCGGCAAGGGCTGGATCACTGCCGAGCAGCTGGAAGCATTGGCCGCGCCGCTGATCAAGAATGGCTATGGCCAGTACCTGCACAAACTCGCGCTGCGTGGAGTTGTTCCGTGAAAGTGATTGAAACCAGGTTGCCCGGCTGCGTGGTGATCGAGCCAGCCGTGTTCGGTGATGCGCGCGGCTACTTTTTTGAAACCTGGAACGCCGAGCGATTTGCCGCGCTGGGCCTGCCTGATCGCTTCGTGCAGAGCAATGTCTCCACCTCGGCGCAGGGCGTGCTGCGTGGCCTGCATTACCAGTGGCCGCGCCCGCAGGGAAAGCTGGTGAGCGTGCTGGAAGGCGAGGTCTATGACGTGGCCGTCGACATCCGTCGCGGTTCGCCGACCTTCGGCCAGTGGGAAGCGGTGGTGCTGAGTGCGGAGAACAAAAAGCAGTTCTGGATTCCGGAAGGCTTCGCGCATGGCTTTGCCGTACTCTCCGAGCGCGCGGTGTTCAGCTACCTGTGCACCGAGGTCTACCTGAAGGACTTCGACGCCGGTGTGCGCTGGAATGATGCCGACATCGCGGTGGATTGGCCGGTCAGTGCACCTACGCTGTCGGCCAAGGACGAGAACGCACCGTTCCTGAAGGACATTGCCGAAGACCGCTTGCCGGTCTACGTGCCATGACCGTGCTGGTGTTCGGTGGCAACGGCCAGGTCGGCCAGGAGTTGCTGCGCGCGCTGGCACCGCTGGGCCAGGTGGTCGCGACCACCCGCAGTGGCGTCCTGCCCGACGGAAGTGCCTGTGAAACGGCCGATTTCGGCCAGCCCGACAGCCTGCCGGCATTGCTGGACCGCGTGCAGCCGTCGCTGGTGGTCAATGCGGCCGCTTACACCGCCGTTGACCGCGCAGAACAGGATGTTGATGCCGCCTTCGCCGCCAACGCGCAGGCGCCGGGCGCGATCGCGCACTGGTGTGCGGCGCATGGCGTGCCGTTCGTGCATTACTCCACCGACTACGTGTTCGATGGCCAGGGCACCGCGCCCTACCGCGAGGACGAGCCGACCGCACCGCTGGGTGTCTATGGCACCAGCAAGCGAGATGGCGAGGAGGCGGTGCGAGCCGCGGGAGGACGGCATCTGATCTTCCGTACGGCGTGGGTGTATGCCGCGCATGGCACCAACTTTCTGCGCACCATGCTCCGCGTTGGCGCCGAGCGCGATCAGCTGCGGGTGGTGGACGACCAGATCGGGACGCCCACGCCGGCGGCGCTGATTGCCGATGTGACCGCACAGGCATTGCAGCACCCGGGCCGTCTGTCCGGCACTTGGCATTTGACCGCCACTGGCCAGACCAGCTGGCACGGTTTTGCCGAGGCGATCTTCGCCGAAGCGTTGGCCACTGGCGTGCTGGCCAAGGTGCCGACCGTCGAGGCGATTCCCAGTTCCGAATATCCGACCCCGGCCAAGCGCCCGGCCTGGTCGGTGCTGGACAACCGCAAGCTGCAGCAGGATTTCGGCATCGTGCTGCCGACCTGGCAGGACGGCCTGAAGCGGGTGATGGCGGAGATTGCCTGATCCGGTAGGCGGCGTGCCGACCAACGGTCGGCACCCACCCCGACCCGCGGCCGGCAGCCTCCAGCGGGCGCTGGGTCAGTTGCGCCCGTACGTATCCTCGAAACGCACGATGTCATCCTCGCCCAGATAGCTGCCTGACTGCACTTCGATCAGTTCCAGCGGCAGCTTGCCCGGATTGCGCAGGCGGTGCGTCACGCCCAGCGGGATGTAGGTGCTCTGGTTCTCGCTGAGCAGGATCACCTCGCTGCCACGGGTCACCTCGGCGGTGCCGCTGACCACGATCCAGTGTTCGGCGCGGTGGTGATGCATCTGCAGGCTGAGCGTGCCGCCGGGCTTGACCGTGATCCGCTTGACCTGGAAGCGCTCACCGTTGTCGATCGAGTCGTAGGCACCCCAGGGGCGGTACACCTTGCGGTGCCAGGTCGCCTCGCTGCGGCCTTCGGCCTTCAGCTTGGCCACCACGGTCTTGACCTCCTGCATGCGGTCAGCCTTGCCGACCAGCACCGCATCGTCGGTCTCGACCACGATCACATCATCCAGGCCGACCAATGCCACCAGGCGCTGCGCATAGGCGTATGTGTTGCGGCAGTCGATGGCGATCACATCGCCTTGGTGGGCGTTGCCGTCGCCATCCTGCTGCGAGACATCGCGCAGTGCGGTCCACGAGCCGACATCGTTCCAGCCGGCATCCAGCGGGATCACGACTGCATCGGCAGTCTTCTCCATCACCGCGTAGTCGATCGAGTCCGACGGCACCGCCGTGAAGGCATCCCTGTCCAGGCGGGTGAAGTCGGCATCGCGGCGCGCCTGTTGCCAGGCCTGGCGGCTGCCGGCGAGCATCGCCGGCTGGAAGCACTCCAGTTCCTGCAGGTAGCGCGAGGCCTTGAACAGGAACATGCCGCTGTTCCAGTAGTACTGGCCACTGGCGATGTAACCCGTGGCGGTGTCGAGGTCGGGCTTTTCGACGAAGCGTTCGACGGCACGCAGGCCCTGGCCGTCGGCAGCCTTGATATAGCCGTAGCCGGTTTCCGGGCCGGTCGGCACGATGCCGAACGTGACCAGCTTGCCGGCTTCAGCGGCACTGGCGGCGGCCTGCACCGCGTTGCGGAAGGCCGCCTCGTCGGTGATCACATGATCGGAGGGCAGCACCAGCAGCAGCGCGTCGGCACCGTCACGGGTGGCCTCCAGCGCGGCCACGGCAATCGCCGGTGCAGTGTTGCGGCCCACCGGTTCCAGGATGATCGCGGCCGGCTCGGCGCCGACCTGCTGCAGCTGTTCGGCGGCAACGAAGCGGTGTTCCTCGTTGGCAATCACCAGCGGGCCACGCGCCGCCAGTGGGGCGACGCGTTGCCAGGTGGCCTGCAGCATCGTCAGCTCGCCGGCCAGTGGCAAGAACTGCTTCGGGTAGGCCTCGCGCGAAAGCGGCCATAGGCGTGTACCGGACCCACCGGACAGGATGACGGGCTGGATGCTGCTCATGCGGGCCTCGGTTACTGCTGGATCAGACGGGAGATTTCGTCGGTACGCGCCTGCATCAGTGCGGCGTCACCACGCGCTTCGACGTTCAGGCGCAGCAGCGGCTCGGTGTTGGAACTGCGCAGGTTGAAGCGCCAGTTGCCGAAGTCGGCACTGATGCCATCGGTGTGGTCCAGCGCGGGCGACTGCGCGGCGAAGTGTTCCATCACGCGCGCAACGGCGGCCTTGGCATCGGCCACCTTGAAGTTGATCTCGCCGCTGCACGGGTAGGCTGCCATGCGGTCTTCAACCCAGTCGGCCAGCGAACGGCCGCTCTCGGAAACCAGCTGGGCGATCAGCAGCCACGGAATCATGCCCGAGTCGGCATAGGCGAACTCGCGGAAATAGTGGTGTGCGCTCATCTCGCCGCCGTACACCGCGTCTTCGGCACGCATCTTTTCCTTGATGAAGGCATGGCCGCTCTTGCACTGCACCGCGACACCGCCGGCCTGCTCGACCATGTCCACCGTGTTCCAGACCAGGCGTGGGTCATGCACGATCTTGCCGCCGGGATGGCGCGCCAGGATCGCCTTGGCCAGCAGGCCGACCAGGTAGTAGCCCTCGATGAAGCGGCCGCTGTGGTCGAAGAAGAAGCAACGGTCGAAGTCACCGTCCCAGGCGATGCCGAAGTCGGCACCGTGTTCGCGCACCGCGTCGGCGGTGGCGGCGCGGTTCTCCGGCAGCAGCGGGTTGGGAATGCCGTTAGGGAAGCTGCCGTCCGGCTCGTGGCAGATGCGGATGAACTCGAACGGCAGGTGCGGTGCCAGCAGGTCGACGATGGCGCCGGCGCCGCCATTGCCGGCATTGACCACCAGCTTCAGCGGCTTCAGTTTGCTGGCATCGACGTAGCTCAGCAGATGCTGGATGTAGGCGTGCTTGTCATGCTGGGCGGTCTGCCCGGCACGCGGCGGCTGGGCCTCGGAGGTATCGGCGGCGACCGCGTCGGAAATCGCGAACAGGCCGGTATCCGAACTGATCGGCCGCGCGTTCTCCTTCACCAGCTTCATGCCGTTGTAGTCCATCGGGTTGTGGCTGGCGGTCACCATCACGCCGCCGGCCGCGCCGAGGTGATCGGTCTGGAAGTAGACCTCTTCGGTGCCGCACAGGCCGATGTCGATCACCTCACGGCCGGTCCCACGCAGGCCTGCGGCCAGCGCATCCTGCAGTGCCGGACTGGTAAGGCGCACATCATGTCCGAGGACCACCGGGCCTGGAGCGAGCTGTGCGGCCAGGGCGACGCCGATGCGACGGGCCAGGTCCTCGTTCAGTTCTTCCGGCACACGGCCGCGGATATCGTAGGCCTTGAAAGCGGGCAGGGGCATCGATCAGATCCTTTGTGAGCTCAGCCCTCGATTGTAGTCCCAGTCCCGTATGGGAATCGTTTCCATCGGGAAACGCCACCTGACTGGGTGTTCCGGTCAGTGCTGCGGCGGCCGCCGGCCCGGCCTGCGGGTGCGTCTGGCCGGCAGGCCCGGCAGTGGCGCCAGCAGTGCCTGCACGTCTTCTTCGCTGAAGCGCGGCCCGGCGCTGCCACCGCCTTCGAGAATCGATTCGGCCAGCAGAGCCTTGCGCTCCTGCAGCTCGGCAATCCGCTCTTCGATGCTGCCTGCAGTGATCAACCGGTAGACGAACACCGGCTGCTGCTGGCCGATCCGGTGAGCGCGGTCACTGGCCTGGTTCTCGGCAGCGGGATTCCACCAGGGATCGAAATGGATGACGGTGTCGGCCGCGGTCAGGTTTAACCCCACGCCACCTGCCTTGAGGCTGATCAGGAACACCGGAATTTCACCCTGCATGAAACGCTGCACCGGCGTGGCCCGGTCCTGGGTATCACCGGTCAGGGTCACATAGGCCAGTCCCAGATCGTCCAGCGCCTGCGCGATCAGCGACAGCATGCCGGTGAACTGCGAGAACAACAGGATGCGACGACCTTCCTCGACCATCGGCGGCAGCATCTCGCGCAACAGATCCAGTTTGGCCGAGCCTGCAGCCCGTGCCGGTGCGTTGCCCGGCAGCAGGCGCGGATCGCAGCAGACCTGGCGCAGTTTCAGCAATGCATCCAGCACCACGATATGGCTGCGCGCCAGCCCGCTGCCGCTGATGGCCTCACGCACCTGCTTTTCCATCGCTGCACGTACGGTTTCATAGAGATCACGCTGGCCGCCCTCCATTTCGACCGCACGGGTAATGAGGGTCTTGGGCGGAAGCTCTGACGCGACCTGGTCCTTGCGTCGGCGCAGGATGAACGGGCGCAACCGCTGCGCCAGCAGCTGGGCACGGCGATGGTCGCTGCCGCGTTCGATGGGGTGGCGCCAATACTGGTTGAACTGCTTCTCGGTGCCGAGCAGGCCGGGCAGCAGGAAATCGAACTGCGTCCACAGTTCGCCCAGGTGGTTTTCCAGCGGCGTGCCGGTCAGACACAGGCGATGGCGGGCCTGCAACGTACGCAGGGTGACGGCAGCGCGTGATTTCGGATTCTTCACCTGCTGGGCTTCATCCAGAATCAGCAGATGGTAGGCATATGCCTGCAGCGCCTGCTCGTCGCGCCACAGCAGGGGGTACGTGGTCAGTACAAGATCGTGTTCGGGGATGGCCTCGAACAGCGCTTCACGTGCCGGTCCATGCAGGGTCAGCACACGCAGGGCAGGGGTGAAGCGTGCCGCTTCGCTCTGCCAGTTGTGCAGCAGCGAGGTCGGCACCACCAGCAGCGCCGGCTGGTCCAGGCGGCCACTTTCCTTCTCGACCAGCAGATGCGCCAGAGTCTGCAGAGTCTTGCCCAGCCCCATGTCATCGGCCAGTACGCCGGCCAAGCCCTGCTGACGCAGGTACTGCAGCCACGACAGGCCCTCGAGCTGATAGGGGCGAAGCGTTGCCACCAACCCTGCCGGCGGCGGTACTTCGCTCAATGCGGGTGCCTGCAGCAGCCGCTGCACGAGCGCCTGAGTATCCTTGCGGCCACGGAACTGCAGGCGCGCAGTGTCCTGCAGCGCCTGCAGGCGGCCACGGTCAAGCGCAGACAGGCGCAGCGGCGCGCCACGCTGGGCAAACAGGTCCGCCAACAGGGCCATGATCGGCTTGAGTCGTGCGGCCCGCAGTGCCAGGCGCGTGTTGTCGCCCGTCGTCAACAGGATGTTCTCGTCGTCGCCGATGTCATCCAGCTGGCCACGCATCCAGCGAGGGTCGGCCTGCAGCACCTGCTGCAGCAGCGGAACCATCGACACATCGCGGCCTTCCACCTGGATGTCCAGGCCCAGGTTGAACCAGCCCGCGTCTTCCGGGTCCGCCTGAATGTCCAGGTCGATCTCCTCCACCCGGGTGATGCGATGGCGGAAATCCTCGTCCGCCTCCACCTTCCAGCCTAAGGCTTCCAGGCGCGGCACGTCGTCCAGCAGGAACCGTGTCCAGTCATGGGTACGCAGCTGGAACTGCGGGCCGGCACCTTCCAGTGGCGCCCGCGGAGCCGTGTCGCGATGCAAGCCCACCGTGCGCAGTTCGGCCTCGCGCCGTGATTCCTCACCCAGGTCGCGGGGCAGCAGTGCGAGTTGGCCCTCCGAATCGTGGGCGAACAGGCTCGGATCATCCAGGAACCGCACGTGCTCGTCGTACTCGAAGGCCACGGTTGCGATATCGGCCCATTGCGAAGGGTCGCGGGGGCCGAGCCACGGCGGCCGGAATTTGATCGTATGCAGGCGCAGCACGGGGGTCATGGCGCTGATCTGCAGCGTAGGCAGTGTGTCGCCTGCACCGGGGCGCGGCAGCGCGGGGTCGATCTGTTGCAGCAGCTGCGCCACGATCGGTTCCTCATCGGGGAGCAGGTGGGGAAGGGCGAGGAACGCGTCTGCGTCCTCCGGCTTGACGTCCAGCAGGAGAAGGCCGACTTCACCGGAGACCGGATCCAGGTAACCGGCACTAGATCCCAGTACGAGGCCGTCCGCATCGCCTTCCACGCTCAGTGCCGGCGCCAGCAGCAACCTGCCGTGAGTCGTCTCTGCGCTCCACCCCAACTTACCGCGACGTGGTGCGCCGGGCCTGGCCGGCACGCGATCATGCATGCCACATGACACCCAGCCATGCCCGCTGGACACGATAGACTGCAGGATCGTGCCGACGTCGAACCACTCCGGCGGTTTTACCGACTGATGCAGGGCCCACAGCTGCGCCACCGCGGCCAGGTCGGCCTGCGTCAGGTAGGCGGGCGGTTCCAGCAACAGCTGAGGGGTGATTTCCTGCCACTTGTCGAACTCGATCGTATCATCGAGGGCGTATTTGACGCGGCGGAGCAGGATGGAAGGCCGGTGATTGAACGTGGACAGCTCGAAGATGATGCCGTTTCTACGCGACCGGGGAGGCTGGGCTCTGACGGACTGCCAGCGTGACAGCTGTTCCAGCAGTTCGCGGCGTGGCGACTGGACCGGTTCGTGCTCCGACGCTGGATCGTCATCGCCCAGGTCTGCTGCGTCCAGAATGTGGGCGACCAGCACTGCCGCCACGTGCTTGCAGTGATGGCCGACAGGGCACGAGCATTCACTTTGCAGGCGGCTGCGAGGATGGCGCAGGCTGGCTTCCAGATCGATTTCCACCCGGTAGGGATATCTGGCCGAGCCTTTCACTTCGGCGATGAGCATTCCACTGGTCAGATGCATGTTGCGGACACCGGACAGGCAACGTTCGCTCTTTTCCAGTGTCCACGCGTCCATCCAGCGGAGCAGGTCTTCTTCGGTGTAGGTCTGGGCCATCAACGAGGGTGGGCCGGGCACGGGGCCGGCCATGGCAGGGGAACCGGGCATTCTACGGAACCCAGTGCGATGCCCGTGCAATGCTGCGGCGCATCCAGGCCCTTCGCCGCCCTCCAGCTAGAATGCGGTCATCCTCAACGTGCAGGGTAGTACAGCAATGCAGCAATCGACTTCCACCGACAAGCGCGGCAAGCGCTTCGCCACCGCAGCGCAGGCGCTGGAGGGCGTGGTCGCCGATGGCCAGACGCTGGCCGTGGGCGGCTTCGGCCTGTGCGGCATTCCCGAGGCCCTGATCGCCGCGCTGCGCGATAGTGGTGCCAAGGGCCTGACCGTGATCTCCAACAATGCCGGGGTCGATGGTTTCGGCCTGGGCCAGCTGCTGGAAACCCGGCAGATCAAGAAGATGATTTCGTCCTACGTGGGCGAGAACAAGGAGTTCGAGCGCCAGTTCCTGGCCGGCGAGCTCGAGCTGGAATTCAACCCGCAGGGCACCCTGGCCGAACGCCTGCGTGCCGGCGGTGCAGGCATCCCGGCGTTCTTCACCGCCACCGGCTACGGCACGGTGGTGGCCGAAGGCAAGGAAACCCGCGAGTTCGACGGCAAGCACTACGTGATGGAAACCGCGCTGCGCGCCGACGTGGCGCTGGTCAAGGCGTGGAAGGCCGACGAGGCCGGCAACCTGGTGTTCCGCAAGACCGCGCGCAACTTCAACCCTGCCTGTGCGATGGCCGGCAAGATCTGCATCGTGGAGGTAGAGGAGGTGGTACCGGTCGGTGCCATCGATCCGGACCAGGTGCACCTGCCGGGCATCTACGTGCACCGCATCGTGCACAACGCACATCCTGAAAAACGCATCGAACAGCGCACCATCCGCGCGGAGGGCAACTGACATGGCGTGGACCCGTGACGAGATGGCGGCACGCGCCGCCCGCGAACTGACCGATGGAGCGTACGTGAACCTGGGCATCGGCCTGCCGACACTGGTCGCCAACCACATCCCTGAAGGCGTGGACGTGTGGCTGCAGTCGGAGAACGGCCTGCTCGGTATCGGCCCGTTCCCGACCGACGCGGAAGTGGACGCCGACCTGATCAATGCCGGCAAGCAGACCGTGACCGCACGCGCCGGCGCCAGCTATTTCGGCAGCCACGACAGCTTCGCGATGATCCGCGGTGGCCACGTCAACCTGGCCATCCTCGGTGCCATGCAGGTCACCGACAAGGGCGACCTGGCCAACTGGATGGTGCCCGGCAAGATGGTCAAGGGCATGGGCGGCGCGATGGACCTGGTGGCCGGGGTGCAGCGCGTGGTGGTGCTGATGGAGCACACCGCCAAGAACGGCGAGCACAAGATCCTGGCCGAATGCACGCTGCCGCTGACCGGCGTCGGCGTGGTCGACCGCATCATCACCGACCTGGCCGTGTTCGATGTCACCGACGCGGGCCTGCAGCTGGTGGAAGCCGCACCGGGAGTCAGCGATGACGAACTGAAGGAAAAAACCGGCGTGGCGTTCGCCCGCAGCTGAGGCCGGAGCCTCAGCGCTTTCGGGCGTAAGCATATTCCGAGGAGGAAGCGCGCGGGGGAGCGCCTTCCACCTCGGAGGTGTCGGCCACGGTGAACCCGGCAGCGGACACTACGGCTCCAGTCGCACGCTCGATGGCATGCGCCAGCGTGCCATCGATCTGCCCCGCTTCAGTGTCGAACATGCTCGGCAGCAGATGGGCATCGAGCAGCGGGCGCAGCGCCGGTAGGCGTACCCAGAACATGCTGCCGGACGCGAACTGCCCGTCACCGGGCGCGCTGTCCAGGCCCAGCAATGCCCACAGCCGCTCCATGCGCTGCGCATTGCCGCCGATGTAGTCGGCTACCTTCAGCAGGTGGCCCGCCGGAGCCATCAGGCCGATGCTGGGATTTGCCAGCAGATGGGCCAGGTTCGCCGCAGCCTGCGCAGTGCCCAGCAGCGCATCGACCATCTCGCGCCGCCACTGGTCACCATTGTCGCGGTGGGTGGAGCGCTTGGTGTGCAGCTTCAGCACCAGCGATTCGTTCTGCTGCAGCAATCGGTCGGCGGCGTGCAGGAACGGCAGGACGTCCCGGCCGTGGTTGCCGTAGACCCAGATTTCAGCGGTCAGGCCCTGCGCATCGACGATCGACTGCACCTGTGGCTGACGCTCGCCTGTCGTGGTGATGACCAGGCGTGCCTGTAGCCCGCTGTCCTTAACCGCCTGCAACAGCTCCGGCAGTGCATCCAGGTACCACGCGTGGATGACGATGCAGGGACGCGACGGAGCGGCCTGCGAGGGGAACAGCGCGCGCCGGGTGGCCTGAAGCCAGGCATGGCCGAGACGGGCATCGGGTTCAAGAACAGCGCTTTCGGCCCATTCGTTCCAGGCATTGATGAATACCAGGCGCCGAGCAGGCGCCACATCACGCAGGCGCTGGTGCACCGTGTCGTGCAACCAGTCGCTGTAGCCACGCGGCGACGCGTGCAGCAGCACGCGGCCGCGTCCCGGGCGGCGCGCTTCGTTGTCCCAGCCAGGGTTGACACCTGGATACAACGGATAGTCCGCCAGTGGTGCACGGCGCATCTGTGTCGCCAGCTCGCGCCAGTCGCGCACGTCGCCTTCGTAATCGGGATTGAGCAGGAACTGCGTGGTGTTCAGCTGGCGCGGGGCGGCAATATTCGGTGGGAACTCCACTGCGGCATCGAAGCCGATGTCGCGGGGGTCCGGGCGTTCGAAACTCTGCACGTAGGCCAGATGGATCTCGCCGATCCCATTGTCACGGCACCAGCCACGCCAGCGCGCCGCCGTAGCCTTGGGGTCGGGCAGCAACTGTGGCCGGTACAGCAGCAACACCGGTCGTCCCTCGATCTTCAACGCACGCCGGTCGCGCAGGTAATCGGCAACGTGGGCGATGAACGCCAGATCATCCTCGGCACTGTGCTGTTGCCCGATCAGTACGTCCTGGTTGCGCCCATCCCAGCGCCGGGTCCAGTTCTCGTTGGCCCAACACAGGCAGAACGGCAGCTCGATCGTGCTGTCGCCCAACCACTGCCGCAGCGGCCGCTCCATCAGCGTGTGGCCGCTGAACCAGTAGAAGTAGAAGCAGAAAGCGCCGATGCCATGGTCTGCAGCGAGTTTGGCCTGCGCCCGCAGCGTCTCGCCAACACGAAGGTCATAGAAGCCCAGGTCGCCGGGCAGGCGTGGCTGTACATGGCCCTCGAACTGGGGCAGGGCGCGGCTGACATTTCGCCATTCAGTGAAGCCCTTGCCCCACCAGGCATCGTTCTCTTCGAACGGATGGAACTGGGGCAGATAGAAGGCCACCAGCGTAGCTGGCAGCGTGGCAGGCAATGGCGCGTCATCTTCGGCGGCGTAGCCGATCGCCCGTTCATCGGCGCGCTGCAGTGGACGGGTACCGTCGGCAGCGGCGCCGATGCGACCACGCGGCGGAGGGGGACTCCAGCTGCCAATGCGATCCAGGCCCCGGTTGCGCAGCCGATCACGCAGCGACGCAGGCATCGGCAGGGCACGGAACAGTGCGCGCAGGACCGAGAAGGTGAGCTGGCGGATGCCGGGCGCCGCGTGGCTCATGGATGGAACCTGGGAAAAGAGGGGCGGCGCATGATTCGGGACCAACGGTGGGACTGCAGCCATTTTCCGGTAATCGTCGCTGCAACGGCAAATCCATCAAATCCATCAGGTGCTACTGTGCCGCCATGCTGTTCCCCCACGACCTTCCCGATGCCGACGTCCGCCACCTCCCGGCCTGGCTGTCTCCCGCCGAGGCCGATGCCTTGCAGCGCGATCTGCAAGCCGGCGTGCCGTGGGAGGTGCATCGCATCCGCATGTTCGGCAGCTGGGTGGATTCGCCACGGTTGAGCTGCTGGATAGGTGATCCGCAGGCGCGCTATCGCTACTCGGGGGCAGAATTCGTGCCGCACCCGTGGCCGCCGTCCCTGCAGGGCATGCGCGAGCGCCTGCAGGACGATGGCTTCGGCCGCTTCAACAGCGTGCTGCTGAACCGCTATCGCAGCGGCGGCGACTATATGGGCTGGCACAGCGATGACGAACCCGAACTGGGCCCGGCGCCGGTGATCGCCTCGCTGAGCCTGGGCGCGGCACGGCGTTTCCTGCTGCGCCGGCGAGACGATCCGGCGCGCAAGGCGGAGTATCTGCTCGGCCATGGCGACCTGCTGGTAATGGCCGGGCAGACCCAGCGTTATTACCAGCACGCTCTGCCGAAGATGGCGCGCGTGCAGGGCGAGCGGATCAACCTGACGTTCCGCTGGATTGCGCCACGCTGATCGATCAGCGCGTGACGGTCGGCTGGTCGGCCTGCCCGCTCACCAGCGTCCAGCCCACCACGTCCTGCGCCAGCTGCTGCAGGCCACGTTCGAAGGCGGCGGTGACGGCCGGCACGTCGGTACTGCCGACCGGCTGTGCCTGGCGGAAGGTACGGTCGGCGACCACGCGCTGGTCGGCGACGTGGATCAGCTTGGCGTTGACCTCGATCACCACCGTCGGCGTGGCCTGGCCCTGGTAGTCCGATTCGAAGCGGCGCACGTCGGTGGACAGCTTGTAGTCGGCGCGGATGCCGGCAGTGCTGCGGGCGACGCCGTGGATGCGTCCGGAATCCTCGAAGCCGCGCAGCAGGGTGTCCTCGATCATGTCGGTGGCCGGCTGGGCCCAGCTGGCGCCCTTGTAGATCTCCAGCTGCGACGGGGTCGGCCGCACGTTGATGCGCGGGCTGTCGACCATGCGTGCGGCGCTGGGCTTGGCCAGTACCAGCTGCCAGCTGGCCTGCGGCCACGCCGGATCGGCCTTCACCTGCACGGCGGGCGAGTACAGCGTCACTGCGGTTTTCTCGCTGCTGCCAAGGATGGAGCAGCCGCCCAGCAGGGTGACCAGCGAAGCGGCCAGCAGCAGGCGCGGAAGGGGCATCGGGCTCATTTGGGTTCGAACTCCTTCGGTGCGTCGCGGCCCAGCAGGTAGCGCGCGGGATTGTTCTCGAGGCGGTCGCTGACCCGGCGCAGGTCGCGGATCAGGCCGCGCAGTTCGGTCAGCGTCGGGCCCAGCTGGCCGAGGCCATCATTGGCGAAGCTGTTGATCGCGGCGCGGTTCTCGCCAAGGATCGAATCGGCGTTGCCGGCGGCCGAGTCGAGCTTGGCCAGAGTGCCATCCAGTTTGTCGATGATGCCCGGCAGCTGCTGCACCAGGTTCCTGTCCAGGCGCTCGATGGTGCCGTTGGTGGTCTTCAGCGTGGTGTCCAGACTGCGGGCGGCATCGCGCGCGCTGAGCAGCAGCGCCTGGGTACCCTGGTCACGGTCGGCCAGGCCGCCGCTGATCGTCTCCAGGTTGGCCAGCGTCGCGTTGATCGAGGCCACGTTGCGGTCGCTGAGGATCTGGTCCATGCGCTCGACGATGCGGTTGGCGACGTCGGTGATGTTCTGCAGCGCCGACGGCGTGGTCGGGATGATCGGGGCCGGGTCCTTGTTGACCGTGGTCAGCGCCGGCGACTGCGGCGTGCCGCCGCTGAGCTGGATGATCGACGGGCCGGTCAGGCTGGTGATCGCCAGCTTGGCACGGGTATCGGTCTTGACCGGGGTGGTCGAGTTCAGGCGGATGCGTGCGACCACCTGGCGCGGGTCGTCCGGCACCAGGTTCAGTTCGATGATCGAACCGACCGCGATGCCGTTGTACTGCACCGGGCTGCCCACCGACAGGCCGGTCACGGCCTCGCGGAACACCACGCGGTATTCCTGCCAGGTGCGGTCGGAGGAGTACTTGGCCGCCCACAGGCCGAAGGCCAGCAGGGCCAGGCCGGTGATCAGGGTGAACGCGCCGATCAGCACGTAGTTGGCTTTGGTTTCCATGGCTCAGGCACTCTCGATCTGTTCGCCGCGCGCGGCACGCGCACGCGGTCCGTGGAAGTATTCCTGGATCCACGGATGATCCAGTTTCTCGATGTCCGGCAGCGGCGCGTTGGCCACCACTTTGCGGTCGGCGATCACCGCCACCCGGTCGCAGATGGCGTACAGCGTGTCCAGGTCGTGGGTGATCAGGAACACGGTCAGCCCCAGCGCCTCCTGCAGGGTCTTGATCAGGCGGTCGAACGCGGCCGCACCGATCGGGTCGAGGCCTGCGGTCGGTTCATCCAGGAACAGCAGCGGCGGGTCCAGTGCCAGCGCGCGGGCCAGGCCGGCGCGCTTGCGCATGCCACCGGACAACTGCGATGGCAGCTTGTTGATCGCATCGGCGGGCAGGCCGGCCAGCTTCACCTTCAGCAGCGCCAGCTCGTAGTGCCAGCGCTCGGGTAATTCGCGGTGGTGTTCCTTCAAGGGCACCTGCACGTTCTCGCCCACGGTCAGTGAAGAGAACAGGGCGCCGTCCTGGAACAGCACGCCGGTATTGCGTTCGATGTGCAGGCGGCTCTCGGCGTCGTCGGCACGCGCATCGCGGCCCAGCACTTCGATCTGGCCGGCGTCGGGCGTGCGCAGGCCCAGGATCGAGCGCATCAGCACCGACTTGCCGGTGCCCGAGCCACCCACCACGCCCAGGATCTCGCCACGGCGCACGTCCAGGTCCAGGTCTTCATGCACGATCTGGCTGCCGAAGCGGTTGACCAGCCCACGCACGCGGATAGCCAGGTCGTGGCCGTCGCCGTCCTGCATGGGTATTTCTTCGGGAGTCGGATGCATGCTCATGTCACCAGTCCATGTGCATGAACCACAACGCCGCGAAGGCGTCGATGATGATCACCAGCGAGATCGTCTGCACCACGCTGGAGGTGGTGCGTTCACCGACCGACTGCGCCGTGCCTTCCACCTTCAGCCCTTCCAGGCAGCCGATCAGGCCGATCACCAGCGCAAACACCGGCGCCTTCGACAGGCCGACCAGCATGTGCCGCACTTCCATCGTCTCGTGCATGCGCGCGATGTACATCTGCGGCGGGATGTCGAGGTCGAACGCGCCGACAGTGATGCCGCCGGCCAGGCCCGCGATCATCGCGATGAAGGTCAGCAGGGGCAGGGTGACCAGCAGCGCCAGCAGGCGTGGCAGCACCAGCAGGTCGATCGGATCCAGACCCAGCGTGCGCATCGCGTCGATTTCCTCGCGCGCCTTCATCGCGCCGATCTGCGCGGTGAACGCACTGGCGGTGCGGCCGGCCAGCACGATCGCGGTCAGCAGCACGGCGAACTCGCGCAGGAAGGCGATGTTGACCAGCTCGACCACGTAGATCTCGGCGCCGAAGTCGCGCAGGATGGTCGAGCCGAGGAAGGCGATCACCGCGCCAACCAGGTAGGACAGCAGCGCCACCAGCGGCACTGCGTCCAGCCCGACCTGCTCCATCTGGTGGACGGTGGCGGTCAGGCGGAAACGGCGGGGCTCCTTGACCAGGCGTGCTGCCTTGACCAGGTTCTCGCCGAGGAAACTGCACAGCGCCTTGATGTTGTGGCCAGTGGCATGGACGCTGACACCGAGCCGTTCCAGCGCCGCCAGCACGCCGAAATCGCGCTTGGGCCGGGGCCGGTCGTCAGCCACTTCCTCGATGGTGCAGACCAGCGCCTGGTGGTCCGGCCGGAACTGCAACGCGTCCTCGCCAAGGTCGGCGCGATGCGCTACGCGCAGTACCTGCAGCACGCCAGCCGAATCCATCTTCTCGATGCCGGTGGCGTCGATGCCGGTCAGCGTGTCGGGAACGCCGCGCAGGACTTCGGCCGCGGCCAGCGCGGTCTTCAAGGTCCAGGTGCCGGACAGGCGGATCAGGCCCGGGTCATGGGCATCCTGTTCGAGCTGGGGGGCGTGGTTCGGGGTCACTTGGGCCATTCGGGTCGCAGCATAACCGTTCTGTCTGGGGCATCGCGTCGAACCCGGATGAATTTATCCAGTGCGGCCCGGCAGTAGGTAATACTACGGCGCATGTCCGCAGACGCTCACACGATCCCCACGCCCCAGGCCACCTACGCGCAGCGCGTGGCCTTTGTTTCCGAGATCGCCGGACGCCTGCACAGCTACGGCACCACGGCCCAGCGCCTGGAAACGGCAGTGGTGGCACTGGCCCGCCAGCTCGATCTGGATTGTGAACCGTGGTCGAATCCCACCGGTATCATCCTCAGTTTCAGCGACCCGGCACAGGCGATCGGCTCCAGCGACATCACCCGCGTGATCCGCCTGGCACCCGGCGAGAACGACCTGCACAAGCTCAGCGTCGCCGACCATATCGCCGAGGAAGTGGCCAACGGGCGGATGAGCATTGCCCAGGGCCACACCGCGCTGCGCCAGCTGGACAAGGATCCGGGCCGGCGCGGCAAGCTGCGCACCATTCTTTCATTCACCCTCGGCGCGGCCGGCGTGGCCGGCATGTGGAAGCTGCCGTGGCTGGACATCGCCACCGCCGGTGTCATCGGGCTGATGATCGGCCTGCTCGGCATGGTCACCGACCGTCGCCCGGCCACCCGCGAAGCGGCCGAGGCGCTGGCGGCGCTGCTGGCCGGCATGGTCGCAACCCTGGTTGCGTCCTTCGTCGGCGCACTCAACCTCAACACGGTGATCATCGCCTCGCTGGTGGTGCTGCTGCCCGGCATGTCGCTGACCAATGCGGTCAATGAACTCGCCAGCCAGCATTGGGTCTCGGGTACCGCGCGCTTTGCCGGCGCGTTGACCACCATCATGAAGCTCAGCGTGGGCGCGATGATCGCGGTGACCCTGGCTGATGTACTCGGCCTGGACCCGGTGATCCGCGCCACGCGGCCGCAGGGGCCGTGGGTGGAGTGGGGTTCGCTGCTGACCGCGGCATTCGCCTTCGCGATGCTGTTCAAGGCCAACCGGCGCGATTACCCGTGGGTGATCGCGGCCTCGGTGGCGGGTTACGCGATCTCCAAGTTCGGCGGGCACGCCTGGGGCGCGCCGGCCGGCATCTTCATGTCAGCGATGTTGCTGACCGCCGGTGGCAATCTGTTCGGCCGCCTCGTTGGCCGCCCAGGAGCGATCATCCGCCTGCCCGGCATCATCATGATGGTGCCCGGCAGCACCAGCCTGCGCGGCGTGCTGACCCTGGTCCAGCAGCAGGACGTTGGCGCGGGCCAAAGCGTGTTCCTCACCGTGCTCAACGTGGTGATGGCGCTGGTGGCCGGCCTGCTGTTCGGCAACCTGCTGATGCCGGCGCGCAAAACCCTGTAGGTGTGGACCGTTGGCCCGCACACCGAAGAATGAAAAACGCCGGCTTCCGCCGGCGTTTTTCATTGCATCCCGATCCGGCCTCAGGCCTTCTTGATCAGGAAATCTTCCGGCTTCTTGTTGCCCTTGGCGGTCAGCTCGGCCATCCAGCGCGGCTGCTTGCCACGACCGGTCCAGGTTTCCTTGGGGTTGGCCGGGTTGCGGTACTTCGGGGCAACCTTGCCCAGCTTGCGGCCGGCGGTCTTGGACGGTGCCTTGGCTGCCGGGGCGGCTTTGCGCGCGCGCGGTGCCGGGGCGCCGCCGAACAGTTCTTCGATGGTGTAACCCTCGGTCTTGGCCAGCTTGGTCAGCTGGGCCCGGACCTTGGTGATTGGCCGGCGCTTGGCGACGATGGTCTGCTGCTTCTTGGCGGTACGGATCAGGGCGCCCAGCTCGCGTGCCGACAGGCCGGTCAGGTCAATGCTCATTTACGGTTACTCCGGAAACTAAAATGTGGACGGGACGAGCCAGTCCATGGCGTCGCGGGACAGAATAAAGATGAATTAATCACAGCACAAATGCAGGCGGGTCATGGCCTGGCAACATCCCGGCTGCATTGCGTCGATTTTGACCGGATTATGTCCGCTGCAATATTGCTCAACTGGGCGACAGGCAAAAAAAAGACCGGGGCATGCCCCGGTCTTCTCCTGATCAGCCCTGCAGTCGCTGCAGCAGGGTGGCCTTGTCCAGGCTTTCCGCTTCGCTGGCGCGGCGCGAGCGGTACTCGTAGGTACCAGCGGCCAGGCCGCGCTCGCTCACCACCACGCGGTGCGGAATGCCGATCAGTTCCATGTCGGCGAACATCGCACCCGGGCGCAGGCCACGGTCGTCCAGCGCGGCATCGAGGCCGGCGTCGCGGAGTTCCTGCAGCAGGCTGGCAGCAGCATCGGCCACGGCGGCGTCGCCCTTCGGGTTGATCACGCACACCACCACCTGCCACGGCGCCATTGCGTCCGGCCAGATGATGCCGGCATCGTCATGGTTCTGTTCGATCGCGGCAGCCACCACGCGCGAGATACCGATGCCGTAGCAGCCCATCGCCATCACCGCCGCCTTGCCGTTCTCGTCCAGCACGGTGGCATCCAGCGCTTCGGCATATTTGCGGCCTAGCTGGAACACGTGGCCGACTTCGATGCCACGGGCGATCTTCAGTTCGCCACCGTCCAGCGCGCGGTCACCGGCACGCACGTTGCGGATGTCGGCCACTTCCGGTTCCGGAAGGTCGCGGCCCCAGTTGACCCCGGCCAGGTGGAAACCGGCTTCGTTGGCGCCGACGACGAAGTCGGACATCGCGGCCACTTCGCGGTCGGCGACCACGCGGATGGCCTTGGCCGGGGCGACCGGGCCGAGGAAGCCCGGCACGCTGCCCAGGTACTCGGCGATTTCTGCCTCGCTGGCGAAGCGCTGTTCGTCCAGGCCGGCAACCTTGGCCAGCTTGATTTCGTTGACCTCATGGTCGCCGCGCACCAGCACCAGCACGAACTGCCGTGCTTCGCCTTCACCGGCGATCAGCGCCACCGACTTCACCGTGCGCTGCAGCTCGATGCCGAGCAGCGCCGCGACGTCCTCGCAGGTTTTCTGGGTAGGGGTGTCGACCTTGCGCATGGCTTCACTGGCAGCCGCGCGCGGTGCCGGATCGGCGGCGATCGCCGCTTCCATGTTCGCGGCGTAGTCCGAACCGGTGGAGAACACCAGCGCGTCTTCGCCGGAATCGGCGATCACGTGGAATTCCTGCGAGGCATCGCCACCGATCGCACCGGAGTCGGCCTGCACCATGCGGAAGTCCAGGCCGAGGCGGGTGAAGATGCGGCTGTAGGCCGACTTCATGTTCTCGTATTCGCGCACCAGGCACTCATCGTGCAGGTGGAACGAATAGGCATCCTTCATCAGGAATTCGCGCGAACGCATCACGCCGAAGCGCGGGCGGATCTCGTCGCGGAACTTGGTCTGTACCTGGTAGAAATTCACCGGCAGCTGCTTGTAGCTGGACAGCTCGCTGCGCGCGAAGTCGCAGGCGGCTTCTTCGGCGGTCGGGCTGTAGCAGAACACCTGGTCCTTGCGGTCCTTGATCTTCAGCAGCTGCGGGCCGAACTTCTGCCAGCGGCCGGTCTGCTCCCACAGTTCCTTCGGCTGGATGGTCGGGATCTGGAATTCCACGGCACCGGCGCGGTCCATTTCCTCGCGCACGATGCGTTCAACCTTGCGCAGCACGCGCAGGCCCAGCGGCGACCAGGTGTACAGGCCCGATGCCAGCTTGCGGATCATGCCCGCGCGCAGCATCAGCCGGTGGCTGGTGAGCTCGGCGTCGCTGGGGGTTTCCTTGGTGGTGTGCAGGTGGAACTGGGAGAGGCGCATCGTCGGCTTCGGATAACGGCAGAGACGCCTATTCTGCCAGCCCGGCCGGGGAGAGGGGTATCGGCAGGGCTGCGCCCTGCACCCGCAGTAGTGCCGGCCGCTGGCCGGCAACCTCAGAAGCAACTGCCGAAGCAACAGCGGGCTTCCCGTGGGAGGCGGGGTGGGTCCGGTTGCGGGAGACGCCGTAAACCCATCCCTGGGGGCTTGGCCGCGGCATCCATGCCGCGGACACTCCCGCAACCGGACCCACCCCGCCTTCGACAGTTTCCTGCGAGCTGTCGGAATGGCTCCTGGGGTCAGATCCGTTTTCCGCAGGAAAACGGATCTGACCCCGGATTCAATTCGAGATCTGACAGATTTCATCCACGCATGGCGTGGATCTACCACCGTCACCAGGAACCTGTCGGGGGTGGGGCGGTGTGGGTTGGCAGGACCGTTGGCGCCATGGATGGCGCCATCGAGCCCCCAGGGGTGAGGGCGCTTTGCTTGCGAAGCACTGCTTCGCAAGCGCCCGAACGCACAGCCGCCAGCGGCTGGGCCGGACCCCGGAAGGGGGGTTTACGGCGTGTCCTGCCAGCCCACACCGCCCCGCCAAACCAGTAGAAAACCAGAGCCGCTTTGGCATTTGACGTTGCCGTTGCTTGAAGTAGGTGCAGGGCTGCAAGCCCTGCCGATACCCTCACTCCGCCGGGCAGTACGCCTTGATGGCCGCTTCAGCCAATCCCTTCTGCGCGCTGCGCTGTTCCGCGGTCAACGCGGTATCGGCCTTCCCGTCGCCATTGGTGTCCTGCATCACCTGGCCGGAGCCTTCCAGCAGGGCCAGGTTGGCACGGGCGGTGCTGCACTGCTCCGGCACCGGCGCGGCCGGGGTTTCGGCGCTGGCCGCGGCCTGCGGGGTGCGGGCCTGCTCGCGGGTCTCGAACTTCTTGCCCGCCGGCGGGGTCTCCGAATACTGGGTCACGCCATGGGCGTCCTTCCATTTATAGACCGGGCCGGCCACGGCGTTGGCACTGGCCAACAGCAGCAGGCATCCAAGGCAGGACAGGGCACGCATGGCAAACTCCGCGGAATGGGCGTAGAACGCCGATTGCAGCATTGGCGCCGAGCACTGGCAAGTCGATTAAACTGGATTCCATGGACCCGATCACACCGCCGCCGCGTTCGCGCACGATTTACCTGCTGCCCAACCTGTTCACCACCGCCGGCCTGTTCGCCGGCTTCTACGCGATCATCGCCGCGGCCAACGGGGATTTCGTCAATGCCAGCATCGCCGTGTTCGTGGCGGCGGTGATGGATGGCCTGGACGGGCGCGTGGCGCGCCTGACCGGTACCAGTAGCGAGTTCGGCGTCCAGTACGACTCGCTGGCCGACCTGGTCAGCTTCGGCATGGCCCCGGCGCTGGTGATGTACCACTGGTCCCTGTCGTGGCTGAAGTTCGATGACCCGCTGCTCGGCCGCGTCGGCTGGGCCGTGGCCTTCCTGTATGCCGCCTGCGCGGCGCTGCGCCTGGCCCGCTTCAACACCCAGGTCGCGGTGGTCGACAAGCGCTGGTTCGTCGGCCTGGCCAGCCCGGCCGCGGCCGGGCTGATGATGTCCTTCGTCTGGGCCTTCGCCGATGGCAACCTGGGCTGGGACGGCAACCAGCTGCGCTACGTGGCGCTGGCGGTGACGATCGTCGCGGCGCTGTTGATGGTCAGCCGTATCCGATTCTGGAGCTTCAAGGGTGGCGGCGCCAAGGGCACCCGTTCCGACCGCGTGCCGTTCCTGGTGCTGGCCCTGGTGCCGGTCGCCATCGCCATCGCGGTCATTGATCTGCCGCGCGTGCTGTTCGCGGTCGGCATCCTGTACGCCTTGTCCGGCCCGGTGATGTGGGCCGCGCAGCGCCTGCGCAAGAAGCCCGAGGCCGCGTGAGCCAGGAACTGCCCGTGCTGTGGTCACCGGCCCAGCAGGCCTGGCTGCAGGCCATGGGCTACACCGTCTATCACGACGGCCAGTTGGCTGCGGAGCTGGATGCCGCGCTGCAGTTGAGCGTGGCCGAAGCCGATGCGGCTGCCGCTCCAGCGGTGGAGCAGGTGCGGGCACCAATCGCCCCCGCGCGCGAGCCTCCGGTTGAAGCCACACCGGGTTCCCGCCAGGAACGCCCGGCACCTACGCGTCGCGAGACCCCCGTCACCGCACCGGACACCGCGCCCGCCGCTGGCCGCCCGCTGCCGGGTGGCAATGCGCGGCAGCCGGTGGTGCGGCTCCCGGATCGCCTGCAGATCGCACTGCTGCGTGCCTCCGGCTGTAATCCCAACGACCCCGCCACGCAGGCGCTGATGGACAGCTGGCCGCTGGACCAGCTGCGTCAGGACCCGGCCGCCAAGCGCGCGTTGTGGCCGCAGTTGCGCGCCCTGCGCAAGCGGGGCGCACCATGAGTGCGGTCAGCCAGCCCGGCCCGGTCAGCCTGCGCGCATTGCGCGAGAGCGACCTCAATGCGGTGATGGCGATTGAAGTGCGTGGGTATCCGTTCCCATGGACCCGCGGCATCTTCGTTGATTGCCTGCGTGCCGGTTATCCCGGCCTGGCGATGGAGCGCGATGGCCAGCTGATCGGCTACGGCGTGCTCAGTATTGCCGCCGATGAGGCACATGTATTGAACATCTGCATCGATCCGCTGGCGCAGTCGCGTGGGCTGGGTCGCCAACTGCTGCGCGCACTGGTGCAGCTGGCAGGCAACCGCGGTGCGCAGCGTGTGTTCCTGGAAGTGCGTCCGTCCAACACGCCGGCGCTGGCGCTGTACCACAGCGAAGGCTTCAACGAGATCGGCCGCCGCCCGCGCTACTATCCGGCCGCACAGGGCCGCGAGGATGCGGTGGTGATGGCGATCGAACTGGTCGACGGCGACCTGCAGACGATGCCGCCGTTGTAACGGAGAAGGGTTGCCGGCCAGCGGCCGGCACTACCGGTGGATCTCCGCTGTCATCGACACGTCACCTGCCGTGCTAGGTGCCAACCTTGGTTGGCACGCTTTTCTCACGCCAGCCGCAGTGCCAACACACCGCCGACGATCAGCGCCGCCGCCAGCCAGCGCGCACGCGGAATCCGCTCGCGCAGCACGAACACCGAGATCAGCAACGCGAACAGGATCGAGGATTCACGCAGCGCCGAGACCATCGCCACCGGCGCCTGGGTCATGGCCCACAATGCCATCGCGTAGGACGCCGTGGTGCCGACGCCACCGGCCAGTCCCAGCGGCCAGTGCTGGCGCGCATAGTCCAGCACTGCGCCGCCGCGGGTGTACAACGCCCACAGGGGTAGTGGGATGCCTGACAGCAGGAACAGCCATAGCGTATAGCTGAGCGCACCACCGGACTGGCGCGCGCCCTGCGCATCGACCAGGGTGTAGGTGGCGATCATCGCCGCGGTCAGCAGCGGCAGCCGCAGCTGGCCGCCACGTGCGCCCAGTGCCATGCACAGGATGCCGCTGCTCACCAGGACCACGCCCAGCCACGCCGCCGGGGGCAGTTGCTCGCCCAGCAGGGTGCCGGCCAGCGCAACCAGGATCGGCGCGCTGCCACGCATCAGCGGATAGGCCAGGCTCATGTCGACCTGCTGGTAGCAGCGTGCCACCAGTCCGTAGTAGGTCACCTGCAGCAGCACGGATGCAGCCAGCCAGGGCCAGCTGTGCGCGGCCGGGAACGGCAGGAAGGGCAGGGCGGCCGCCGACAGCAGCGCGGCGCTGCCGGTGACCAGCACGGTGCCGAGGAACTTGTCCGGCCCGCGTTTGACGATCGCATTCCAGCTGGCATGCAGGGCCGCAGCCGCGAGGACCAGCAGGAAGATGGAAAGAGGCATCGGGCGATGATGCCATGCCGGGGAAATGTTCCGGGTTTGGTGGGTGCCAACCTTGGTTGGCACGTCGCTCAGTGCGGACCAAGGTCCGCACCCACCAGAGCGAGGCAGGGCAGGTGCCAACCCTGGTTGGCACGCACCAGAGCGCGGCGCTTACAGCTTCGCGCGCTGCTCGCGCAGGCCGGCCAGCTGGGTGTTCCAGTCGGCCAGTCGCACGCGCTCCTGCTCGACCACGGCCGGCGGCACCTTGTCGGTGAACTTGGCCAGCTTGGTCTCGCTCTTTTCCTTCTCCGCTTCGACGCGGGCGATTTCCTTGTCCAGGCGCACGCGCTCGGCATCGAGATCGACCAGGCCTTCCAACGGCACCAGCAGCTTGAGCTCGCCCACGATCGCGGCGGCGGCAGGCGGTGCGCTTTCGCCTTCGGCCAGCCACTGGATGCTGTCCAGCTTCAGCAGGAACGACAGCGAGGCGCTGAAGCGTTCGATGCGCACGCGGTCCTGCTCCAGCCCGGCCTGCAGGCGCAGCGGCACCAGCTTGGACGGCGCGACGTTCAGCTCACTTCGCACGCGGCGCACGGCACTGATCACCGCCTTCAGCCATTCCACGTCGGCCTCGGCCTGGGCGAAATCGCCTTCGAACTCGGCGGCGGTCGGGTACGGGCGCAGCGACAGCGTGGTTTCGGCCAGGCCCAGGCGCGGGGCCAGCTGCTGCCACAGCTGTTCGGTGATGAACGGCGTGAGCGGGTGCAGCAGGCGCAGCAGCGCTTCCAGCACGTACAGCAGGGTGTGGCGGGTGCTTTCGGCGTCGGCGGCGTCTGCACCGTTCAGTGCCGGCTTGCTCAGTTCCAGGAACCAGTCGCAGAACGCGTTCCAGGCGAACTCGTACAGGCACTGCGCCAGCAGGTCGAAGCGGTAGGCGGCGAAATGGCCCTGCGCTTCGGCGGTGGTGGCGGCCAGGCGCGCGAGGATCCAGCGCTCGGCATCGGTACGCGGCCTGGGAACGCCGGTGAACGCCGCGCCCTCGGTGTTCATCAGCGCGAAGCGGCTGGCATTCCACAGCTTGTTGCAGAAGTTCTTGTAGCCCTCGGCGCGGTTCATGTCGAACTTGATGTCGCGGCCGTGGGTGGCCAGCGCGGCGATGGTGAAGCGCAGCGCATCGGCACCGTGGGCGGCGATGCCGTCCGGGAATTCCTTGCGGGTGGCCTTCTCGATCTTCTCCACCATCTTCGGCTGCATCAGGCCGCCGGTGCGCTTGGCGACCAGGTCGTCGATGGTGATGCCGTCGATGATGTCCAGCGGGTCGAGCACGTTGCCCTTGCTCTTGGACATCTTCTGGCCCTGGCCGTCGCGGATCAGGCCGGTGAAGTAGACGTCCTTGAACGGGATTTTCCCGACCAGGTTGTCGGTGGCCATGATCATGCGCGCCACCCAGAAGAAGATGATGTCGAAGCCGGTGATCAGCACCGACGACGGCAGGTAGCGATCAAAGCCGCGCTCGGCCATGGCCTGCTCGTTGGGCCAGCCCAGGGTGGAGAACGGCCACAGCTGCGAGGAGAACCAGGTCTCCAGCACGTCGCTTTCCTGGTTCAGCACCACGTCGCTGCCCAGGTTGTGCTTCGCCCGCACTTCCTCTTCGCTGCGACCGACGTAGCAGCTGCCGGTGGCTTCGTCGAACCACGCCGGAATGCGGTGGCCCCACCACAGCTGGCGGCTGATGCACCAGTCCTGGATGTTGTTCATCCAGTGGCGGTAGGTGTTGATCCAGTTCGGCGGCACGAAGGAAATGCTTCCGTCCTCGACCAGTTCCAGGCCGCGCTTGGCCAGGTCGTCCATCTTCACGAACCACTGGTCGGTCAGGTACGGCTCGATCACCTGGCCGGTGCGGTCACCGCGCGGCACCTGCAGCTTGTGCGCCTTGGTCTCGACCAGGATGCCCAGGTCTTCCAGTTCGGCCAGCACGGCCTTGCGCGCGGCGTAGCGGTCCAGACCCTGGAAACGCTCCGGCGCGTTTTCGTTCAGCGCTGCCACCGGGGTGAACAGGTTGATCATCGGCAGGCTGTGGCGCACGCCCACTTCGTAGTCGTTGAAATCATGCGCTGGGGTGACCTTGACCACGCCGGTGCCGAACGCGCGGTCCACGTAGTCGTCGGCGATCACCGGCACGCGGCGGCCGGTCAGCGGCAGCACCACGCTCTTGCCGATCAGGTGCGCGTAGCGCTCGTCTTCCGGGTGCACCATCACCGCGGTATCGCCCAGCAGGGTTTCCGGGCGGGTGGTGGCGACCACCAGGTAGTCGCGGCTTTCGCGCAGGGTTTCCACGCCGTCGGCATCGCGCTCGACGTGCTCGTAGCTCAGGCCCTCATCCAGCGTGTAGGCGATCGACCACAGGAAGCCGTCTTCCTCGGCGCTCTCCACTTCCAGGTCGGAAATGGCGGTCTTCAGCACCGGGTCCCAGTTGACCAGGCGCTGGCCGCGGTAGATCAGGCCCTGCTCGTACCAGCGCACGAAGGCTTCGTTCACTGCCGCCGACGGCTGCGGGTCCATGGTGAAGGTGCTGCGCGACCAGTCGGCGGAGGTGCCGAGGCGGCGCATCTGGCGCTCGATGGTATCGCCGGACTGCTGCTTCCACTCCCAGACCTTGCCGATGAAGCCTTCGCGGCCCAGCGAATCACGGGTCTCGCCCTTGCCTTCCAGCGCCAGGTTGCGGCTGACCACCATTTCGGTGGCGATGCCGGCGTGGTCGGTGCCGACCTGCCACAGCGTGTCGTAGCCGCGCATGCGGTGGTAGCGCACCAGCGCGTCCATCAGGGTCTGCTGGAACGCATGGCCCATGTGCAGCGTGCCGGTCACGTTCGGCGGCGGGAGCAGGATGGTATACGGCTCGCCCGTGCCGGACGGCTTGAAGTGGCCGGCCTTCTCCCAGGCCTCGTAGAGGTCGGTCTCGAAGGACTTCGGGTCGTAGCTGGAGGCGAGTTGGGTCATGCGGGGGAACCAGGAGGTAATCGTTGAAGGATCAGGGCGCGGCGGCGGCCCATCAAGGGGGCCGGGGTGCGCTTACATGTCGTGCTTGTTCAGCTCGTAACCGGCGGCCTTGTACTGGCGCCAGCGTTCGCGCAGCGGTTCGCGCGCTTCCGGATCGGCCGGGACCACTTCCAGCACGCGTTCGCACTGGCCCAGCCAGGGTTCATCGCGCAGGTTGATCACCAGCGGGCGTGCCGGCGCGTCGGTGCCGGGTACGGCGATCAGCACCAGGGCCTCTTCCTCGTCCATGTCTTCGCCGGCGATCTGGTGCGGGATGTAGGCGTCGTTGTCGAACGCCCACAGCAGCTCGTCCAGCTCCTCGGCCTGGGCCTGGTCGCGGGCCAGCACCAGGGTGAACAACCCGGCGTCGTTGGCCTTGCGCGCCAGTTCGCAGACCAGGCGCAGCGGCTCGGTCAGGAAGCGGGGCTTGGCGATCAGGTAGAAGTCGGCGCGGGGCATGGCAGGATCCGGGTCAGGCAGGGGCCCGGCGGTGCCGGGCGAGGCCCTGGCCAGCGGGGGCCGGCCAGGGTCGGGTACGGCATCAGGCGCGGGCGGCCTGGTCCAGCAGCCACTGGCTCAGCAGGCCGACCGGGCGGCCGGTGGCCATGCCACGCTTGCCTTCATCGCTGGCCACGCCGGCGATGTCCAGATGGGCCCAGCGCTGGCCTTCGGTGAAGCGCGACAGGAAGCAGCCCGCGGTGATCGCGCCGGCCCAGCGGCCGCCGATGTTGTAGACGTCGGCGAAGGTCGAATCCAGCATCGGCTGGTACTCGTCCCACAACGGCAGGCGCCAGGCGCGGTCGAACACATGCTCGCCGGCGGCCAGCAGTTCATTGGCCAGGTCGTCGTGCTTGCTCATCAGGCCGGCGGTCTGGTGGCCCAGGGCGACCATGCAGGCACCGGTCAGGGTCGCGACGTCGACCAGCGCGGCCGGTTCGAAGCGCTGCGCATAGGTCAGCGCATCGCACAGGATCAGGCGGCCTTCGGCGTCGGTGTTGCCCACTTCGATGGTCTTGCCCGACATCGAGGTGATCACGTCGGACGGGCGGTAGGCGTTGCCGTCGATGGCGTTTTCCACCGCCGGCACCACCACCACCAGGTTCAGCGGCAGCTTGGCCTTGACCGCGGCGACGAAGGTGCCGATGACGTTGGCGCCACCGCACATGTCGTACTTCATCTCTTCGATGCCGCCCTGGGTCTTCAGGTTGACGCCACCGGTATCGAAGGTGATGCCCTTGCCGACCAGCACGTACGGCTTGGCGTCGCCGCCGCCGGTCCACTTCAGCACCACCAGGCGCGGGCGGTTGGCCGAACCACGGGCCACGGCCAGCAGCGAGCCCATGCCCAGCGCTTCCATCTGGTGCTCATCGAGAATCTCGGCCTCGGCACCGTCATGCTCACCGGCGAACTTCACGCCCACCTCGGCCAGGTAGGCCGGGGTGCAGTAGTTCGGCGGCAGGTTGCCCAGCTCGCGGGCGAACTCGACACCGGCGGCGATGGCCTGGCCCTGGGCCAGGGCCTGGGCGTCGTCACCGGCGATGGCCAGCTGGGCCAGGCCGGCGTCGTCGGCCTTCTTCTTGCCCAGAGTGGCGGTGTAGCGGTAGGCAGCGTGATCGGCGGCGATCACCGCCTGGCGGATCGCCCAGGCCGCGTCGCGGTCCTTGATGGCCACTTCGGACAGGGTGAACAGTGCGCTGCGGGTAGCGCCCGCTTTCAGCGCGCGCACGGCGTCGCCAACGGCCTTCAGGTACTGCGGCACACCGAAGCGGGCGGCGTCACCGAGACCGACCACCAGCACGCGCGGGGCGGACACGCCCGGCAGGTCGTGCAGCAGGGTGGTGGCGCCGGTCTTGCCGGACAGGTCTCCGCGCTGGGCCAGCGAGGCCAGGCGGCCGCCGCTGGCGGCGTCCAGGGCCTGTGCGGCGGGGGTCAGGGTATGGTCGGCATACGCGCCGACCACCAGGCAATCAACGGCGGCGGCGGCCGGAGCAACGTGGTTCAGGGTGAATTCGAGGGCCATTGAGCAGATTCCATTGGCGAGTCCGTACAATCGCAGGCCGTTTACGCCCAGACAGTAGACTGGGCGGCACCGCGAACGAACCCCAGAGTTTAAACCACCGCCCCATGCTGAAGCTCGACCGATACCTGCTGGGCGATTTCGTCCAGAGTTTCCTGGCTACCCTGATCGTCCTGCTGGTGGTCAGCGTGGGCGGCGTGCTGGTGGACATCCTCGGCAACATCGCCGACGGGCGCCTGCCGGCCAAGCTGCTGTTCTCCCAGCTGGGCCTGCAGTTCATCGCCTACCTGCCACTGATCCTGCCGCTGGCGTTGATGCTGGGCCTGCTGCTGGCGGTGGCCCGTCTCTACCGCGACTCGGAAATGGCCGTCATCACTGCCATTGGCGTGGGCCCCAAACGCCTGCTGCGGCCGCTGCTGATGCTGGTGGTGCCGGTGGTGGCGCTGGTCGGCGCCTGCTCCTTGTGGCTGGGCCCGTGGGCCGGCCGGGTGGCCGAGCAGATGATCATCGAGGCCAATCGAAGCGTGCTGATGGCGGGCCTGGAGCCGGGCCGCTTCACCCAGCTGCCCAATGGTGGCGTGGTCTACCTGTCCTCGATCTCGCCCGATGGTACCCAGCTGGGCCGGGTCTTCCTGCAGCGGCAGAAGGACGATCGCCTGGAAGTCGTGTCCGCCGCAGGGGGGCGCATGTTCTTCGAAGGCGCCCGCCAGCGCTTCCTGGAGCTGGATGATGGCCACCAGGTGGAAGGACCGGTGGCCGGGGGGCTGGATTACCGCCTGGCCACCTTCGCCCGCAACGATGTGGCCCTGCCCGACGGTGCGCAGACCCGTACCGGCGATGATCCGGAACTGATGCCGACCACGCAGCTGTTCGGCGATGACCGGCCCGAGGCGCAGGCACAGCTGCATCGCCGCCTTGCCCCGCCGTTGATCGCGCTGGCGTTTGCGCTGCTGACCGTGCCGCTGGGCCGCAGCTCGCCGCGCCAGCAGCGCTACGGGCGGATGATGCTGGCGCTGATGGCCTACATGGTGGGCACCAACCTGATGTTCATCGGCAGTGGCTGGATCGCCAACGGCAAGATTCCGCCTGCGCTTGGCCTGTGGTGGCTGACCCTGCCGCTGCTGGCGCTGGCGATCTGGATGTATGCACGTGATGGCCGCCTGGGCCGCCCGAAGGGAGCCCGCGCATGAGACTGCGCCCGATGCGTTTCGACCTGTATCTCGGCCAGTCGGTGTTCACCACGGTGCTGCTGACCTGGGCCGTGCTGGTGGGCCTGGACGTGGTGATGGCGTTTTCCGGCGAGTTCAAGGACATCGGCAAGAACGGCTACACCCTGGGGCATGCGGCCGCCTGGGTGCTGTATACGGTGCCACGCCGTGCCTACACCATGTTCCCCACGGCTGCGGTGATCGGTGCACTGATGGGCCTGGGCCAGCTGGCCGCGACCTCCGAGCTGACCGCGCTGCGTGCGCTGGGCCTGTCGCGCAAGCGCCTGAGCGTATCGGTGGCCATCGCCCTGTCGTTGCTTACCGCAGTGATGGTGCTCAGCGCCGAGACGCTGGGCCCCTGGGGCCAGGACCGTGCCGATGCGCTGAAGTCCAGTGCCAAATGGGGGCGGGACATCTCCACCACCCGCTATTCCGGTTTGTGGGCGCGCGAGGGCGATACCTTCCTCAGCGCCGCCGGTGGCGAAGAGCAGCTGGTGGGCGACAAGGGCACGCGGCTGATCCTGCGTGACGTGCGCCTGTATCGCATTGCCGAGGATGGTCGGATCGCCTCGCTGACCCATGCGGACACGGCCGAGCATGACCGTGACGGCTGGGTGCTGACCGGCGTGCGCCGCGATACCTTCGGTGAACGTTCGGCCACGCGCGAGGAAGTGGCGCGCGAGCCGTGGAACTCCAAGCTGGACGCCGGCGCGCTGGCCACCGGCATCGCCAAGCCGCGCAACCTCAGTGTGGCCGAGCTGCGTACCAGCATCGAATACCGCGAGCGCAACGGTCTGGACGCGCGCGACTACGAGGATGTGTACTGGAGCCGCTGGTTCTACCCGGTGAACGTGCTGGCGCTGTGCCTGGCGGCGGTGCCGTTCGCGTTCGGCTCGCTGCGCAGTGGTGGCATGGGCAAGCGCCTGTTCCTCGGCATCCTGTTCGCGCTGGGCTTCTGGCTGCTGCAGCTGTTCTTCGGCCGCATGGCCGGCGCGTTGAAGTTCGATTACCGCATTGCCTATGCGTTGCCGCCGATCGTGATGCTGGCGATATCGGGACTGCTGTTCCGGCGCAAGTCGGGTTGATTCCCAGGGAGCCGGGCAAGGCCCGGCTGTTTCCGTTTCACTTCAAGGACGAACATGAGCTTCCAACGCTTTCTGCCGTACATCGCGGCCGTGCTGCTTTCTGCCGGCTGCAGCCGGTCCACCGTCGACTTCGAGATCGACAACCCGACGGATGCACCGCTGACCTTGTCGGTCGACCAGCAGGTGCATACCCTGCCGCCGCACACCTCCATGCCCCTGGTCCTGGAGCCGGGCCAGTACCGACTGCAGAGCGAGAAGATCGGCAGCGTACGCATGGTTGTCTACGCCGATGGGATCGGTGGGTTGATCAACCCGGCCATGGCCGAGTACGTGATCGTCACCGAGCAGTACATCACCAGCAAGACCAACTCCGGTGGCCTGGCGTCGAAGATCGAACTGAACGACGTGGAGATCGAGGGCCCCTACGTGAAGGCGACCGGTTTGTTCATTCCGCGCCGTTGGGACGTTGGGCTGATGGGGGAGCTGCCCGATACGGTGGTGTCCAACAGCCCGGAAACCTCGTCCGACTACCGGACCAAGCTCTACAACGTGCCCGGCTTCTTCAAGTACCTGGACGCCGGGGAAGACCTGAAGGCGGCCTTCGGGCCGGGCGGCTACCAGGTGCCGGCGGCAACGGTGGCATTCACCCCGGCCCAACTGCCGGCGCTCCCGGCGGCCTATGAGGCTCAGGGCAAACCGATGCGCGACCTCTATGCGCGCTATCTGGCGGCCACCGACGCGGGGGAGCAGAGGCGCCTGAAGAAGGCCAGCCTGAAGCTGTGGCAGGACTTCGTGAAGACCCGTGCGCAGTTGAGCGGACAGTCGCCGGTGGCCGATGATGTGCAGGCCAATGCGTTTGCGTCCGCCTTCTTCGACCTCTGGACGCAGCCGGCGGTGATCCTGCAGGACCCGGCGCCAGCCAGCTGATCGCTGCGTTGATCGTGTAGAGCCGAGCCCATGCTCGGCTCTCGAGTGCATCGCGAAACTGCCGAGGATGGCTCGACGCTACTGGATGCGCATCAGCGCTTGGGCATGCGCACCACGCGGGTGCCGCTGGCGCGGTCGTGCCAGGTCAGGCGGTCGCGGTCGACCCAGGCCCACCAGAATCCCAGTCCACCCAGCAGCAGGGACAGCGTGCCCACGGTGAAACGCATCCACAGCTGGCTGCGCCGCAGCGGCGCGCCATCGCTGGCGCGCAGTTTCAGCCGCCACGGCCGCATGCCCAGCGTCTGCCCACCACGGCGCCAGCTGGCCGTGGCATACCACCCCGTGACCAGCCAGCACACCGCCCACAGCAGCCACTGCCAGGCGCTGAACGGTGCGATGTTCTCGCGCTGGGCGTGGCCGCTGAAGGTGTAGGCAAGGGTGAACAGGGTGCCGGCCAACATCCACAGCGCCAGCACCGGCAGCGCGTCGTAGACCATCGCCAGCACGCGCCACAGCAGCAATGCACGCGGGCGGGGCAGCTCGGTAGTGGCCGCAGGGGCCGTATCAATGGCGGGGCGGGACATGCGCCGAGCATACGCAATGCTGGCCGCATCCGCAGTGGCCCTCGTATCCTGCACGCATGGCCCTTGTTTCCACCCCCGCCGAACGCCGCCAGCTGGTCCAGCAACTGCCCGAACTGCGCGCCGACGACAGTATGCGCATCCAGCGCTTCCTCGATGCGATCTGGGCCGAGAACGGTCTGGCCCGCGCCACCCTCGACAGCTACCGGCGCGACCTGGAAGGGCTGGCGCGCTGGATGGATGGGCGCGATGGTGGCCTGGCCGGCATCGAGCGCCCGGGGTTGTTCGACTACCTGGCCTGGCGCACCCGTCATGGCTGGTCGCCGCGCAGCAATGCGCGGTTGCTGTCGGCGCTGCGGGCGTTCTTCGCCGATGGCGTGCGCCGTGGCGAACGCGGCGAGGACCCCAGCGCGCTGCTGGATCCGCCCAAGCTGCCACGATTGCTGCCCAAGGCGCTGGCCGAAAGCCAGATCGACGCGCTGTTGGCAGCGCCGGATATCGACAGCCCGCTGGGCCTGCGCGACCGCGCCATGCTGGAGTTGATGTACGCCGCCGGCCTGCGCGTGAGCGAGCTGGTGCTGCTGCCGGCCACCGCGGTCAACCTGCGCCAGGGCGTGCTGCGGGTCACCGGCAAGGGCAGCAAGGAACGGCTGGTGCCGCTGGGTGAGGAATCGCAGCACTGGCTGGAGCGCTATCTACAGGCATCGCGCCCGCTGCTGGTCGGCAAGGGCAAGGTGCAGGCGCTGGCCGATGGGCAGACCCCATTGTTTGTCGAGCCGACGCTGCATGCGCTGACCCGGCAGGCGTTCTGGCACCTGGTCAAGCGCCACGCGCAGGTGGCCGGCATCGACCCGGCGCGGATCAGCCCGCACGGCCTGCGCCACAGCTTCGCCACCCATCTGCTCAACCGCGGTGCCGACCTGCGCGCGCTGCAGATGCTGCTTGGCCACAGCTCGTTGTCGACCACCCAGATCTACACCCTGGTGGCGCGCGAGCACCTGCAGAAACTGCACGCCCGGCATCATCCGCGCGGCTGAGCCGTGTCCTGAACCCCGGCCCCGGGCGGTGCGCGGCGTCGCGGCCCCGTGCCGGTGGCTGTGTCAGAATCCGGGGTCTTCTTCTGTCGCGGACTGCTCCATGCTCCGATTTGCCATCGCCGCCGTGTTCGGTGCGCTCAGCCTGACTGCCTGCGCCCAGCCGGCCCCGCCAGCCGCCAAGGCGCCTGCCGCTGCTGCCAAGCCCGGCCCGGCCGCCAACGCGCCTGCCGACCAGGCCGTGCGCGCCGCGTTGACTGCCCTGAACCCCGGTTTCAAGGTGGACTACATCGGTGCCGCGCCGTTCCCCGGCTTCCGCGAGGTGGTCGTTTCCGGCCAGCTGCTGTACGTGTCCGACGACGGTCGCTACCTGTTCCAGTCGCAGCCCTACGACACCCGTGCCAAGGGCCCGGCCAACAGCGAAGGCCTGCTCGGCTACCGTCGCGATCTGCTGGCCAAGGCCAACCATGGCGACCGCATCGTGTTCGCCGCGCCGAATGCCAAGTACACCATCAGCGTGTTCACCGACATCGAGTGCGGCTACTGCCGCAAGCTGCACCAGGACATCGCCGAGCTCAACCGCAACGGTATCTCGGTGGAGTATCTGGCATTCCCGCGCATGGGCCTCGGCAGCAAGGACTACACCGACATGATCTCGGTCTGGTGTGCGGCCGATCGCCGCCAGGCACTGACCAACGCCAAGCGCGGTGGCAGCGTGCCGGCAAAGAACTGCACGAACCCGGTGGCGATGCAGTACGCACTGGGCCAGCAGCTGGGCGTGAACGGCACGCCGGCGATCTTCGCGCCGGACGGCACCCAGCTGGGGGGCTACCTGCCGCCGGCGCAGCTGCGCGCGGCGCTGGAAAAGCTGTCGGCCAAGCGCTGATCGCCGCCGACCTCTACAGGTGGGAGGCCGGGGATGCGTGCCGCATCCCCGGCTTTTTTCTTACTTCAGGCCATCACTGACCGCCTTGGTCAGCGTGCCCTGTGCATCGTCACCACTGAACTCCCAGACGAACGCGCCGCCCAGGCCCTGGGTCTTCACGTAACCCATCTTGCGGGTGATGTTGGCCGGGGTGTCGAAGCTCCACAGCGTGCTGCCGTTGTAGATCCAGGTGGCACCGGCGGTGTTGTCGGTGTAGCCCGGCCACGCCAGGTTCTTCAGCACCTTCCAGTCCTCGATGCCGGCTTCATACGTGCCCGGGGCAGCGCCGGTCGCGGTCTGGTACAGGCCGTTGTTGGCGTTGGCCACACCGGTCCAGCCACGCCCGTAGTAGCCGATGCCCAGGTTGAGCTTGGCGGCAGGCACGCCACGGCTGATGAAGGCCTCGATGGCGTCGTTGCTGTTGTACAGCTTCTGGTCGCCGGTGGACGGATCATTCGGCGAATCAAACAGCGCCGACTGGTGATTGGTCTTCGCATCCCACGCGCCGTGGAAGTCGTAGGTCATCACGTTGATGTAGTCCAGGTACGGGTGGTACGCGGCCGGGTCGGTGACGCGGATCTTGTCGATGCCGGCACCCACCGCCACCGTCAGCAGCAGGCCCGGACGCACTGCATCGAGCTGGCGGCGGAACTCGGCCATCAGCGCGGTGAAGTTGGCGTTGTCTTCCGGCTTGCCGCATTCGATGCCGCACGCCACCGGGTATTCCCAGTCGATGTCGATGCCGTCGAACACGCCCAGCGCGGCACCGGCACCACCGGCACCGTCGGTTACCGGCAGGTTGCCCTTGATGTAGGCATCGATGCACGAGGCGACGAAGGCCTGGCGGTTTTCCGGGCGCGCCGCGCTGGAGAAGCCACGCGACCAGGTCCAGCCACCCAGCGAGATCAGCACCTTCATGCCGGGGTACTTGGCCTTGAGCTGCTTGAGCTGGTTCCAGTTGCCGCGCAGCGGCTGGTCCCAGGTATCGGCGCTGCCGCTGACACTCTCGGCGGCACTGAAGGCCTTGGTGTAGTCGGCGAAGGCATCACCACCGGCACCGCTGTTCGGATCCGACGGCTGGGTGACGCCCACTTCGCAGCGGTTGTTGCGCACGTTGCCGAAGGCGTAGTTGATGTGGGTCAGGCGCGCGGCCGAACCGCTGCTGTCGATGTTCTTGACCCGGTAGTTGCGGCCGTAGATGCCCCACTGGGTGAAGTAGCCGATGACCCGCTTGCCGGTGGTGCCGCCGTCGCCGGCCAGCGTGGTGGCGCTGATCTCTGTGCCCTGCGCGGACGCGTTGCCGGCGTTGTCGCGGGCACGCACACGGTAGCGGTAGGTGGTCGATGCAGTCAGGCCGCCATCGACGTAGCTGGCACTGGATGGTGAACCGACCAGGCTGCCATTGCGGTACACGTCATAGCCAGCCACGCCGCTGCCACCGGTGTTGTCGGTGGACGGGCTCCAGCTGAGCGCGATGCTGTTGGCGGTACGTGTGCCGACCGCCAGTCCGCCCGGCACGCTCGGTGCGGTGGTATCGCCACCGGCGGCGTTGACGGTGATGGTGATGGTCGCGGTGCTGCTGGTGGCGTTGTTGTTGTCGGTGGCTACCGCGCGCAGGGTGTGGCTGCCGGCGCTGGCATTGGTCCAGCTGGCCGCATACGGCGCACTGGTGGCCACGCCCAGCGTGCTGCCATCGCGGAAGAACTCGACCTTGGCGACGCTGCCGTCCGGATCACTGGCGGTAGCGGTCACGTTGACCGTGCTGCCGGCGCTGAAGGTGGCGCCGTTGGCCGGCGAGGTCAGGCTGACCACCGGCGGCTGGTTGGCGCCGCTGCCATCGCAGGCACCGAGGTTGGTGTAATAGGGCGCACCGGCCGGATGGTCCGGCGGCGCGTTCCAGATGTCCTGGTTCGCCCGATAGAGGACGCCTCCTTTCTGCAGGGTATCGCCGGCCCGGTAGATCTTGGCCTGGTCCCACTGGGCCACGCCGGCACAGCTGGCGGCCTGCGCCAGGCCTGGCAGGGCAGCGGCACCGGCGGCCACGGCAAGCAGCCAGGCCAGGCGGCGGGGACGACAGTTTCGGGTCGCACGTTCGGCACTGCGCACAATCGGGTCGTACATGGGTAAGTCTCCGATCAAAGGGCGCGCGGGCCCCGATGGCGCCGCGCGTGACGCAGGTCCGGGCGTCGCCCGGGAAGGCGACGGGTGGGGCCGGACGGAGGTACCTGGGAGGCCGGGGAGAGAGTCCGGCGCCAGGTGGGGACAACGTTGTCATCAATCGCGTGGTCAATCCGTGAGCAAGCGCATGGTTCCGGGATTCGGATGGAGAGCGGCGCTGCGCGCGGTCGGCGGCCATCGGCGGAGCCCCCTCGTGGCTGGGGTGGGTCGCTGACAGCGGATTTCTGGTGGTTGGCCGGGCGGGTGGGCTGCGCAGGGGACGCTGCAAGTACGTCCATGTAAGCTCGGTCGCCGCATCCATGCGGCTCACGCCCCTGCGCAGCCCACCCGCCCGGCCACGGACAGGTTCCTGCGCGGTCAGCCACGAAAGACAGAACAAAAAATCAAAAGCAGAAGCCGGTCGCTGCGCTCTTAAATGCCTGACTTCCGACGTTCCCTTGTTGCCGGCCAGCGGCCGGCACTACCGGGGAGCATCCACGCATGGCGTGGATCTACCGCAGATCGCGGAAATCTGTCGGAGGCGGGGTGGGTCCGGTGGCGGGGGTGTCCGCGGCATGGATGCCGCGGCCAAGCCCCCAAGGACGGGTTTACGGCGTCCCCCGCCACCGGACCCACCCCGCCATCCCACGGGAACCCCGCTTTTGCTTTGGCCGTTGCTGTTGCTGTTGCTGTTGCTGTTGCTGTTGCCCTGGCCTCGGCGGGTGCCGGGCGCCGCCCGGCCAGAGCCCTTCCCCCGCTTCCGGTACAATGTCGGGCCCGTTTCCCAACTACGGTTCCCCGGACATGATGGTCCTCGAGGGCGCGCCCGCCCTGTCGCCGTTCCGCCGCGAACGTCTTGAATCCCGCCTGCAGTCCATCGCTCCCTCCCTGCGCATCAGCGGTGCCTGGCACGTCTACTTCGTGCAGCCCGAAGGCAGCGCCGCTCCCGACCTCGCCACCCTGTGCCGCATCCTCGAAGCTGCGCCGCAGGCAGAAGCCGTGGCCGACGGCGCGGTCAGCCGCATCGTGGTGCCGCGCCTGGGTACGCTGTCGCCGTGGTCGAGCAAGGCCACCGAACTGGTGCGCGGTGCCGGCCAGCCGGTAAGCCGGGTCGAGCGGGGCCTGCGCATCGACCTGCAGGGCTGGCCGGCCGATGCCGACGTGCAACAGGCCCTGGTCAAGGCGCTGCACGACCCGATGACGCAGTCAGTGTTGGAGACCGTGCAGCAGGGCCAGGCGCTGTTCTCGGCGCCCGCCCGCGGCGAACTGGAACGCGTGCCGGTGGACCAGCTGGAGGCCGCCAACGAGCGCCTCGGCCTGGCCATGGCCCAGGACGAGATCGATTACCTGCGCGAACGATTCACCGCGCTGGGCCGCTCGCCGTCGGACGTCGAACTGATGATGTTCGCGCAGGCCAATTCCGAGCACTGCCGCCACAAGATCTTCAACGCCAGCTGGACCATCGACGGCCAGGAGCAGGACCGCTCGCTGTTCCGGATGATCAAGAACACCCACCAGCAGACCCCGCAGCACACGCTCAGTGCGTACAGCGACAACGCCGCGGTGATCGAAGGCCATCCGGCGTCGCGCTACCGCCCGGATCCGGCCAGCGGCGAGTACCGTCGTGAACCGCAGGTGCCCAGCGCGTTCCAGATTAAGGTGGAGACCCACAACCACCCGACCGCCATCGCGCCGTTCCCGGGCGCCTCGACCGGCGCCGGTGGTGAAATCCGCGACGAAGGCGCGACCGGCCGTGGCGGCAAGCCGAAGGCCGGCCTGACCGGTTTCTCGGTCTCGCACCTGCGCATTCCCGAGCTGCCGCAGCCGTGGGAAGCGCCGCGCGCGCTGAACCCGCGCATGGCGCCCGCGCTGGAAATCATGACCGATGGTCCGCTCGGCGGCGCGGCGTTCAACAACGAGTTCGGCCGCCCGAACCTGCTTGGCTACTTCCGCAGCTTCGAGCTGCCTGAAGGGGCCGACCTGGTGCGTGCCTACGACAAGCCGATCATGCTGGCCGGCGGCCTCGGCGCCATCGACCGTACCCAGGTCGACAAGATCCAGCTGCAGGCGGGTGATGCGGTCATCGTGCTCGGTGGCCCGGCGATGCTGATCGGCCTGGGTGGCGGTGCCGCCAGTTCGGTGGCCTCCGGCGAAAGCGCCGAGGACCTGGATTTCGCCAGCGTGCAGCGCGACAACCCGGAAATGGAGCGCCGCTGCCAGGAGGTCATCGACCGCTGCGTGGCGATGGGCAGCAACAACCCGATCAAGTTCTTCCACGACGTCGGTGCCGGTGGCCTGTCCAATGCCATCCCCGAGCTGCTGCACGACTCCAAGGTCGGTGGCGTGATCGATCTGGGCAAGGTGCCCACCGATGATCCGTCGCTGTCGCCGATGCAGCTGTGGTGCAACGAATCGCAGGAACGCTACGTGCTCGGCGTCGCCCTGGAGCGCCTGGCCGAGTTCGCCGCGCTGTGCGCCCGCGAGCGCTGCCCGTTCGCTGCGGTCGGCGTGGCCACCGCCGAGGAACACCTGGTGGTGGCCTATGGCGCCGTGCCGGGCCACACCCCGGCCGATGCGCCGATCGACCTGCCGATGGACGTGCTGTTCGGCAAGCCGCCGAAGATGCACCGCGATACCGCACACCCGCCGGCACCGCGCTGGCCGGCGCTGAAGACCGCGGGCCTGGACCTGCAGGAAGCGGGTCTGCGCGTGCTTGCGCACCCGACGGTGGCCTCGAAGAACTTCCTGGTCACCATCGGTGACCGCAGCGTCGGTGGTCTGACCGCACGCGAACAGATGGTTGGCCCGTGGCAGCTGCCGGTGGCCGATGTGGCCATCACCGTGGCCGACTTCGACGGCGTGGCCGGCGAGGCGATGTCGATCGGCGAGCGCACCCCGCTGGCCCTGCTCGATGCGGCGGCTTCGGCACGCATGGCCGTGGGCGAAGCGTTGACCAACCTGTGCGCGGCCCCGGTCGATGCGCTGGATGAGATCAAACTGTCGGCGAACTGGATGGCCGCGGCCGGCCACCCGGGCGAAGACGCGCTGCTGTACGACGCGGTGAAGGCCGTGGGCATGGAACTGTGCCCGCAGTTGGACATCAGCATTCCGGTGGGCAAGGACTCGCTGTCGATGCAGGCGCAGTGGCACGACCAGGGCCAAGCGCACAAGAGCGTGTCGCCGGTGTCGCTGGTGATCTCTGCGTTCGCACCGGTCGCCGATGTGCGCCAGCAGCTGACCCCGCTGCTCGACCGCGACGTGGAAAGCGAGCTGTGGCTGATCGGCCTTGGCGCCGGCAAGCAGCGCCTGGGCGGTTCCATCCTGGCCCAGGTGCATGCCGACCACGGTGACCTGCCGGCGTTCGCCGGCGCTGCCCCGGATCTGGACGACCCGCAGCGCCTGCGTGGCTTCTTCGAGCTGATCCGCGATGCGCGCCAGGCCGGCCTGCTGCTGGCCTACCACGACCGCAGCGACGGCGGTGCCTTCGCCGCGCTGTGCGAAATGGCCTTCACTTCGCGCCTGGGGCTGGACATCACCCTCGATGCCTGGGGCGACGATCCATTCCGCAGCCTGTTCAACGAAGAGCTGGGCGCGGTGGTGCAGATCGCACGCGAAGACCGCGCAGCGTTCGCCGACCTGGTCGAGCGCCATGCACTGACCGAGTGCGCGCAGCGCATCGCCAAGCCGACCACCGCACCAGTGGTGCGCGTGTCGCTGGCTGGCGAGAACCTGGCTGAATGGCGCTGGGAGTCGCTGTTCGACGCATGGTGGTCGGTCACCCACGCGATGCAGAAGCGCCGCGACAACCCGGCCAACGCCGACGCCGAGCGTGAGATCGCCCGTGCCTTCAACGCACCGGGCCTGAAGCCCAAGCTCAGCTTCGACATCAATGAAGACGTGGCCGCCCCGTTCATCAGCACCGGTGCGCGTCCGCGCGTGGCCGTGCTGCGCGAGCAGGGCGTCAACGGCCAGATCGAAATGGCGAACATCTTCGAACGTGCCGGCTTCCGGCCCTTCGATGTGCACATGAGCGACCTGATCGAAGGCCGCGTCGCCCTGCAGGACTTCACCGGCCTGGTCGCCTGCGGTGGCTTCAGTTACGGCGACGTGCTTGGCGCTGGCCGTGGCTGGGCCACCTCGATCCTGGAGCGCAGCGCGCTGCGTGATGCCTTCGCCGCGTTCTTCGCGCGCGAGGACAGCTTCGCCCTGGGCGTGTGCAACGGCTGCCAGATGATGAGCCAGCTGAAGGACATCATTCCCGGTGCCGAACACTGGCCGCAGTTCCGCCGCAATGCCAGCGAGCAGTTCGAAGCCCGTACCGCGCTGTTGGAAGTGGTGGAATCTCCGTCGATCCTGCTGCGTGGCATGGCCGGTTCGCGCCTGCAGGTGGCAGTGGCGCATGGCGAAGGCCAGGCGGTGTTCGACAACGCGGTCGACCAGGCCGCGGCCCGTGTTTCGCTGCGCTATATCGATGGCCACGGCAACGTGGCCAGCCAGTACCCGCTGAATCCGAACGGTTCGCCGGACGGCATCACCGGCCTGACCAGCAGCGACGGCCGCGTGACCATCATGATGCCGCACCCGGAACGCACCCCGCGCGCGCTCAACATGAGCTGGGCCCCGGCCGAGTGGCAGGGTGATTCGCCGTGGATGCGCATGTTCCGCAACGCGCGGGTGTGGTGCGGCTGATCGCACCACACCGCGCAGGCATCAATGCCGTCGCGTATGGAAAAACCCGCCGTTGATCGGCGGGTTTTTTCTTTGCGCGTGTGAAAATCCTGATGTACCCGCGAGTTACATGGATTTTCAGGCGACAGGGTTACGTCACGCGTCGCTAACAAAATCCTTTCATAAACAGGGAAAAGAGTGAACTGCTTCACGGCAATAGGATTTGTCGTGTCAAAGTCTTGACGATCTGCAAAGTTGCCGTTAACACTTGAACCCCGTTTCAGAATCATTCATTTCGCAGTAACCGGTTGGCGCACGCGCTCGGTTTTCTGTCGCTGCGCGCCGTTCGGCAATACCCCGCAGTAAATCACGCGAATAAACGCCCCCAGGGGACGTTGGGCCGGAAAGCCCAGCGGTGGCGTTGCTTTGCCCAAAACCAGTCCAATCAGGAGCCGTACCGATGAATCGGATTTATCGCAAGGTCTGGAACAAAGCATTGGGTCAGTTGGTGGTGGCCTCGGAACTGGCTTCCTCCGACAGCAGCAGCGGTGGGGTCGTCGACCAGCGCCGCGGTGCGACACAGGCCACGCCCGCACTGCTGGCGGTGGCACTGGGCCTGGTATTGGGATTGGGCATGAGTGGCTCTGCCACCGCACAGTCGGTGCAGATCGGCGGTAGCGCCACCTGCGTGGCATTCAGCGGCAAGCTGCTCGAAAAGTGCCTGATCGAAGGCTCGGCCACGGCCAAGGGCAGCAATGCGGTGGCGATTGGCAGCAACAGCAGTGCCAGTGCGGCCAACAGCGTGGCGCTGGGCGCCGGCTCCAAAGCCACGCGTGCCAACACCGTTTCCGTCGGCGATGCCGGCAAGGAACGGCAGGTCACCAATGTCGCCGCAGGCACGCAGGCGACCGACGCAGTGAACAAGGCGCAGCTGGACGCGCAGGCGCGCGCCACGCAGGCCGCGCTGGCCGACGTGGCCGCCGACGGCAACCGGTACTTCAAGGCCGACGGCGCAGGCGATGACAGCGACGCGGCGAAGATCGAGGGCGAGGGCGCACTGGCCGCCGGTGCCGGTGCGCAGTCGCTGGCCAACGCCACCACTGCCATCGGTACCCAGGCCATTGCCGCAGGCATCGGCGCCAGCGCATTCGGCCAGGGCGCGCTGGCGATCGGCGATGCCAGCGTGGTGGTCGGGCAAAGCGCAGCAGCCTTCGGCCTTGGCGATACCGCCGTCGGTGCCAGCGCGTACGCCGCCAGCGAAAACGGTGCAGCAACGGCACTGGGTGCACTGTCCGAAGCCACCGCCGATGGCGCGACCGCCGTCGGTGGCGGTGCCGTAGCGATGGGCCCCGGCAGTACCGCATTGGGCCGCGGCGCCACGGCTGCCAACGAAGCCTCGATTGCAGTCGGTGCGTTCAGCACGGCCGTCGGTGAATACAGCACCGCGCTGGGCTCCAATTCGGCCGCGGTCGCTACCGGCAGCGTGGCGTTGGGCGCCGGTTCGCTGGCTGACCGTGTCGATACCGTGTCCGTCGGTGCCGCCGGATATGGCCTGACCCGCCAGATCACCAGCGTTGCCGCCGGCACCGAAGATACCGATGCGGTCAACGTTGGCCAGTTGAAGGATGTTGCCGCGGTGGCCGATGCCACCGCCAAGCGCTTCCAGGCCACCGGCAGCAGCAACAGCGATGCCGGTGCGCTGGCTGAAGGTGACGACGCGCTGGCCGCAGGCGAGGCCGCCAATGCCATCGGCACTGGCACCACGGCGGTCGGTGCCGGTGCCACTGCCGTTGCGCAGAACGCGACTGCGGTGGGCAACAACGCGCTGGCCTCGGGCCAGAACAGCGCAGCATTCGGCAACAACGCGCAGGCCAACGGACCGGGCAGCGTGGCCGTCGGTGGCGCTGCGGTGGATGCCAACGGCAACCCGCTGATCACCAGTGGTGGCGTGCCGGTGGTCACCGGCGCCACCAGTGCCGGCGTGGGTGGCACGGCCGTCGGCGCCAGTGCCGATGCAAGCGGTTTTGCCGCGTCGTCCTATGGCGTGGGGGCCTATGCGTCCGGCGCGCAGGCGTCGGCGTTCGGTGCGGTCTCCAATGCCATCGGTGATTACTCCACGGCATTGGGTACGCAGAGCAATGCCACGGGCACCAGCAGCGTCGCCATTGGTGGCCCGGCCGACCTGATTCCCGGCCTGGGCTTCTTCGTACAGACACAGGCCAGTGGTGAAGCCGCGACCGCGGTGGGTGCCGGCGCCATCGCCAGCGGCGACCGTGCCGTGGCCAACGGCAGCCTCAGCGAAGCCTCCGGCGCCGAAGCCACCGCGGTGGGCTACTTCGCCTATGCGCCGGGCGAGAACGCCAGCGCGCTTGGCGCGCAGACCTGGGCCAGTGGTGCGCAGAGCACCGCAGTGGGCTACTACGCTACGGCACGCGGCGCCAACAGCGTCGCGCTGGGCGCGAACTCCGAAGCGGTGCGTGCCAACAGCGTGGCCGTCGGCAGTGCCGGCAACGAGCGGCAGATCACCAGCGTTGCAGCCGGCAGTGAAGCCACCGATGCGGTGAACAAGGCGCAGCTGGATGCGGTGGCCAGCACCGCCGACAGCACCGCGCGCTTCTTCCAGGCCCAGCCTGAAGCTGGCAGTGATGCCGGTGCGCTGGCGGAAGGCGAGGGTGCCATCGCGGCCGGTTCGTCGAGCAATGCGATTGGTGCCGGCGCGGTTGCACATGGCGCGGCCGCGTCGGCCATCGGCGATGACAGCGTGGCGGTGGGCCGCAACAGCACGGCCACCGGCAATGGCGGTGTCGCCATCGGTGGCCTGGGCCAGGCCTACGACGAGTTCAACCAACCCATCATCGGTGCAGATGGCAAGGCGCAGCAGGTGGGTACCACGGCCGTGGCCGATGCCACGGCGGTCGGCAGCGCTGCGCAGGCCAGCGGTGCAGCCAGCAGCGCCTTCGGCAATGCGGCCAAGGCCAGTGGTGACAACAGCTTCGCCGCCGGCGGCAAGTCGCGCGCCACCGGCGCGTATGCGGTGGCGGTGGGTGACAGTGCGTTTGCCAGCAGCGATGACAGTACCGCGGTGGGCGGCTACAGCTGGGCCACCGCCAGCGGCGCCAGCGCCTTTGGTTCCGGTGCGTGGGCGACCGCCACCAATGCCTCGGCGTTCGGCAACGCGGCGTGGGCCAGCGGCGCTGGCGCCACGTCGATCGGTTACAACAGTTGGGCCAACGGAACCAGCGCCACCGCAGTCGGCCGTGGTGCCTTCGGCTATGGCGACAACAGCGTGGCGCTGGGCTTCCAGGCACTGGGCAACAGCATCAACAGCATCGCCATCGGCACCAACACGGTGGCCGGCGGCGAAAGTGCGATCGCGCTGGGTGCGGGCAGCAATGCCAGTGCCAGCAATGCCGTCGCACTCGGCGCAGGGTCGGTCGCCAACCGCGCACGTACGGTGTCGGTGGGCAGCAGCGGCAACGAGCGCCAGGTCACCAACGTCGCCGCCGGTACCCAGGCCACCGATGCGGTGAACAAGGCACAGCTGGATGCGGTGGCAAGTACCGCAGCAACCACCAGCCGCTTCTTCCAGGCCAGCGGCAACGGCGACGATGTGGCGGGTGCGCTGGTGGAGGGCGACAACGCACTGGCCGCAGGTGATTCAGCCAACGCCATCGGCAATGGCGCCACCGCGCTTGGCAGCGGTGCCAATGCGCTGGCCGGCAACGCGCAGGCGATCGGCTTCAACGCGCTGGCGACCGCCGCCAATGCCAGTGCCGTAGGCGCCAATGCACAGGCCACCGGCGAATACGCCACCGCGCAGGGTGCGGAAAGCGAAGCCAGCGGTGAGCAGAGTGCAGCGTTCGGCGCGGCCAGCATCGCCAGCGGCGCAGGCAGCACCGCCAGCGGTGCCTTGTCCGAAGCCTCCGGCGAAGAAGCCGTAGCCGTGGGCTACTTCAGCAATGCCAGTGGCAGTGGTGCCACCGCGGTCGGCAGCGAGAGCGTGGCCAGCGGCACGGCTGCGGCAGCGTTCGGTATCGGTGCCGAAGCCACCGGTGGTTACAGCACCGCCATCGGCGGCTACGCACAGGCCTCGGCCTTCAATGCCACCGCCTTCGGCAACTTCGCCAACGCCTCGGGTTCCAACAGCGTGGCCCTGGGCGGTGATTCGCAAGCGTCCGGCGCCTACAGCACCGCCACCGGCCAGGGCAGCCTGGCCACCGGCACCAACAGCGTCGCCGTCGGCGGCTCGCTGTTCGGCGTGCTGGCGACCGAAGCCTCGGGCAACTACTCCACGGCGGTGGGCGGTGGCGCCTGGTCGGGGGGCATCAACAGCACCGCGCTGGGCAATGCGGCGGAATCGCGCGCGGCCAACAGCGTGGCGCTCGGTGCGGATTCGATTGCGGACCGCGACAACACCGTATCGGTGGGCGGCGGCGGCAACACCCGCCAGGTCACCAACGTGGCCGATGGCACGCAGGGCAACGATGCGGTCAACAAGAACCAGCTCGATGCCGTAGCCGCCGCTGCGGAGAAGACCAGCAGGCAGTTCCAGGCCAGTGGCAATGCCGATGGTGAAACCGGCGCACTGGTGGAGGGTGACAATGCGCTGGCAGCAGGTGATGCGGCCAACGCGATCGGCAACGGTGCCACTGCGCTCGGCAGTGGTGCCAATGCGCTGGCCGCCAACGCCACCGCCGTCGGCATCGATGCGCTGGCAACCGGCACCAACGCGGCGGCACTGGGCAGCACCGCACAGGCCACCGGCGAGGACAGCCTGGCCCTGGGCAGCGGTGCCAGCGCCAGCGAAGTGGGGACAAGCGCGGCGGGCGCGCGTGCACAGGCAAGCGGTGTCTACAGCACCGCCAACGGTACCGAATCCAACGCCAGTGGCGCACAGTCCCTTGCCAGCGGCTTCCGCAGCGCGGCCTCCGCCGATGGCACCACAGCGGTGGGTGGCTATGCCGAAGCAACCGGTCGCCTTGGCACCGCACTCGGCTACGGCTCGGCTGCCAGCGGTGCCAACACCACGGCGGTGGGCTTCGGGGCCGCGGCGGCGGGTACCGGCGCGGTTGCGGTGGGTCAGTCGAGTGAAGCCAGCGGTGCGGAAAGCGTGGCGATCGGCGGCAGCACCTTCTTCGGCCTGATTCCGTCGCGCGCCAGTGGCACCGGTGCGGCAGCATTCGGTGCCGGTGCATGGGCCACCGAGGATTACGCTACCGCCATCGGCTGGAATGCCTGGGCGGCAGGCAGCAACGCCACGGCGCTCGGTGCCAATGCCACCGCCAATGGCAGCAACAGCGTTGCGCTCGGTGCCGGTTCCAAGGCTGACCGCGACAACACGGTGGCCGTTGGCAAGGCCGGCAGCGAACGCCAGGTCACCCACGTTGCAGCCGGTACCGAAGCCACCGATGCGGTGAACAAGGGCCAGCTCGACGCCGTTGCCAGTGTCGCCGACAAGACCAGCCGGCAGTTCCAGGCCAGCGGCAATGCCGATGGCGAGGCCGGTGCACTGGTCGACGGTGACAACGCCCTGGCTGCCGGAAACGCGGCCAACGCCATCGGTAACGGCGCCACCGCGCTGGGCAGCGGCGCCAACGCCATGGCCACCAACGCCACGGCGGTTGGCTTCGATGCACTGGCCACCGGCAACAACGCTGCCGCACTGGGCAATGCTGCGCAGGCCAGTGGTGTCGACAGCGTTGCGCTGGGCAGCGGCGCCAGCGCCAGTGAAACCGGCGCCAGCGCCACTGGCGCCGGGGCCCAGGCCAAGGGCCCCTACAGCACGGCCAACGGTGCGCAGGCCACGGCTACCGGCACGCAGTCGCAGGCCAATGGTTTCCGCGCCAGTGCCTCGGCCGATGGCGCTTCGGCGCTGGGCAGCTATGCCGAAGCCAGCGGCCGCCTGGGTACCGCGGTCGGTTACGGCAGCAAGGCCACCGGTTTGAATGCCACGGCGGTGGGTGTCAGTGCCAACGCTTCGGCTGCCGGCAGTGTCGCACTGGGTGGAGGCTCGGTGGCCGATCGTGCCAATACCGTGTCCGTCGGCAGTGCCGTCAACAACCGGCAGGTCACCAATGTCGCCAACGGTACCGAAATCAATGACGCAGTGAATCGCGGGCAGCTGGACGCCGTTGCGTTCACCGCCAACACCACCAACCGATATTTCCGCGCCAATGGCACGGGAACCGCGAACGCCATCGGTACCGATTCGGTAGCGATGGGCTCGGTGGCCAATGCGGCGGGCGCACGCAGCATCGCGCTGGGTGCCAATGCCACGGTGTCTGCCTCCGGCGCACTGGCCGTTGGCGCCGGTGCGGGTGCGGTCGGCGTCAACTCGGTTGCAATCGGTGCTGGAGCGCGTGCGCTGGATGCCAATGTTGTGTCGGTGGGCAGTGGCAACCCCACCGATGGCCCGGCCACCCGCCGCATCGTCAACGTGGCTGATGGCCGCATCGCTGCCGGCAGCAGTGACGCGGTGACCGGTTCCCAGCTCAATGTCACCAACCAGCGCGTGGGCGCGGTGGAAACCCGCGTCGGTGATTTCGATTCGCGCATCGCCACCGTGGAGACCACGGCGGCCAGTGCGGTCGGCTACGACGACGCCAGTCGTGACCGCCTGACCCTGTCCGGCTTCCAGGGCACCACCATCGACAATGTCGGTGCCGGCAGCATCGCCGCTGGCAGCCGCCAGGCGATCAATGGCGGCCAGCTGTTCCAGTCGCTCAGCGATGCCGCCAGCTTCCTCGGCGGCGGTGCCAGCGTCGGCATGCAGGGCGTATTCGTGGCACCGAACTATGTGATCCAGGGCGCCACCTACAGCAACGTCGGCGATGCATTGGGTGCGCTGGACCGCAAGGTCAGTGAGATTGACCGCCGTACTGCGGGTGGCACGCGTGCAGGTGCCGCCAGCCTGCGCGCAATGAGTGCCTCGCTGGATGAAAGCGCACTGGCCAGCGTTGCCGAAGCACCGGCGGCGGCCGATGCGGCACCGGCCAGCAGCGCACGCGTGCAGGGCACGCCGACCGCTGCGGCGGCGGGTGCGGGCATCCCGGTGGGCACCCCGGCATCGGGCCTCAACGCGGTCGCCATGGGCGACGGCGCAGTGGCCAGCGGCGCCTCGTCCACCGCCATCGGCCAGGGTGCCAATGCCACCGCTGCGAACGCGGTGGCGCTGGGCCAGGGCTCGGTCGCTGATCGTGCCAACACGGTCTCGGTGGGCAGCGAAGGCAACGAACGCCAGGTCACCAACGTGGCAGCCGGTACCACCGCCACCGATGCGGTCAACAAGGGCCAGCTCGATCGTGGCATGGCTACCGCCAACAGCTACACCGACAGCCGCGTGCAGGCCGTCGCCGACAGCTTCGATGTGTTCAAGGGCGAGGTCGACGGACGCCTGCGCCACATGGATCGCCGCATCGACCGCCAGGGCGCGATGAGCGCGGCGATGCTCAACATGGCCACCAGTGCTGCCGGCATCCGTACCCAGAACCGGGTCGGCGTCGGCATCGGCTTCCAGGGCGGTGAATCGGCACTGTCGCTGGGTTACCAGCGTGCGATCAGCGATCGCGCCACGGTGACGTTCGGCGGCGCCTTCAGCAGCGACGACAGCTCGGTCGGCGTCGGTGCCGGCTTCGGCTGGTAAGCCACTCCATCGCGCCGGCGGCCACCCACGCCGGCGCAGCACCTGCAACGAGGGCCTGGGGGGAGGTCACGGCAATCCCGGCTGGGCCGGCCGGGAGTCGTCAAGGAATGATGGCCGCAGTGTTGGTTCGATCCATGACCCAGAAGAGGAATTCGACGTGATCAAGAAGCAGAACCTTCGCATCAATGTGTTGGCAGCCGCCGTGCTGTCGCTGACCGGTGTTGGCCTGGCACAGGCCGCCGACCTGAAAGCAAATGCGCCGTTGTCCGGCCCGAAGACGCAGCAGGTGGATGGCATCATCGTGAAGTACCGCGCTGGCAGCGCCGCAGCTGCCGATGCGAACGCCAAGCTGGCCGTGGTCAACTCGGCCATCGCCCGCGCCGTGCCGGCAGGTACCAACGCGGCTGCGCGCAGTGCCGCGCTGCGCCCGCAGGTGGCCCGCAAGCTGGGCATCGGTGCCGATCTGATCCGCCTGCAGGGAGGGATCGCGCGCGCCGAACTGGACAAGGTGCTGGGCGAACTGAAGGCTGACCCGACCGTCGAATATGCGGTGGCCGACGCCATCATGTATCCGATCGATGCTGCGTCGTCGCCGCGTGCGGACGCCGTCGCGAAGTCCGATGCGTCGCCCAGCTTCGTGCCCAACGATCCGTACTACCAGAGCCACAACTGGCACTTCCACAACCCGGTCGGTGGCGTGAACGCACCGGCCGCATGGGACGTCTCGCAGGGCGAGGGCGTCGTGGTGGCCGTGCTCGATACCGGCATCCTGCCCGAGCACCCGGATTTCGCCGCCGGCACCCTGCTGGAGGGCTACGACTTCATCAGCCAGGCCAGCCGCTCGCGTCGTGCCGCCGATGGCCGCGTGCCGGGTGCACTCGACTACGGTGACTGGATGCCCACCGCCAATGCCTGCTACGACGGTTCGCCGGTACGCGACAGCAGCTGGCACGGTACCCATGTGACCGGCACCATCGCCGAGGCCACCAACAACGGCCTGCATACTGCCGGCCTGGCCTACAAGGCCAAGGTGTTGCCGGTGCGCGTGCTCGGCTACTGCGGTGGCACCCTGTCGGACATCACCGACGCCATCACCTGGGCCTCGGGCGGTACCGTGGCCGGCATCCCTGCCAACCAGAATCCGGCCGAGATCATCAACATGAGCCTGGGCGGCTCCGGCAGCTGCGATCCGGCCTACCAGGCGGCCATCACCGGTGCCACCAACCGCGGTACCCTGGTGGTGGTGGCAGCCGGCAACGACTCGATGAATGTTGCCAACGCCCGCCCGGCCAACTGCGATGGCGTGGTCTCGGTCGGCGCGACCGGCATCACAGGCGCCATGGCCTACTACTCCAACTTCGGTACCCGCATCGATCTGTCCGGCCCGGGCGGTGGCGTCACCGACGGCAATCCGAACGGCTATGTCTGGCAGGCGGTGTCCAGCAGCAAGACGTCGCCGCCGGCAGCCGGTTCCACCGAGGGTTACACCCTTGGCGGCAAGGCCGGCACGTCGATGGCGGCGCCACATGTGGCTGCCGTCGCCGCGCTGGTGCAGAGCGCGCTGATCGCCGCCAACCGCGACCCGCTCGCGCCGGCGGGCATGCGTACCCTGCTGAAGGAAACGGCACGTCCGTTCCCGGTCAGCATTCCGTCCGCCACCCCGATCGGTACCGGCATCGTCGATGCCAAGGCCGCGCTGGACAAGGCCCTGGAAGAGCCGTGCACCGAGAACTGCGGGCCGGTGGCGAAGCCGCTGACCAACAAGGTGGCCATCGGCGGGTTGAGTGGTGCCGCCGGCAGCAGCGTGCTTTACAGCTTCGAAGCCGCGGCAGGCAAGCAGCTCAGCGTCATCACCTATGGTGGCACCGGCAACGTGTCGGTCTACCTGGCCAAGGGCCGCGAGCCGAGTGCCACCGACAACGATGCGCGCTCGACCCGCCCGGGCACCTCGGAAACGGTGCGGGTGACGGCACCGACTGCCGGCACCTACTACATCAAGGTGGTGGGCGAGGCGGCTTACAGCGGTGTGAGCATTCTCGCCACGCAGTAAGCGCGCAGTGCGGTAGTTGAATGGCCGAAGCCCGTCACCCGCATGTGACGGGCTTCGTCTTTTTACGAAAGCGGGCGGCGGGGCGACGGAAATCACGACGTAACTGCTAAAGTCGAGCCGATTGACAGGAGAGTCACGTGAACGCCCTTGCTGCAACCGCTGCCGACGACGCCGAAGGCCGCATCCTGGATGCGTTGTTGGCGCGTGGCCGCCTCAAGGAGAGCGATCTTGCACGGGCACGGCCGCTGCACGCGGAGGCCGGCGGCAGCCTGCTTGGCCTGCTGGTGCGGCTGGGGCTGGTGTCCGAACGTGACCAGGCGCAGGCCAGCGCCGAGGTGCTGGGCCTGCCGCTGCTGGATGGCAAGCAGCTGCCGGATTCACCGCCCCAGGGTCTGGCCGAGGGCCTGCCGCTGTCCCTGCGTTTCCTCAAACAGTTCCATGTATGCCCGCTGGCGCTGGATGAACAGGGTGTACGGCTGTGGCTGGCCGATGCCCACGATCCCTATCCGCAGCAGGCTGTGCAGCTGGCACTTGGCGTACCGGTGACTCCGGTGCTGGGCATGCGTGCGGAGATCGATGATCTGGTCGAGCGCTGGTTCGGCCAGGGCCGCAGCGCGATGGGCGCGATTGTCGAAACCGCAGACGGCGAGGGCGGCGCGGTCGACGATATCGAGCACCTGCGCGACCTGGCCTCGGAAGCGCCGGTGATCCGCCTGGTCAACCTGGTGATCCAGCGTGCGGTGGAACTGCGCGCTTCGGATATCCATGTCGAGCCGTTCGAGAGCCGGTTGAAGGTGCGTTACCGTGTCGATGGCGTACTGGTGGAGGGCGAAAGCCCGCCGGCCAACCTCACCGCAGCGGTGATCAGCCGCATCAAGATCATGGCCCGCCTCAACATCGCCGAGCGCCGCCTGCCGCAGGATGGCCGCATCATGCTGCGCGTGCAGGGCAAGGAGCTGGACCTGCGCGTGAGCACGGTGCCGACCGCGCACGGCGAGAGCGTGGTGATGCGCCTGCTCGACCGCGAAACGGTGGTGTTCGATTTCCATCGTCTCGGCTTTACCGATGCGTTCCTGCCGCAGTTCCGCAAAGTGCTGGAACAACCGCACGGCATCCTGCTGGTCACAGGCCCGACCGGTTCGGGCAAGACCACCACGCTGTACACCGCGCTGAGCCAGCTCAACACCGCCGACGTCAAGATCATCACGGTGGAAGATCCGGTCGAGTACCAGATCGAGGGCATCAACCAGATCCAGGCCAAGCCGCAGATCGGCCTGGACTTCGCCAACGCACTGCGCAGCATCGTGCGCCAGGACCCGGACATCATCATGATCGGCGAAATGCGCGACCTGGAAACCGCGCGCATCGCGATCCAGTCGGCGCTGACCGGCCACCTGGTGCTGTCCACCCTGCACACCAACAATGCGGCCGGCGGCATCACCCGCCTGCTCGACATGGGCGTGGAGGACTATCTCCTCACGTCCACCATCAACGGCATCCTGGCCCAGCGCCTGGTGCGTCGGCTGGAGCCGACCCACGCCGAGCGCTATGAAGCCTCGCCGGAGGAGATCGAGCGTTTCGAGCTGCGCCGCCTGCAGCCGGAAGGGCCGATCCATCTATACCGCCCGAAGCCCTCGGCACTGGCGCCGACTGGTTACCTGGGCCGCACCACCATCATGGAATTCCTGGTGATGAACGACGCGCTGCGGCGTGCGGTGATGCGCCGCGATGGCATGGGCGAGATCGAACGCATCGCCCGTGAAGCCGGCATGCGCACCATGTACGAGGATGGCCTGGCCAAAGCACTCAGCGGCCAGACCACCATCGAGGAAGTGCTGCGCGTGACCGAGGAAAGCTGATGCGCGCAGGACGCCGGGGCTGACATGCCGAACTACCGCTACAAAGCGCTCAATTCGCACGGCGAGATCTTCGACGGGCAGATGGAAGCCGCCAGCGAGGCCGAACTGGTCGCGCGCCTGCAGGATCAGGGCCACCTGCCGATGGAGACCCAGCTGGCCGACGGCGGCGTGGTCGGCGGCAGCAGCTGGCGCACGCTGCTGCGCCAGCGCCCGTTGCAGGGCGCGGCGCTGCTGCAGTTCACCCAGCAGCTGGCGACCCTGCTTGGTGCCGGCCAGCCGCTGGACCGTGCACTGTCGATCCTGCTCGGGCTTCCGGAAGACGAACGCTCGCGGCGTGCGATCACCGACATTCGCGACGTGGTGCGCGGCGGTGCGCCGCTGTCGACCGCGCTGGAGCGCCAGCACGGCCTGTTCTCGCGCCTGTACGTGAACATGGTGCGTGCCGGCGAGGCGGGTGGCAGCCTGCACGAGACCCTGCAGCGGCTGGCCGACTACCTCGAACGCAGCCGCGCGCTGCAGGGCAAGGTGATCAACGCACTGGTCTATCCGGCCATCCTGCTGGTGGTGGTGGGCGGTGCGCTGCTGTTCCTGCTCGGTTACGTGGTGCCACAGTTCGCGCAGATGTACGAAAGCCTGGACGTGGCGCTGCCGTGGTTCACCAATGCGGTACTGCAGCTGGGCCTGTTCGTGCGCGACTGGTGGGTGCTGCTGCTGGTGGTGCCCGCACTGCTGGCATTGTTCTTCGAACGCAAGGTACGGCAACCGGCGTTCCGGCTGGCGCTGGATGGATGGCTGCTGCAGCGTCGCGGCATCGGCCGCCTGCTGGGCGAACTGGAAACCGCGCGGCTGGCGCGCACGCTGGGCACCCTGCTGCGCAATGGCGTGCCGCTGCTCGGGGCGCTGGGCATCGCACGCAACGTGCTGGGCAACCGCGCGCTGGCCGCTGATGTGGAAGCGGCCGCCGACGAAGTGAAGAACGGTGCCGGCCTGTCGCTGGCACTGTCACGCGGCAAGCGTTTCCCACGCCTGGCCCTGCAGATGATCCAGGTCGGCGAGGAATCCGGTGCCCTCGATACCATGCTGCTGAAAGCTGCCGACACGTTTGAACAGGACAGCGCCCGTCGCATCGACCGCCTGTTGGCCGCGATGGTGCCGGCGATCACCCTGGTGCTGGCCTCGGTGGTCGGTGCGGTGATCGTGGCCGTGCTGGTGCCGTTGTACGACCTGACCAATGCCATCGGCTGATGATGGCTCCCTACGCAACCCCGACACTCCGCAACTGAAAGGACCGACCATGATTGCTTCCCGTCGACCGATCCGCCTTTCCTTCACTGCCGCGCGCAACCAGTCGGGCATGAGCCTGCTGGAAATCATCATCGTCATCGTGCTGATCGGCGCGGTGCTGACCCTGGTCGCCAGCCGCGTGCTGGGCGGTGCCGATCGTGGCAAGGCGAACATCGCCAAGGCCCAGGTGCAGACCGTTGCCTCCAAGGTCGACAACTACCAGATCGATACCGGCAAGCTGCCTGGCTCGCTCAACGATCTGGTGACCGCACCAGCAGGTGTCGGTGGCTGGCTGGGCCCGTACGCCAAGCCGGCCGACCTGAATGACCCGTGGGGCCACGCGTTGGAGTACCGCGCGCCGGGCGAAGGCCAGCCGTATGAACTGATCAGCCTGGGCAAGGACGGCAAGGCCGGCGGCAGCAGCGTCGACGCTGACATCCGCTACCAGCCGTAACCAGGCATGATGCATTTCCTGCCGCGCCGGCTGCCTCGCCCGCGCCTGCACGGCAGGCGCGCAGCGGGCCTGTCGCTCCTGGAAATGCTGCTGGTGATCGCGCTGATCGCCGCGATCGGCCTGATCACCGCTGCGGGTCTGTCGCGCGGCTTTGCCGGCATGCAGCTGCGCAGCGCCGGCAAGGACATCGCCAACCAGCTGCGCATGGTGCGCGCCCAGGCCATCGCGCGCGGTGAGCCGCAGCGCTTCGTGATCGAGCCGGCGCGTCACCGTTGGCAGGGGGCCAACCAGCGGCAGGGCGATGTGCCGACGCAGCTGCAGGTGCAGTTCGAAGGCGCCGCGCAGCTGGCCACCGCGCCGGGGCAGGGCGTGATCGAGTTCCATCCCGACGGTGGTTCCAGTGGTGGCCGCATCCGCCTGCAACGTGAGGGCGCCGAATGGCGCATCGATGTCGGCTGGCTGACCGGCGAGGTCCGCTCCGGCCCGTGGCAGGCGCCATGAAGCGGCAGGCGCGTGGTTTTACGTTGCTGGAAGTGATCATCGCCTTCGCCTTGCTGGGCCTGGCGCTGACGCTGCTTCTGGGCAGCCTGTCAGGTGGCGCGAAACAGGTCCGAGAGGCCGAGCTGCGCACGCGTGCGGTGCTGCATGCGCAGTCGCTGCTGGCCGAAGCCGGTGTCGCCGCGCCATTGCAGGTGGGCAGCCAGCAGGGCGACTGGGAACAGGGCCGATACCATTGGGAGCTGCAGGTACAGCCATGGGTCGAGCCGCGTGCCGCCAACGCAGTACAGGCACAGGCGCAATCGCCGGGGGCTCCCTGGCTGGCCGAGCTGCAGCTTCAGGTGCGCTGGGGCGAGGGCGAACGCGAACAACTGCGCTGGCGCAGCCTGCGCCTGCTGCCGCCGGACCTGGAGAGCGCGCGATGAAGCGACGCGCCGCAGGCTTTACCCTGGTGGAAGTGATGTTGGCCACGGTGCTGTTGGCCGGTGGCCTGGCGTTGGCCTTTGCCAGCGTGCGCTCGGCGATGGCGGTGAGCCAGCGTGGCGAGCAGATTGCCGCCGAGAGCGAACGCATGCGTGCGGTCGAGGCTCTGCTGCGGCGGCAGCTGGCCGGTGCGCTGCGCACGCCGCTGGAAGTGCCCGATCCCACCCGCGAACCGATCTTCTTCCAGGGCGAAGAGCAACGCATGCTGTTCGCGGCCGATCTACCGGGCTATCTGGGCCGTGGCGGTGCCTACCTGCACGCACTGCAGGTGGATGGCCGCAGCGGCCAGCAACGCCTCCTGCTCGACCTGGTGCTGCTGCAGGAGGGCGAGCGCATCTCCGAAACTCCGCCGCGCCCACCGGAGGTGCTGGTGGAGAACCTCAAGTCGGTGCAACTACGCTATCGCGGCATCGATGCCAGCACCGGGCAGGTGACTGATTGGACGCCGCGCTGGGATGACACCCGGCGCCTGCCGATGCTGGTGGAGATCCAGATCGTGCCCGCCAAGGGCGCTCCCTGGCCTGCACTGGTCGTCGCTCCGCGCGCGGGCGGCAGTGGAGGAGCGCGATGAGCCGGGCGCACGGCGCGGCGCTGGTACTGGTCCTGTGGCTGATCGCCCTGATGACGGCGCTGGTGGGCGCGTTCGCGTTGAGCGCGCGGGTCGAGCATCTGCAGCAGCGGGCGCTGGATGATGATGCGCGTGGCCAGGAGCGTGCACGGGCGGGACTTGAGTACGCGCTGACGCGCCTGTCCGCCGATCCGCAGCGGGCGCCCTGGCGCGCCGATGGCCGTGTCTATCGCTGGCAGTTCGATGACGCCAGCATCGAGATCAAGGTGCTGGACGAGAACGGCAAGATCAACCTGAACCTGGCCGACGTGGCCCTGCTGAGCGCCTTCCTCAAGGCGCTGGGTGAGGACGAAGCGCAGGCCCGCCAGCTGGCCGGCGCGATCGTCGACTGGCGCGACGAAGACAGCCTGCTGCAGCCCGGCGGCGGTGCCGAAGCGCCCGACTATGCCGCAGCAGGCCTGCCCTATGGCCCCCGCAACAAGCGTTTCGAGACGCTGGGCGAGCTGCAGCGGGTACTCGGCATGCGCGGCCCGCTGTACCAGGCCATGCTGCCGCACCTGACCCTGTACAGCCGCCAGGCGCGCCCGGATCCCCAGTTTGCCACCGCGCCGGTGCTGACCGCACTGGGCCTGGATGCGGATACCGTGCTGGCGCAGCGCGCACAGCAGGAGCGTGACGCAGATACCGCTGGCGGTGCGACAACGCTTGCCAGCAGCAGCGGCACCTATAGTATCGAGTCTCGTGCAACCGACGACAGTGGACGCCGGTCGGTGTTGCAGGCAGTGGTACGCAATGGCTCGGGCGGGGTTCCCGGGCGGTCCTACACAGTGCTTCGCTGGGAGCAGGGAATGACAGCAAGATGACGGCATGGCAGGACAGTGTGCGGCAGGTACAGGGCCGGATCGGCCCTGGCGCCGGCCGTTTCCTGCGCTGGTGGCGGCAATCGCTGCTGGCCTGGGTGCCGGCACGTTGGCAGTGGGCACTGGGCTGGGCACAGGCGCGCCTGCTGCTGCAGCGCGAAGGCGACCACCTTCAGGTCTGGCGTGAGGCGGGGGAGCGCCGCGAACCGGTCGTACGGCTGCCGTGGCCGCTGTCCCCGGCCGAACTGGATCGCGTGCTGGAAGCCCGCCTGCGCAGCTTGCCGCGGGTGTGGCTGCTGCCGGCAAGCGATGTGCTGCGCCGGCAGCTGCGCCTGCCGGCGGCGGCGGCTGACCGCCTGCGTGCGGTGGTCGGTTTCGAGATCGACCGGCAGACGCCTTTTGAATCCAGCCAGGTCAGCTATGACGTGCGTGAACGTGGCGCGGCGGGCGAGGGCCAGCTGCAGGTCGAACTGGTGGCCTGGCCGTTGCGGCAGCTCGAGGCCTGGCGCAGCAACGTGGGCCAATGGGCCGATGCACTGTCCGGTGTCGATGCCATTGACGCGCAGGGCAACATCCTGCAGGTGAACCTGCTGCCGCCCGCGCAGCGTCAGCTGCAGGCCGACCCGATGCGGCGCTGGAACCTTCTGCTGGCCGTGGCCGCGGTGGTGATGCTGGTGCTGTCTGGCCTGCAGGTGCTGGACAATCGCCGCGCGGCAGCCGACGAACTGCGTGCCCAGGTGGAGCGCAGCGCGCGCAGTGCACGTGGCGTGGCCAGCGAACGTGCCCAGCTGCAGGCGCTGATCGACGGTGCCGCGTTCCTCGAAAAGCAGCGCGGCCAGCGCGCGGGTACGGTGGAGATCTGGAACGAACTGACCCGGCGCCTGCCGGAGGGAACGTACCTGGAAAAACTGGCCATCGAGAACAACAACCTGCAGCTGATCGGCCTGAGCCGCGAGGCCTCGCAGCTGGTGCAGCTGCTGCAGGATGCGCCGCAGTGGCGCAAGGTCAACCTGACCGGCGTACTGCAGGCCGACGGCGCCGCCAGTGGCCGCGACCGCTTCACCATGACCGCTGAACTGCAGCCGTTGCCGGCGGTAGCCCCGAACCGGGAGGCGGCCGATGCCGATGCCAAGCGCACGCCGTGACCGCTGGCTGGCACTGGCACTGTTGCTGGCAGTGCTGGGCCTGGCCTACCTGCTGCTGGTGCACCCCTGGTTCACCCGGCCGCTGCGCGAAATCGATGCTGATGTCGCCGCCCTGCGCGAGCGCGAGCAGCGCGTGCAGGCGCAGCTGCAGCAGCAGCCGCAGATCGAGCAGCGCCTGCGTGCCACCCGCGAGGCACTGCAGCAGCGGCCGGGCTTCCTGCGCGAGGCCACCGCCGAGGCTGCAGCCGCTGCGCTCGGCGCGAAGCTGCAGGATGCGGTGGCGATGGCCAGCCCGGGCAACCGCAGCTGCACCATCAGCAACCGCACGCCGCTCACCGACAACCGCCGCGACGCCGAGTTCGTGCGCGTCGCCATGCAGGTGCGCCTGCGCTGTGGCGTGGCCGAACTGGCCACGGTGCTGCACAGCCTGGAGACCGGCAGCCCGCGCCTGTTCGTCGACAACCTCAACCTGATCGCGCAGCGCTTCCAGCAGTCGCCGAATGAATCCGGGCTCGGCCTGGATGTGTCATTCGAACTGGCTGGTTACCTGCTGCCGGGGGCTGCTGCCGATGGCAGTGCGCCGACGCCTGCCGCCGAACCGGTGTCCGCGCCGCAGCCGGCTTCAGCGCCACCCGCCCCCGCACCGGCGGCGCCGGTCGAGGGACAGGAGGTCGCTGATGAAACTTGAGCAGATCAGCCTGCGCACCGGTTTCCTGCTGGCCCTGGCCGGTTGGGCTGCGGCGGTCTGGCTGGCCACCGGCTTCGGTCTGGGTAGCCAGTTGCCAGGTGCGGATGGCGATGCCGATGCGGTGCCTTCGCTGCCGGTGCTGCCGCCGTTGGCCGCAGAACGCATGCCCAGCGCCGACAGCTACAGCGCGATCGGTGAGCGACCGCTGTTCGCCGAGGACCGCAGGCCGAAGCCCTACCTGCTCGGTGGCAGCGAGCCGGCCGCCAGCGCCGCGCTGCGCCTGACCGGCGTGCTGCTGACCGGCGACTTCGGCATGGCCACCTTCACCACCGAACAGAACCGTTCGCTGCGGCTGCGCCTCAACGGCGAAGCGGTGGACGGCTGGCAACTTGTGGGGCTTGCGCCGCGCCAGGCCACGGTGATCGGCCCAAGCGGCAGCCAGGTGCTGGAACTGGCCGTGTTCAATGGCCAGGGCGGCGAGCCGCCCACCGTACTGCGGGGTGCCAATGGCGCGCCGCCGGCGGGTGCGGTCGTTGTGCCACCGCCGGCGGGCGCACCGCCGATGCCATCCCCACCTCCGGCTGCTGCAACCGCAACCGCGCAGCCGCAGCCCGCCAGCAGCGTGCCATCAGCCGCCGCCGCGGCACCTCCTGCCAACACCAATGGCCCCAGCGAAGCGCAGATGCAGGCCATCCGCGAACGCATCCAGGCCCGTCGCCGCCAGCTGCAGCAACAACAGCAGCAACAACCGTCGCCGCCCCCGGGCGATGGCACCAACCGATAGAGTGAATGCATGAGCCTGCGTTTTCTTCCCTGGTCCTTTGCCCTCGCGCTGCTGGTCGGCTGCAGCACCGTGTCCGCGCCGCATGTGCAGCGCAAGGGCAATCTGTCGCCCACTGCCGAGGCCGGCCAGGCCGCTGATGTCGCAGCAGATGCTGCCCGTGACGCCCAGGGCGCTCCGCAGGCGGTGATCCGCCGTGGCACCGGCACCATGATCAACCGCGAAGCAGCACGTGCACCGGCACCGGCGCTGCATGGCGCCAGCACCGGTGAAGCAACCTTCAATTTCGAAGGCGAGTCGGTGCACGCGGTGGTCAAGGCCATCCTCGGTGACATGCTGGGCCAGAACTACGTGATCGCACCGGGCGTGCAGGGCACGGTCACCCTGGCCACGCCCAAGCCGGTGTCGCCGGCCCAGGCGTTGAACCTGCTGGAGATGGTGCTGGGCTGGAACAACGCCCGCATGGTCTACAGCGGTGGCCGCTACAACATCGTCGCTGCCGACCAGGCGCTGGCCGGTACGGTTGCGCCGAGCACGGCGCCTGCAGCCAGTGCGCGTGGCTTCGAGGTACGGGTGATCCCGCTGCAGTTCATCTCCGCCACCGAGATGAAGAAGGTGCTGGAGCCCTATGCGCGGCCCAATGCCATCGTCAACGTCGACAGCGGCCGCAACGTGATCACCCTGGGCGGTACCCGCGCCGAGCTGGAAAACTACATGCGCACCGTCGAGATCTTCGACGTCGACTGGCTGTCGGGCATGTCGGTGGGCGTGTTCCCGATCCAGTCGGGCAAGGCCGAGCAGGTCGCTGCCGACCTGGAGAAGGTGTTCGGCGAGGAGAGCAAGACCCCCAGCGCCGGCATGTTCCGTTTCCTGCCGCTGGAAAACGCCAACGCCGTGCTGGTGATCACCCCGCAGGTGCGTTACCTGGACCAGATCCAGCAGTGGCTGGACCGTATCGATACCGCCGGTGGCAGCGCCCGCCTGTTCTCCTACGAGCTGCGCTACATCAAGGCGCGCGACCTGGCCGAGCGGCTGAGTGAAGCCTTCGCCAGCAGCGGCAACCGCGGCGGCTCCAGCCCGGCATCGCTGGCACCCGGCGCGATTCCATCGCAGCTGGGCAGCGACGGCGAGCGCGGCATGGACAGCAACAACAGCAGCAGTTTCGGTTCGACCCCGGGCAGCGGTTCCAGCGGTGCCGGCAACGGCAGCATGAACCTGCCGCAGCGCCAGTCCGGCAACGTCAGCGTCAGCCTGGAAGTGGAAGGCGATCGCGTGGGCGTCTCGGCGGTGGAGGAGACCAATACCCTGCTGGTGCGTTCGAGCCCGCAGGCCTGGCGCTCGATCCGCGAGGTGATCGAGAAGCTGGACGTGATGCCGCTGCAGGTGCACATCGAAGCCCAGGTGGCCGAGGTATCGCTGGATGGTGACCTGAAGTACGGCGTGAACTGGTTCTTCGACAATGCCGTGGCCGGGCGTGCCCTGACGGGAGCATTGGGCGGCGTGACCCTGCCGGCAGCAGCGGGTGGCTCCTGGAGCAGCTTCGCCGGTGCCGCAACCGGTGGCGAAGGCCTGGGCTGGGCATTCACCGGCCACAATGGTGCGGCGGTGGTGAGCGCGCTGGACAAGGTCACCGATGTACGCCTGCTGCAGACCCCCTCGGTGTTCGTGCGCAACAACGCCGAGGCCACGCTCAACGTGGGCGACAAGGTGCCGATCAACACCACCACGGTCAACACCGGTATCGGCACCGGCACCTACAGTTCGGTGCAGTACATCGACACCGGCGTGATCCTGAAGGTGCGCCCGCGCGTAACCCGCGATGGCACGGTGTTCCTCGATATCGTGCAGGAAGTGAGCAGCGCCTCGAACGTGCCCGACAACTGCAATCCGACCGAGCGCAACTGCAACCCGCGGATTTCCACCAAGAAGCTGTCGACCGAAGCGGCGGTGCAGAGCGGCGACACCATCATGCTGGCCGGCCTGATCACCGATTCGGCCACCGATGGCAGCAGCGGCATTCCCGGCCTGAGCCGGATTCCGGTGGTCGGCGCGCTGTTCGGGCAGAAGAGCCGCACCAGCCGCCGTTCGGAAGTGATCGTGCTGCTGACCCCGAGCATCGTGCGTAACGGGCAGGAAGCGCGGAATCTGACCGACGAGTACAGCCAGCGCTTCCGCGCGATGGAGCCGCTGAACCAGCCGCGCGCAAAGAAGTAAGGGGTTTGCGGCCGGGCTGCGCCCGGCACCCGCAGAGGCCGGAGCCAGAGCCAGAGCCGGAGCAACGGCAACAGCGGGTTTACTGAGGGGTGGCGGGGCGGTGTGGGTTGGCAGGACACGCCGTAAACCCACAGGCCGGCCCAGCCGCCAGCGGCTGGGCCGGGCCCCGAAAGGGGGACTTGCAGCGTCCCCCGCAACCGGACCCACCCCGCCAACCCCAGGAACCCAGCTCTTGCTTCGGCTGTTGCTGTTGCCCTGGCCTGAAGCGGGTGCCGGGTGCAACCCGGCCGATACCCTCCCGGTGCTAGGCTGTGGCTAACGACAACCACGGAGGCGGGATGGGGGCGATCGTGTTGTTGCCGCTGTGCGTGGACGATGCCGCGCTCGACCGCTGCCTGGCCGCACTGGATGCCGGCACCGCGCCGGGCACCGCGGTCTGGTTGGCCGACGATGCGCAGACCGGGCCGCGCGCGCAGGCGGTGGTGGAACATTGGTTGGCGCATACGCCACTGCAGGCCGAGTACACCCGCCGCGCGCGGCCGCTGGGCGAGGTGGCCCACCTGGACGAGATGTTGCGCGCCTGCGATGGCATGGACGTGGCGGTGCTGGCACCGGACAGCGTGCCCGCGCCGGGCTGGCTGCAGCAGCTGCAGGACACCTTCGCCCGCGATGCCGCCATCGCCACCGCAACCCCGTGGTGCAATGCCGGCGAAACCGCTGCGTGGCCACGGCTGGGCGAAATCAATCCCGAACCCCATGATCCGGCCCTGCTGGCGCATACCTGTGCCACATTGCCAACCCTGCACCCCGAGCTGCCGTCCGCAGTCACCCATGCGGTGCTGGTGCGGGGCAACGCGCGTCGACGTGCCGGGGGCCTGGACGTGGACAGCTACGCCGGCTGGAACGCGGCGCTGGTGGACCTGAGCCTGCGCATGGCCGGCCTGGGATGGCGCAACGTGCTGTGCGAGACCGCCTTCGTCAGCCGGGCAGGGGAGGCGATCAGCCGTGACGGCGATCTTGAAGCGCTGGCTGCGCGCTGGCCGGGCTGGGTGCCTCGGTTGGCGGACTTCCTGATGCACGACCCGCTGCGCGGGCTGCGTGCCGACCTGCAGCAGCGCATGCGGCAGGCGATAATGCCGAAGGAACAGGGCGACCTGTTCGTTCCTTCCGCGCCGGAGCCACCCGTTTGAATGTTGCCATCGCCGCCATCGTCGTCACCTACCAGAGCGGCAGCACCATCGATGCCTGTCTCTCGCGCCTGCGCCAGGCGCGGGACGTGGCCGAAATCCGGGTGATCGACAACGGCTCGATGGATGGCACGCTGGATATCGTGCAGCGCCATGCCAGCCACGACCCGCGCGTGCGTTTTGTCGGCAATCCGGACAATCCCGGCTTTGCCGCCGCAAACAACCAGGGGGTGGCCGATTCGCACAGCCCGTGGCTGGCCTTCATCAACCCGGACCTGATGGTCGAGCCCGATACTCTGGCCGAGCTGCGCAGCCGTGCCGAACGGTTGGGGGATTGCCTGCTGGGTGTCGAACAGCTGGACGAGCATGGCCATGCCGACGAGGCCGTGCGCCGTCGTGATCCGGATTTCCTGTTGATGCTGCGTTCGCCCGGCAAAGGCTCGAAGCTGTCGGTCCCGCGCGATCCGCAGCAGGCGCTGCAGCGGGTGCCGGCGTTGTCTGGCGCGCTGCTGCTGATGCCGCGTGCGCTGTTCGACCGCATCGGTGGCTGGGACGCTGGCTATCGCCTGCACGCCGAAGACCTGGACTTGTGCCGGCGCGCACGTGAGGCTGGCGCGGTGGTGGCGATCGCCAACGACCTGCAGGTCACCCATGTGCGCGGTGTCTCCAGCCGCTCACGGCCGTTCTTCGTGGAATGGCACAAGCACCGGGGCCTGTGGCGCTATTTCCGGAAGTTCGAGGCCAGTCAGCGTTCGCTGCCGGTGCGCGTGGCGGTGTGGGGCGCGATCTGGGCCCACGCCCTGATGCTGGTGCCGCGCCTGGTGCGCAGGTCGTTGTAGAGCCGGAAGGGCATCCACGCATGGCGTGGATCTACCAATGCCGTTCCGCGGAGAGCCGAGCGTGGCCGCAGCCACCCCGGTTCACCCTGCTGGGCGCATAATCCGCCCCATGCCTATCATCCAGTCCCTGCTCGACACCGACCTGTACAAGTTCACCATGATGCAGGCGGTGCTCCACCAGCACCCCGGTGCCCAGGTGCAGTACCGGTTCAAGTGCCGCACGCCCGGCATCGACCTGGCCCATTACATCGACCAGATCGACGAAGAGATCGACCACCTGTGCAGCCTGCGTTTCAGCGACGCGGAGCTGGATTACATGCGTGGCCTGCGCTTCGTGAAGCCCGACTTCGCCGATTTCCTCGGCCTGTTCCACCTCGACCGCAAGTACATCCAGCTGCGCGCGTCGAAGACCGTGCCCGGCGAGATCGAACTGGACATCACCGGCCCGTGGCTGCACACCATCCTGTTCGAAGTGCCGCTGCTGGCGATCATCAACGAAGTCTGGTTCCGCAACACCACCACGCCTGACTTCGCCGAAGGCGAGCGCCGCCTGCAGGCCAAGGCCGCGCTGCTGCGCGATACCCCCGGTTTCGAACAGTGCCGCATCGCCGACTACGGCAGCCGCCGCCGCTACTCGCGCGACTGGCACGCGCGCCTGCTGCCGCTGCTGCGCGATGCACTGGGCCCGCAGCTGGTCGGCACCAGCAACGTGCACTTCGCCCGCCTGTACGGCATGACCCCGCACGGCACCATGGCCCATGAGTATCTGCAGGCCTTCCAGGCGCTGGGCCCACGCCTGCGTGACTCGCAGGTGGCGGCGCTGGAATCGTGGGCACGCGAGTATCGCGGCGACCTCGGCATCGCGCTGTCCGACGTGGTCGGCCTTGATGCGTTCCTGCGCGACTTCGATATGTACTTCTGCAAGCTGTTCGACGGTGTCCGCCACGATTCGGGCGATCCGTTCGACTGGGGCGACCGCATGCTGGCGCACTTCCAGCAGCGCCGCGTCGATCCGCGCAGCAAGGTGCTGGTGTTCAGCGATGGGCTCGACATCGCCAAGGTCATGCGCCTGTACGACTACTTCCGTGGTCGCTGCCAGGTCGCGTTCGGCGTCGGCACCCACCTGACCAATGATCTGGGTCCGACGCCGCTGAACATCGTGATCAAGATGGTCCGCTGCAACGGCCAGCCGGTGGCCAAGCTCAGCGATTCGCCGGGCAAGAGCATGTGCGACGACCCCGGCTACCTGGCCTACCTGCGCCAGGTCTTCGAGCTGCCGCCGGCGTAAACACGTCGGCTTACAGGTAGTCGACCACCACCAGGTAGGCGCCCTGCAGCGGCTGCTGCTTCGAAGCCTGCACGCTGTAGCGCTCGGAGAAGGCGATATCGCCGGCGCGCATCGCGCTGGCCGACACCGACAGCTTCTGCCCCTGGCGCTTGCCGTCGCGCAGCGTCGCGGCCTGGCCATCGGCCAGCGCCGTCACAGCCACCGTCGAGCCCTTGGCCGACGGCGGGCAGGCCGCCAGGCTCAGCTCGCCCTGGGACAGGTTGGTCATGCAGCCCGGCTCGGCGATACGGCCGCTGAAACGAATGCTGCCGCTGCTGGCCTGGGCCAGCGCACTGACGGACATCAGGGCCACGCACAGCAGAAGGGAGGTTCTCATGACACGTTCTCTGGTTCGGTGTGTCCTAGTTAGCGACAGGTTCGATCCGTCTTTAATAGGACGATTCCGAATCTGCTAGGGCCATCACCAACAAAGAGTGATGCGCATCAAATAAGGTGATTTCCACCTTAAAAAGGCCTGTTTCCGCGCATGCCGAATGCGCCGCCAGGTGCGTCATGCAGGGTCGTTTGTGGCCTGATCCGGCCACCGTCAAATTCCTTGCGCTCCCCCAATCATGATTTCGCCTAACACGTCACATTTGAGGCGTCAATGAATTGGCGTTCAGAAAAATAATGAGACTTTCATCACAGTTGTGCCTATACTTGCGTCACGGATTCAGGGGAAGGTATGTCCGAGTCCGGCCACAGGTGAGACGCAAGGATGGGTCTTGATAGCCCGGCAGTGCTCCTTGCTTCCTCCTCTACTTCTCATCTCTTCAGTAGGGTTAGGTAAAAGCGAATGCACAAGATCAACCTCATTGCCGCTCTGATGCTGGCCGCCGCTCCGCTGGCCGCCAACGCCGCCGACGGCACCATCACCTTCAACGGCAAGGTGACCGACAAGACCTGCACCATCTCGACCCCGGGCGGCAAGGACTTCGCCGTCAACCTGCCGACCGTGTCCAAGAACACCCTGGCCACCGCCGGTGCCGTTGCCGGTCGTACCCCGTTCGCCATCAACCTGACCAAGTGCAGCGCCGGCAACGTCGCGACCTACTTCGAGCCGGGTTCGACCGTTGATTTCAACACCGGCCGCCTGCTGAACCAGGCCTCGGCCAACGCTGCCACCAACGTGCAGCTGCAGCTGCTGGGCTCGAACAACCAGGTCCTGCCGATCAAGGCTGCCGGCGCTGGCCTGGCCCAGACCAACTCGCAGTGGGTCACCGTCGGCACCGACGGCTCGGCCGACCTGAACTACTACGCTGAGTACTACGCCACTGCCGCCGCCACCCCGGGCGACGTCACCAGCAGCGTCAAGTACACGATCATCTACAACTGATCGTAGCCGTACCCGCACTGGCCGGCGTACGCGCCGGCCAGTGCATCGCGGCCCCTGGCCACATACCTCGAGCGTAGTACTTCCGATGAAAGCATTCTTTCCCCGGGCGCTGCTGCTGGCAGCGTTCACGCTGCCCTTCTGCCAGAACGCTCTGGCCGGCGTGGTGGTCAATGGCACGCGAGTGATCTATCCGGCGCAGGCGCGCGAAGTCACCGTGCAGGTCGACAACGTGGGCGATTCGCCGGCGCTGGTGCAGGCCTGGATCGACAGCGGCGACGCCAACCAGACCGCCGATACCAGCGATGCCCCGTTCGTACTGACGCCGCCGATCGCGCGTGTCGAGCCGGGCCGCAGCCAGGCGCTGCGACTGATCTTCTCCGGCGCGCAGTTGCCGACCGACCGCGAGTCGGTGTTCTGGCTCAACGTGCTGGATGTGCCGCCGTCCCCGGACAACGCTGACAGCGGCGAACAGAATTACCTGCAGGTCGCGTTTCGTTCGCGCCTGAAGCTTTTCTACCGGCCGCAGGGCCTGAAGGGCGTCGCCAACGATGCGCCGGCAGCGCTGCGCTGGACCCGCAATGGCGACCGCCTGCGGGTGGAAAACCCGGGCCCCTTCCACGTCACTCTGGCCGAAGTACATGCCGTGACCGGCAGCAGTGAAAAGGCCGTCGAGGACAAGGGCGCGATGGTCGCGCCGAAGCAGAGCCTGGAGTTCGCCGCACCGGCGGGCACCGACCAGGTCCGCTTCATCACCATCAACGACTACGGCGGCCGGGTGGAACACACCATCCGCCTCGGCAGCACCGGGGGCTGAACGCGCCGCGCCGGCCCCTGGCCTGCGCATCCCGCCACCGCCGCTGTGCGGCGAATTGAAGGAATGTCAGTGTGATCGGAAACAGATTGACATTGTCGATCCATCAGGCGCTTTGCCTGTTGGTTGCTGGCGTGGCCTGCCCAGGATGGGCGCTGGCTGCCCCGGCCAATCTCGGCGAACAGGCGCTCATGGCGCAGAGTGGTGCGGCCAATGCGCGTGCACCCGAATCGGCGCAGTTCAACTCCAGCTTCCTGTCTGGCCAGGCCAAGCAGGTGGACCTGGCGGCCTTCAGCAACGGCAACCCGATGGTGGCCGGCAACTATCGTGTCGACGTGTACGTCAACGGTGCCTGGCAGGGCCGTCGCGATCTGCAGTTCAAGGCCGATGCGCAGGGCCGTGTCGACGCCTGCCTGCCGCTGCCGATGCTGGAAGAAATGGGCGTGGACAGCGAGGCCGTGCTGCTGCAGCAGGATCCGTCCGTGCCCACCGACAAGACCAGCTGCGTGCCGGTCCAGCAGCGCATGGCCAATGCCTATGGTGTCTATGACAGCGGCAACCTGCGCTACGACCTGAGCATCCCGCAGGTGTTCCTGCGCCGCGAGGCGCGTGGCTACGTCAACCCGGCGCTGTGGGACCGTGGCATCAATGCCGGTTTCGTCGGCTACAGCTTCAATGCCATCGACAGCGACAGTCGCGTCGAAGGTGGCCAGCGCAACCGCAGTGCCTACCTCGGCCTCAACGCCGGCATGAACCTGGGTGGCTGGCAGTTCCGCCACGATTCGAACCTGACCTGGTCCGAGGGCGACGGCCGCCATTGGCAGAGCATCGCCACCTATGCGCAGCGCGGCATTCCGCAGGTGCGCGGCATGCTCACCATCGGTGAGGCCTACACCACCGGTGAACTGTTCGATTCGATCGGTTACCGCGGTGCCAGCCTGGCCAGCGACGACCGCATGCTGCCCGATTCGCTGCGCGGTTACGCGCCGGTCGTGCGCGGCATCGCCGAGACCAACGCGCGCATCGAAGTGCGCCAGAACGAGCAGCTGATCTACTCCTCCACCGTGTCGCCGGGCAGCTTCGTCATCGACGACCTGTACCCGACCGGTTACGGCGGTGATCTGGAAGTGAGCGTGATCGAGGCCGATGGCCGCCGCCGCGAATTCAAGGTGCCGTTCGGTTCGGTGCCGCAGATGCTGCGCGAAGGCGTGTCGCGTTACTCGCTGACGGCCGGCCAGGTGCGCAACAAGCTGCTGGCCGATGAGCCGTGGCTGGTGCAGGGCACCTACCAGCGCGGTATCGGCAACCAGCTGACCCTGTACGGTGGCAGTGCACTGAGCGATGGCTACCTGTCGCTGCTGTACGGCGTCGGCCTGTCCACGCCGGTCGGCGCATTCGCTGCCGACGTCACCCATGCGCGTACCTCGTTCGATCACTACGGCAACCACACCGGTGCCAGCGTGCGCTTGAGCTACAGCAACATGATCGGCGAGACCGGGACCAACCTGACGCTGGCCGCCTACCGCTATTCGACCGAAGGCTTCTACAGCCTGCAGGACGCGCTGTACGGCCGTGATTCGGACAAGCGCGGCATCGATCCGACCACCCGTGGCCGCCAGCGCAGCCAGTTCCAGGTAACGCTGAACCAGCCGCTGGGCCGTCGCGGCGGCGCGCTGTACGTGACCGGTTCGGTGCGTGACTTCTACGACCGTTCCGGCACCTCCAAGCAGTACCAGGTGGGCTACAACAATGCCTGGCGCTCGGTGAACTACGGCTTCTCTGCGCTGCGCACCGAAGAGGGCGTGCTGGGCCGTTCCGACACCCAGTACCTGTTGTCGATGAGCGTGCCGCTGGGTCGTGGTTCCCACCCGGTGTCGTTCAGCGCCGATCTCGGCGTGCGCGACCGCGGTGGCTACGACAACAGCCGCGTCGGCATCACCGGTTCGGCCGGTGTCGACAACAACTTCAGCTACGGCGTGGCGCTGTCCGATTCCCGCGAAGGTGGCACCACCGCGGTCGGCAACGCCGAGTACCGCAGCCGCTACTCCGCGTTGAACGCGACCTACAGCCACTCGCGCGATTTCCGCCAGGCTTCGGTCGGTGCCAACGGCAGCGTGGTCGTGCATCCGGGCGGCTTCACCTTCACCCCGCAGCGTGGCGACACCATGGTGCTGGTGGAAGCGCCGGGCGCACGCGATGCGATCGTCAGCAACGCCCCGGGCCTGCGCGTCGATGGCCGCGGCTACGCGGTGGTCCCGTACGTTTCCCCGTACCGCCTCAACACCGTCACCCTCGACCCGCAGGGCATGGCCCACGACGTCGAGCTGGAAAGCACCAGCCAGTCGATCGCGCCGTTCGCCGGTGCCATCAGCTACCTGCGCTTCGATACCCGCAAGGGCAACGCGCTGCTGATCCAGGTGCGCAACCCGGATGGCCGCACCATGCCGTTCGGTGCGCAGGTCAAGGATGAGCAGGGCCAGCCGGTGGGCATGGTCAGCCAGGGTGGCCGCCTGTACGTGCGCAGTGAAAAGAACCAGGGCCGCCTGCTGGTGGAGTGGGGCGCCGGCGCCGACCAGCGCTGCACCGTCGATTACCAGGTTCCGGCGGGCGCCGATGCGTCCAAGACCGGCTTCATCCCGCTGGAGGCAGCATGCCGATGATCTCTTCCCGTGGCCGCAAGGCGCTGAGTGCGGTGGCCATATTGGCTGGTATTGCCGTGGCCAGCCCGGCGTTGGCGACCTGCTACATCACCCAACAGGGCTTTGTCGCGCAGGACGTGCAGATGGACATGGGGCAGATCGTAATCCTGCCCAGTCTGCCCGTCGGTGGTGTGATCAAGGAGCTGATCGTGCCTATCAACCAGCGCGACAGCATCGGTTACTGCGATCGCTGGGGCGGTAGTGCCAATGGCCGTTTCGTCAACGCCGCGCAGCAGAACGCGGTCCCGGGTTTCAGCAACGTCTATGCCACCGATGTAGCCGGGGTGGGCATTCGTGTCTATCGTGATTCGGGCACCATCCAGACTTACTACCCGCATACCCTGCAATTGGGGGGCAGCCGGACGTTGACCCTCAACGGTGGCCGCTTCCGGGTGGAGCTGATCAAGACCGCCGCGCAGACGGGCTCGGGCATCATCGCGCCTAACGGCCGCTTCACCACCTATTATCTCGACGGCGACGGCCCTGGCCGTCCGGAACTGACCTCGACCTTCAAGGGCTCGGGCACCACCGTGGTCAGCCCGACCTGTGAAGTGCAGGCCGGCAGCCGCAATATCGCCGTCGATTTCGGCAGCGTGCCCAACACTACCTTCACCGGTGTCGGTTCCAAGGCCGTTGACCGCGATTTCGAGATCCGCCTGAACTGCCAGGGCAGCAATGTCGCGCAGTACCAGAGCAAGATCGGCATCCGCCTCGATGCCGATCAGGACAGCTCGAACATGCCGGGCGTGCTGAAGCTCAGTGCGGCCACCAACAGCGCCACCCGCATCGGCATCCAGATGGTCCAGCGCGATGGCACCACCGAGCGCGAAGTGCGCTTCGGCCAGACCGTCAATGTCGGTACCACCACCCCCGGCACCAGCACGATGACCTTGCCGCTGCGCGCCCGCTATGTGCAGACCCAGGCCGGCACGGTCGGTGCCGGTGTCGCGAACGGCCAGGCCACCTTCACCATCCAGTACGAGTAAGGCGGCCCCAGGCCGCAGCCACTGCTGCGTTCCACCGCAACGTCGCCCGTGACACGGGCGGCGTTGACTGCGTCTTGATCTTCCAACGATGAAGATCAATGCCACGACGCGCGTACCATCATTCGAATGTGATGTACGTCGCGATTTTGGAGTTTCCTCATGAGGTGACCGTCTCCTGCCTGCGGGTATTGGACGGGAACGCCGAAAGGATCCAGACGTGGCTACAGCTCCTGGCATTTCCCCGCACCGGCTGTCCGGAGCGCTGCGGTGAAGGTCCTGTCGGTGTTTGGCACGCGACCGGAAGCGATCAAGATGGGGCCGCTGGTGCGGGCCCTGGCCGAGGCTGCGGACATCGAATCGGTGGTCTGCATCACCGGCCAGCACCGGGCGATGCTGGACCAGGTGATGTCGCTGTTCGAGATCACCGCCGACCATGACCTGGATGTCATGGTGCCCAACCAGACCCTCAATGGCCTGTGTTCCAGGCTGTTCGAACGGCTTGACGCGCTCTACACGCAGGTCCGTCCCGACCGGGTGCTGGTGCACGGTGATACCACCACGGCGATGACCGCCGCGCTGGCCGCGTTCCACCACCGCATTCCGATCGGTCATGTCGAGGCCGGACTGCGCACCGGTGACATCAACCGGCCGTGGCCGGAGGAAATGAACCGGCGGGTGATCGATGTGGTCGGCGACCAGTTGTACGCGCCCACGCCCAGCTCGCGCGCCAACCTGGCCGGTGAACACCTGGGCGGGCAGATCCTGGTCACCGGCAACACCGTCATCGATGCCCTGCAGCAGACCGTAGAGCGCCTGGATGCCGACCCGGCGCTGCGTGCGCGGGCTGACGAACCCTTCCACATGCTTGACCCCGATCGTCGCCTGCTGCTGGTCACCGGCCACCGCCGCGAGAGCTTCGGGCAGGGCTTCGAGGACATCTGCCGTGCGCTGGCTGAACTGGCACGGCGGCCGGACCTGCAGGTGCTGTACCCGGTGCATCTGAACCCGAACGTGCAGGGCCCGGTGAACGCCCACCTCGGCCATCTCGACAACGTGCACCTGGTGCCGCCGCAGGACTACCTGCGCTTCGTGCGGCTGATGCAGCGCGCCGACGTCATCCTCACCGACTCCGGTGGCGTGCAGGAAGAGGCACCGGCGCTGGCCAAACCGGTACTGGTCATGCGCGACGTCACCGAACGCCCGGAGGCGGTCGAGGCCGGTGTGGTGACGCTGGTCGGCACCGCGCCCTCGCGCATTGTCGAAGCTGTCAATGCGGCACTGGCACAACCACCGCACCCGACCCGCTTCGATCCCCACGCCAGCCCCTACGGCGATGGCCGTGCCAGCGCGCGCATCGTCGCCGCCCTGCGTGGCACGCCGCTTCCCGAATTCTCGCCCGGCCTCCGCAGCAGCGGCGCCGTCCACCCCCACCCACGCGAAGTGACGCCATGACCCAGACCGGCCGCTCTCCCCTGTTTGCATCCGCCGCCGCGTTCGTCCTGTCGGGCGTGGTTGGCAGTGCCCATGCCGCCGACAGCGTCGCCGGCCAGTTCGCCGAGTGGAGCGGTGACAGCACGGTCAGCCGGCAGATGACCCTGCGCGAACTCGGTTTCCGCCAACCGCTGGTGCTCAGCGGGCAGGAGAGCCAGCGCGAGATCTACCTGCCGGTGCCGGCCGGTGTCGCCACCCGCGATGCGCAGCTGCAGCTGGACGGGCGCTACGTGCGCGGCCATGCCGGGCGCACGTCCGGCCTGTGGTCGGTCGATGGCGATCCGATCGCCGCACGCTCGATCACCGATGCACAGGGTGACGCCAGCCAGCTGCTGGCCATCGATGGCGAACCCCGCCAGAACGGCTTCGTTCGGGTCGGCGTCGGCTGGTGGTCGATCGTGTCCGACTACCAATGTGCCGACCAGAGCGCGCCGGCCAACGTGCTGCGGCTGTCGCCGGACTCGCGCTTCAGCTACCGCTTCGACGGCCGCGCCGTGGACACCGTGGCCAAGGCCTGGGGCGCGCTGCCCCCGCAGGTGCGCCTGCTGGTGGACGGCAAGGCGCTGCAGGCCCCCATCTACGACGCGGCCTGGCGCATTGGCACGGCCCTGCAGGCCGGTGGCAAGCAGGTGCAGGTGCTGGCGCTGCCCAAGGTCGGTGACAGCGTCGACCTGACCGGCATCAGCATCCCGGCCAGCCTGCAGGTCGTGCCGGCCTATGCCGCGCTGGCCACTGGCGAGCGCGCGCATGCGATCAAGGATCTGGCCGAAGTGGGGGCACTGCTGTCGCTGCGTGACAGTGGGCCGCTGGCCGCCGAGGTGATGATCGGCAGCGATGCGCTGCGGGCCGGCGTGCGCGCGGGACTGGATGCGCTCGCTGCACAGGTCGGCGCCACCGGCGCCGATGCGGGCACCGCGTTCGCCGCGTGGCGCGGTACCGACATGGGCGGCCTGGAAAAGCCCGCGGCCACCGCCTCGGTCCGCGTGGTGGCCGTTGCCGGCCGTCCGACGCTGGTAGTCGACCCGGCGGCGGCGGGCAAGGTCGCCGGGCTGTTCGCCGAACAGTGGCGTAGCTATGCGCTGGGCCGTAGCCTGCAGGTCAGCGCAGCGGGCACGCCGAAGCTGGACGGTGACCAGGTGCTGCTGAGCCGGCTCGGCAACATTGCCGGCTCCATGGATGTGGTGACCCGCGCCGACCGCAGCGCCAGCTTTGATCTGGGGGCGCTGTCGGCCGACGGCCGCCTGCCCGAGGAAGTGGTGATCGATGTCTCGGCGGCCCCCAACGCGGCCGGGCAGGGCGCGGTGGCCACGATCTACTTCAACGACTATCTGCTGGGCGGCAAGGTGCTGTCGGCCAACGGCCAGCCGCAGCGGCTGGTGGCCAAGGTGCCGGCCTACGCGCTGTCGGCACGCAACGAGATCCGCGTCAGCTTCCTGCGCCAGCCGGCACGCCCCTATTGCCACGATCCGGCCACCGCGTATCCGGTCTCGATCCTGCCCAGCAGCCACCTGACCCTGGCCAAACGGTCGCTGGGCAGTGACTTCGTCGGTGCCAGCAGCCAGCTGTCACGCGGCAACCAGATGTTCGTGCCCGCTACGTGGCTGCAGGACGCGCCGGCATCGCTGCGCAAGGTGATCGCGGTGGCCAGTGCAGTGGGGGCCTCGCCAGAGGCGTCGGAGCTGAAGGTGGTCGATGCCGGTGCGGCGATCAGCCCGGATGCGCCGTGGCTGGCTTTCGGTGTGGCGCCGTCGGGTGTCGATGTGGCCGGCCTGAAGGACGGCCACCTGCTGATCGGCGGGAAGCCTCAGCCGCTGCTGGATGTCAGCGGCCTGGATCGCGCCGCGGTGGTGCAGGTCGGCACCTCCGGCGGCCAGCTTGGCGTGCTGTACAGCGATCTGGGTGCACAGGCACCGTCGTTCGGCGCACCGTTCCGGCTGCTGCGCGGTGATCTGGCGGTGCTCGACGGCAGTGATGCCGTGCGCGAGTTCGATCGCCAGGATCCTTACGGGGGCCGAGTTGCCCAGGATGGCAATCCACAATCGAAGTGGGAACGGCACATGGTCTGGTTGCTGCTGCTGGTCGGCGTGATCGTGTTCGCGCTGCTGGCCGCCCGCGTCACCCAGGTGCGCCGCCGCAAGTCCGCCAACACAGGGCACTGATCCACCGTGGACGGTCTGTTCTGGAACATCCAGCTGGCCAACTACTACGCCGTCCTGGAAACCACGGCGGCGGCGGTGGCCGTGCTGATCCTGATCTCCAGCCTCGATGATCTGTTCATCGACGTCTGGTACTGGGTGCGCGAGAGTTGGCGCGCGCTCACCATCAAGCGGCGCGAAGCGTACCGGCCACTGACCCAGGAAGACCTGATGCAGCGGCCGCAACAGCCGCTGGCAATCATGGTGCCGGCGTGGATGGAGTACGACGTCATCGCGCAGATGGTGGAGAACATGATCAACGTGCTCGACTACCGCGAGTACGTCGTGTTCGTCGGCACCTATCCCAACGACCAGCAGACCATCGATGAAGTCGAGCGCATGCGCCGCCGCTACAAGCGCCTGCGCCGCGTGGAGGTGCCGCATGACGGGCCGACCAGCAAGGCCGACTGCCTGAACTGGCTGATCCTGGCGATCTTCGATTACGAGAAGCGCCACGACATCGAGTTCGCCGGCGTGATCCTGCACGACAGCGAGGACGTGCTGCACCCGATGGAACTGCGCTTCTACAACTACCTGCTGCCGCGCAAGGACATGATCCAGCTGCCGGTCACCTCGCTGGACCGCGAGTGGTACGAACTGGTGGCCGGGGTCTACATGGACGAGTTCGCCGAATGGCACGCCAAGGATCTGGTGGTGCGCGAGAGCGTGTCCGGCATGGTGCCGTCGGCCGGTGTTGGTACCTGTTTCTCGCGGCGCGCGCTGCTGGCATTGAGCGCGCAGACCGACAACCAGCCTTTCAACACCGACAGCCTCACCGAGGATTACGACGTCGGCGCGAGGCTGGCAGCCATGGGCATGCAGTCGATCTTCGCCCGCTTCCCCGTGCAGTTCCGCGTGCGCCGCCCATCCTGGTTCGGCTGGGGGCCGGTGCGCGAGCGCACCCAGCAGATGGCGCTGTGCGTTCGCGAGTACTTCCCCGACAACTTCCGCGCGTCGTACCGGCAGAAGGCGCGCTGGGTGCTGGGCATCGGCCTGCAGAGCTGGGAGTCGCTGGGCTGGCGCGGATCGCTGGCCACCAAGTACCTGCTGGCGCGCGACCGAAAGGGCATCATCACCTCGTTCGTCAGCATCATCGCCTACATCATCTTCCTGCAGCTGCTGCTGTTCTGGCTGTTGAAGATGACCGGGCTGTGGACGATGCAGTTTCCCAGCGTGTTCCAGGCCGGTACCTGGCAGATGAATGTCGCGCTGCTGACCACCGCAGCGCTGGCGACCCGGGTCGTGCAGCGCTTCTACTTCGTCAACCGGTTGTACGGCTGGGAGCACGCGCTGATGTCGATCCCGCGCATGGTGGTCGGCAACATGATCAATTTCATGGCCACCGCCCGTGCCTGGAAGGTGTTCCTGGCCTACCTGCTGTTCGGCAAGCGCATGGTCTGGGACAAGACCATGCACGACTTCCCCGATGCGGCGCAGCTGGTGCAGACCCGCAAGCAGCTCGGTGAGCTGTTGACCACCTGGCAGGCGGTGGAACCCGAACGCCTGCAGCAGGCGCTGGAGCAGCAGCAGGCAGGCCGCCAGCAACCGCTGGGCCGCATCCTGCTCACCCAGGGCTGGTTGGATGATGAAACGCTGGCCGAGGCCATCGCCTTCCAGGGTGACCTGCCACGCGCGGTGATCGACGTGGACTACCTGCGCGCCTGCCAGTTCCCGATCAGTGCCGATGCCTGCGTGCAATGGCGCATGCTGCCGCTGCCGCCGCGCCAGGAAGGCACCCTGCGGCTGGCCGTGGCCAGCCCGCTGCCCGAAGACGCGTTGGCCCTGCTGAAGCAGGAAACGCGCAGCAACCACATTGAACAGAGCATCGCCCGCGAAAGCGAGATCAACGCCGGCCTGCGGCTGATCGGTGGCGACCGGCAATGGCAGCTGGACAACGTGCCCCTGCTGGGCGATCTGCTGGTGGAAATGCGCCTGATCGATCACGCACGCTTCGAGATCGCACTGGACGACTACATGCCGCAGCGCGACGGCCGCATTGGCGACTACCTGGTCAAGCAGGGCATCACCACTGAAGAGGCCGTGGCCCAGGCCATGCAGGAGCAGCGCCGGCGTGCGGCCACGCTGCAGTCACCGCCGCCCGGAGCCTTGCCGGCATGAAGACCACGCTGCTGTCCACTGTCATCACCGTGGCATTGGCCACGGCCGCCGCGCCGGTGCTGGCACAGACCGATGCACCACTGCCATTGTCCGGTGCCGCCTACCGCATCGCCGAGCAGGCGTTTGCCGCCTATGAACGTGGCGATTACCCCGCGGCCTACCGGCAGTCCAGCGAAGCGATCCGGTTGCGCCCGGACGTGGTGCGGCTGCGCCTGCTGCAGATCTATGCGCTGCAGAAACTGGGGCGGGGTGCCGAGGCGCAGCAGCAGGCACGTCGTGCACTGGATGCGGGGTTGAAGGATCCGGCCTTGCCGGCGCTGGCCGCTGCGCCCAGGACGAGCACAGGTGCGGCGCGTACCGGAGCGGTACCGCGTGCACCCGCAACGGTGACCGACCGCAATAGCCGGCAGGCCTATATGCTGGCAACCGAAGCCTATGCGGCCTACGACGCCGGCCAGATGGGCGTCGCCGCCAGCAAGGCCGAGCAGGCGTTCCGGCAGCAGCCGCAACAGGGCGCATGGGCGCTGCTGTGGGTGGCGGCGCTGGAGGCACAGCAACAGCCCGGACAGGCCGACGCCGCCATCGGTACCGCGCTGCAGCTGGGCGCACCGAACGTCGAGGAGTTGCGCGCGCGGCGGGTGGCACTGGGCCGCCAACGCGCGCTGCTGCTGGCCCAGCAGGCCTATCAATCGCTGTCTGCAGGCGAGAATGCCGCCGCCATTGAGCAGGCGCACGCTGCCGTGGAGCTGGCCCCCGACGTTGCTTCATACCGGTTGCTGCTGATCACCGCGCAGCTGCAGGGCGATCAGCTGGCCGACGCTGAGCGCAGTGCCGACCAGGCGTTGCAGGCCGACGGCCAGGATCTCAATGCACGGGTGATGCGCGGCTACCTGCGCCAGCGCCAGGGCAATACCGTGCTCGCCAATGAGGACTTCGACACCGCACTCGCTGCGCCGGGGTCAGCAATGCAGCAGCGCAACGTGCGCCTGCTGGCGGTGGATGCGGCGCTGGCCGCAGGCGATCGGTTGCGCGCAGCTGCACTGCTGGCACCGTTGCAGGCGGCGGTACCGGCAGGTGAAGGCGATGCACGGTCACAGCAGCTTTTGCAGCAGGGCATCGAGCAACGCAGCCGGGCGATCCGCTCCAGTCGCGAGCTTCCCCGCATCGGTGCCGAAGCGTACCTGGCACCAGTCCAGCACTGCCAGTCCGTTGACAGCGGCAGCGTCTGCGAGCTGATGCCGGCCGACCTGCAGGGCGATGGTGGTGCCGCACAGCGTGCCTACGCTGCCTATGCGCGCCAGGATTACGCCGATGCCATCGGTGAGGCACGGCAGGCCGTGCAACTCGCGCCGGACGACGCGAACCTGCAAGGCCTGCTGACCACCACGCTGGCGGCGGGCAACCGTGCCCAGCAGGATGAAGCGCGGCAGCGCCTGGATGCGGCACTGGCACAGCACCCTGATGACGCGGGGGCGCTGATGCAGCGCGGCTACCTCAACCAGAAGGCCCATGAGCCGGCGCGCGCACTGGCCGACTTCCGGGCCGCCGAGGCCACCGGCAGGGCACCGAAAAGCGTAGTGCTCGACCAGGCCTACGCCAGCGCAGCCAACGGTGACCATCCACAGGCGGTGACGCTGCTGCGTAGCGCCATTGATCGCACCGATGCCGGTGAGCTGCCACTGGATGAGCGCCAACGCTACAACGTGCGCAATGCCATCGCCAATTACTCGCGCGAGTGGGGCGTGATCGCCTCGGCGGGTTTCCGTGGTGCGCGCCAGGCGGCGACCAATGTCGGCGGTGCAGCGATCAGCACGCCGGGCGATTCGGTGTTCAGCACGCTGGAGGCGTTCTGGCGGCCCCCGGCCTTCAACGACCAGCATGGCACGCTGGAACTCTACGCACGCCTGCTCAACACGCTGTACGACGAGGGTGGCACTTACGAATCGATCCGCGCGGTGGACCCGTGCACCGGCGAATCAACGCCGGATGCGCGTGCACGCGCCGAACGCCTCAGCCATTCGCGTTCCACCACCGGCTGGCCGTCCACCATCGCTTCGTTCGGCATGCGCTACGCCTTCGGCCAGACCGGCCTGAGCGCCGGCCTCGAGCGCCGCCAGTTCCTCGGCAGCGCAACCCGCCAGGGCGAGGTCTACCCCGCCTCGGCGGCCGTGCAGTGCCGCCTGCAGTTGGCCCGGAACCCGCCACTGGAAGCCAGCACGCTGGCCCGCTACCGCTTGGCCAGCGGTTCCGGTGGCTGGATGTCCTACCTGACCTATGGCTATTACCACGGCACCGATCTGCGCACCGACGTCAACCGGTGGTGGATGGTCAGCGGCTACGCGCAGGGCGGCTATACCTGGGATGACAACAGCGCGCACTTCACCCTCGATGCACTCGATGCCAATGGCGCGCCGGTGCGTCGAATCGGCGATGCCAACGGGCGCCTGCATCGCGAACAGTGGTTCGCTGCCGGTGAACTACGCGCCGGCCGCAGCTTCCGCTTTGGTGCCGGGCAGACCCATTGGGTGGTCACGCCGTATGTCGTGGTGGGGGCGGACTGGCTGGACCAGCGCTCGCGGGTGCGCGACATCCGTTACCCGCTGTTCCCGGCGCAGTCGTTCGCGCTCAACGATACGCAGCGCAGCTGGTCACTCGGCGCAGGGCCAGGCGTGGGCGTGCGCTACTGGTTCCGCGAGGACCACTACAACACGCCGCGTTCCTACCTGGACCTGACCGTGCAGTACCGCTTCGCCATCGGTGGCGGCGATACGCAGCGCGCCAAGGGCCTGTTCGCCACCGCCATCCTCTACTACTGAGGCAGGCCCCAACGTCGTCGCAGCGCGGCGGCCTGCGGTGTGTCCTGGGTCAGCCATGGCTCCAGCGCATAGACCAGCACGTGCTGTGCGCCGCTGGCGCGTGCCCATGCCAACTGCCGCTGGACGCGTGCGGCATCGGCCGTTTCGCCCTTGAATCCGCTGCCGTCGGCGGGACCGCCAGGCAGTTCGCGGAACAACTCAACGATCGCATCGAAACCGATGCCGTGTGCGTGGAAATGATCGAGCAGCGGTTGCAGCTGCTGCACGTTGCCAGCGCCGGCAACGCCCACGCCGTCCTGCACCATCGGCCGCAGCGTGGCCTGTGCCAGCACCGCCTGCCACAGCATGACCAGGTTGCCGTCGGTCTGCAGGCGGCTGAAGTAGCAGGAAATCGCACAGTCGCCGCCGCGCGCGCTGGCGGCCTGCACCAGCCGGTGCAGCCATTGCGCCAGCCACTGCTGGCGGGCCGGGTCAGCCCAGTGGTACTGCTCCAGTTCGTAGGGCAGGTACCAGCCCTCGAAGGCCGGCTGCTGCGCCCAGGGGGCCTGTGCCAACCAGTTGCGTGCATGCGCGAGGCTGTCGGCCAGGAACGCCTGCAGCGTGGCATCGTCGGCCCCGATCGCCTGCCACCAGCGTTGCTGGAAGGGCAGGCCGACGCGGATGCGGATGTCGTTCTCGCTGGCCGCGGTGAACAGCTGCTGCAGGCTGCCGTCGGGCAGCGACCAGTCGCCGTCGCTGCCACCGACGATGCCAGTCCACTGCAGCACCAGCTGACGGCAGCCCAGCGTATGCGCAAGCTTCAAGGATCGCTGCCAGTCGGCCAGGCACCACTGCAGGTGGCTGCGCCACGGCTGCAGGAAGGTGCCATCGACCTGCACCGGCAGCGAGCAGCCGGGCAGGGTGGCGAAAGTAGCGGCCAACGGCGCCAGCACCGCCGCGCGCAGCAGCCGGCGGCGCAACGGCGAAGACGGATCCGCGGGAAGGTCGGGCCGAACCATGCCTGCATCATCCCAGAGCGCCGTGCGTGGCGGGTGAACCCCGCGCCTGGTAGTGCCGGCCGCTGGCCGGCATCGCGCCCAAGGTGGCAGGTGAATCACCACCCGGTAGTGCCGGCCGCTGGCCGGCATCGCCTACCGCTTATTCCAGCGCGTAGCGCAGGGTGAACAGCACCGCCACCAGCCACACCGCCGGATGCACTTCGCGCCAGCGCCCGGTACCGGCCTTCAGCGCGGCATACGCAATGAAGCCGAACGCCAGGCCGTTGGCAATCGAGTAGGTGAACGGCATCGCCAGCGCACACAGCGCCGCCGGCACCGATTCGGTCAGGTCGCTCCAGTCCACTTCCACCAGTTCGCGCAGCATCAGGCCGGCCACGAACAACAGGGCCGGCGCGGTGGCATAGCTGGGCACCATCGACGCCAGCGGCGAGAACAGCAGCGCTGCCAGAAACAGCGCCGACACCACCAGCGCGGTCAGGCCGGTACGGCCGCCTACCTGCACGCCCGAGGCGCTTTCAGCGAAGGCGGTGGTGCTGCTGGTGCCCAGCATCGAACCCGCCACGATGGCGGTGCTGTCGGCCAGCAGCGCGCGGCCGAAACGCTTCTGCGCGCCCGGCAGCTTCAGCAGGCCGGCACGGCCGACCACGCCGTACAGCGTGCCGGTGGCATCGAACACCTCCACCAGCACGAACACCAGCACCACCTGCAGAAGTACTGCGATGGGTGCGCCGCCGTCATGGTGCAGCAGGCCCGGCAGGTCCAGCTGCAGGAAGGTGGGTGCAAGGCTCGGCGGCAGCGAGACCAGGCCCTGGTACTGCACGTCGCCCAATGCCCAGCCAGCGCCGGTCACGGCCAGGATGCCGATCAGGATCGCACCGCGGATGCGGCGCGCTTCCAGCACCGCGATCAGCAGGAAGCCGGCCAGTGCCAGCAGCGGCGGCGCCGTGTTCAACGGGCCCAGCGCCACCAGTGTGTCTTCATTGCCGACGATCACGCCGGACTTCTGCAGCGCGATGATCGCCAGGAACAGGCCGATGCCGGCCACGATGGCCGAGCGCAGCGATGAGGGAATACCCGATACCAGCCACGCGCGTACTCCGGTCAGGGACAGCACCAGGAACACCAGGCCTGAGATGAACACCGCACCCAGTGCCTGCTGCCAAGGCAGGCCGGCAGCGCCGACCACGGTGAAGGCGAAGAACGCGTTCAGGCCCATGCCTGGTGCCATGCCGACCGGGAAGTTGGCGGCCAGCGCCATCACCGCCGAACCCAGTGCGGCGGCCAGGCAGGTGGCCACGAACACCGCGCCCGCGTCCATGCCGGTGGTGCCGAGGATTTCGGGGTTCACGAAGACGATGTAGGACATCGTCAGGAAGGTGGTGACACCGGCCAGCAGCTCGGTGCGCACGGTGGTGCCGTGCTGCTGCAGCTGGAACAGGCGCTCGAACAGGGACATGGGGTCGCTCATGGGTAGATGCCGGCCGCTGGCCGGCATGCATGGTCGGTACACATTGCAAAAATGAGAAAGGCCGCGCGAGCGCGGCCTTTCCGGTTGCCTTACTTCAGCGCCTTGAAGCGCAGGCGCTTCGGCGCGGCGTCGTCGCCCATGCGGCGGCGCTTGTCTTCTTCGTACTCGCGGTAGTTGCCCTGGAAGAACTCCACGTGCGAGTCGCCTTCGAACGCCAGGATGTGGGTCGCGATGCGATCCAGGAACCAGCGGTCATGCGAAATGACGAAGGTGTTGCCCGGGAACTCCAGCAGCGCATCTTCCAGCGCACGCAGGGTTTCGATGTCCAGGTCGTTGGACGGTTCGTCGAGCAGCAGCACGTTGCCACCCTGCAGCAGGGTCTTGGCCATGTGCAGGCGGCCACGCTCACCACCGGACAGCGAACCGACCATCTTCTGCTGGTCCTGGCCCTTGAAGTTGAAGCGGCCGATGTAGGCGCGCGACTGGATCTCGATGCCGTTGATGTTGAGGATGTCCAGGCCGCCGGCGATTTCCTGGAAGACGTTGTGGTTGCCTTCCAGCGCGTCGCGGCTCTGGTCCACGTAGGACAGCTTCACGGTCGGGCCGACCACGATCTCGCCCGTATCCGGCTTTTCCTGGCCGGTGATCATCTTGAACAGGGTCGACTTACCGGCACCGTTCGGGCCGATGATGCCGACGATGGCACCGGCCGGCACCAGGAAGCTCAGGTTGTCGAACAGCAGGCGGTCGCCGAACTTCTTGGAGACGTTCTTGAACTCCATCACCGCATTGCCCAGGCGCTCGCCCGGCGGAATGAAGATTTCGTTGGTCTCGTTGCGCTTCTGGTAATCGACCGACTGCAGCTCTTCCAGGCGGGCCAGACGGGCCTTGCCCTTGGTGCGGCCGCCCTTGGCGTTCTGGCGCGACCACTCCAGTTCCTTCTGGATCGCCTTCTGGCGGGCCTTTTCCTGGTTGTCTTCCTGCTTCAGGCGCTCGTCCTTCTGGGTCAGCCAGTCGGTGTAGTTGCCCTTCCACGGAATGCCGCGGCCGCGGTCCAGTTCCAGGATCCACTCGGCGGCGTTGTCCAGGAAGTAGCGATCGTGGGTGACGGCCACCACGGTGCCGGTGTAGCGCGCCAGGAACTGTTCCAGCCATTCCACCGACTCGGCGTCGAGGTGGTTGGTCGGTTCGTCGAGCAGCAGCATGTCCGGCTTCTGCAGCAGCAGGCGGCACAGGGCCACGCGGCGCTTTTCACCACCTGACAGCTTGCCGACGATGGCATCCCACGGCGGCAGGCGCAGCGCGTCGGCGGCCACGTCCAGCTGGTTTTCCAGCGTGTGTGCGTCGCCAGCGGCCAGGATCGCCTCCAGGCGCTCCTGTTCCTTGGCCAGCGCGTCGAAGTCGGCGCCTTCCTCGGCGTAGGCGGCGTACACCGCTTCCAGCGCGGCCTGGGCCTGCAGCACTTCGCCCACGCCTTCCTCGACCGCTTCACGCACGGTCTTGGTCGGGTCCAGTTCCGGTTCCTGCGCCAGGTAACCGACCTTGATGCCCGGCTGCGGGCGGGCCTCGCCCTCGAAATCGGTGTCCACGCCGGCCATGATCTTCAGCACGGTGGACTTGCCGGCGCCGTTCAGGCCCAGCAGGCCGATCTTCGCGCCCGGGAAGAAGGACAGCGAGATGTCCTTGATGATCTGCCGCTTGGGCGGGACCACCTTGGACACGCGGTTCATGGTGTAGATGTATTGCGAGGACATGCGGTCTCCGTAGGCGCGGCCCTGCGCCCGACCCGTCACGGGTGGATCCCGTTGCGGCAGCGGGCACAGACTGAAATGGAATACCGCCAATTATAGCCGGAACCGGTTCCGGGCCGCTCCCGGGAGGCGCCGCCGGGCTGGCTATCGCCTGAATACTCGGTCACAGTCCTGCAGCGGGAAGCGTTTCCAGCCGGAAACGGTTCAGATCGGTTGCGCAATATGGGCTCACCACCCACCAAGCAGAGGTCTGACATGCGCATCAATCGAGTAATGGCCAGTGCCGTGGCCTCTGTGCTGGCACTGGGCGCCGTGGCCCCGGCATTCGCCGACAACGACCATCGCCGCGACCACGACCGCCGTGAATGGCGCGAGGATCGCCGTGAGTGGCGCCAGGACCGCCGCGACTGGGAGCGCGACCGCCGCGAGGCCCGTCGCGACTGGGAACGCGACCGTCGCGACTGGCACCGCGACCATGACCGCTACTACCGCCCGGCACCGCCGCGCGTGGTCTATCGTCCGGCCTACGGCCCGGGCTATGGCTGGAAGGTCGGCCACCGCTATCGCGACTACTACCGCGGCCCGATCTACGTGGTGAACGACTACCCGCGCTACAACCTGCGTCGCCCGCCCTACGGGCACCAGTGGATCCGCGATGACCGCGGCAACATGCTGCTGGTGGCCATCGCCACCGGTGTGATCGCCCAGTACGTGCTCAGCAGCCGCTGAGGATCGCGGCCGGGGTCGGACCCCTTTCCATCGGAAAGGGCTCTGACCCCACAACATCCCTCGAAACCATACGGGGCCGGATTCCTTAGGGAATGCCGGCCCCGTCCGTTTCGGCCCCAGCGGGCCAGTGCGGGGCTACAATCGAGGGCTGAGCCGTACCCCTTTTCCCTGCCTGCTGGAGTACCCGATGTTCCCGCGTGACGTCCGCATCGAATCCTACGATCCCGAACTGGCCAAGGCCATCGCCGCTGAAACCCAGCGCCAGGAAGACCACGTCGAGCTGATCGCCAGCGAGAACTACACCAGCCCGGCGGTGATGGAAGCCCAGGGCAGCCAGCTGACCAACAAGTACGCCGAAGGCTACCCGGGCAAGCGCTACTACGGTGGCTGCGAATACGTGGACATCGCCGAGCAGCTGGCGATCGACCGCCTCAAGCAGCTGTTCGGCGCCGACTACGCGAACGTGCAGCCGCACAGCGGTTCGCAGGCCAACCAGGCCGTGTACTTCGCCCTGCTGCAGCCGGGTGACACCATCCTCGGCATGAGCCTGGCCCACGGCGGCCACCTCACCCACGGCGCCAAGGTCAACGCCTCGGGCAAGCTGTTCAACGCCGTGCAGTACGGCGTGAACGATCAGGGCCTGATCGATTACGACGAAGTCGAGCGCCTCGCCCTGGAGCACAAGCCGAAGATGGTCGTGGCCGGCTTCTCGGCCTACTCGCAGGTGATCGACTGGGCGCGCTTCCGCGCCATCGCCGACAAGGTCGGTGCCTACCTGTTCGTCGACATGGCCCACGTTGCCGGTCTGGTGGCTGCAGGCGTCTACCCGAGCCCGCTGGAACACGCCCACGTGGTCACCTCCACCACCCACAAGACCCTGCGCGGCCCGCGTGGCGGCATCATCGTCGCCAAGGGCGCCGACGAAGACCTGTTCAAGAAGCTGCAGTCGATCGTGTTCCCGGGCATCCAGGGCGGTCCGCTGATGCACGTCATCGCCGGCAAGGCCGTGGCCTTCAAGGAAGCGCTGGAACCGGGCTTCAAGGCCTACCAGCAGCAGGTGGTGAAGAACGCCCAGGCGATGGCCAATACGCTGATCGAGCGTGGCTACAAGATCGTCTCCGGCGGCACCCAGAACCACCTGATGCTGGTCGACATGATCGGCAAGGACGTGTCCGGCAAGGACGCGGAAGCGGCGCTGGGCAAGGCCCACATCACCGTCAACAAGAACTCGGTGCCGAACGACCCGCGTTCGCCGTTCGTGACCTCGGGCCTGCGCCTGGGCACCCCGGCGGTGACCACCCGTGGCTACGTCGAACAGGACTGCGTGGACCTGGCCAACTGGATCGCCGACGTGCTTGATGCACCGAACGACGACGCTGTCATCGCCCGCGTGCGCGACGCCGTCAGCGCGCAGTGCCGCAAGTACCCGGTCTACGGCTGATCGAAACAGGGGTCGGATCCCTTCCCGCAGGGAAGGGCTCTGACCCCGGTATTGGAGCAACCGCGCATGGATGAGCGCCGCCTCAAGTATCTGTACGTGGTGCTGGCCGCGCTGTTCGGCCTGCCCAGCCTTTTCGCGGGCGGCGTCGGTGCCTGCATCGCCCTGGTCATGGGGGTGATCGGCCTGGTCTCGCTGGATGCTGACAAGCTGTGGTTCGCTGCCGTCATGTGCGTCTGGGGAACGGCCGCGCTTGCCGGCCTGGTGGCCTGGGTCGCGCTCAGCGTCATCTGGTTGCGTGATGGACTGCAGGGCCTGCGCACGGCCTCGCCACGCTGGTGGTGGTTGCTGGGCATGGGCGTGCTGGCGGGCCTGCCGTTGCTGGGATTGGCGATATATACCTTCTCCGGGTTGGGCCCGGCGGTGGTGAGCGGTCTCTTCGCAGGGCCGTCGCTGCTGGTGCCCACCGGCATGCTGATGTTGCTGCGTGCGCGTGCCGATACCGTGGATGTGCCGCCCGTACGAGCGCGGGCATCGGAGTAACCGCGCATGGATGAGCGCCGCCTCAAGTACCTGTATGCCGCGTTGGCGGTACTGCTCGGCCTGCCCGGCCTGGCGATGGGCGGCGCGGTCGCGGTGATGTTCCTGGTTGTTGGCGTGCAATCCTTCGGCGGCAACCGCTCCCCCGATCTGGTGCCACTGCTGTGGGGCCTGGCCGGCGTGGCGGGTTGCCTGGCCTGGCTGTGGCTCAGCGCCGGCTACCTGCTGCAGGGCCGGGCCGGCCTGCAGGTGCGCGCGATCTGGTGGTGGCTGCTGCTGGCCGGTGGGCTGGCAGCGCTGCCGGTTCTCTGGATGACCGCATGGTTCGGCTTCCAGCAGGGGGGCGCCGCGTTGGAACTACTGCTGCTGGGGCCGTCGATGCTGGTACCGGCCGCCATGCTGGTGTGGCTCAAGCGCCGCGCCTGACGCGGCCAATCAAAGGGAATGGAACGCATGGATGAGCAGCAGCACAAACGATGGATGGGGATAGCAGGCCTGCTGGTGGGCCTGCCCACCGCGGCGGCAGGAGGCACCGGGGCAGTATTGGGGTTGATGGTCGTGCTGGATGGCAAGTATCTGACTGGCGATGAGCACTCGCTGTTGCTGCTCTGGTCATCGGCCGGAGTGCTCGGCCTGCTGTCCTGGATGTGGCTGAGCGGCCTCTTCCTGTGGCGTGGTCGCGCAGGCCTGCATCAGGCGCCGGTGGTCGCATGGATTGGCCTGGTGCTGGGAATACTGGCCGCGCTGGGTGTCGTCGCCGCCACGCTGTATTTCACCTTCAAGGAAGGGGAGATCTCGACCTTGGGCTTTCTCGGGTTTGGCCCACTGCTGCTGGTGCTGGCCGCGCACCTGTTGTGGTTGCGCTGGGGCGGGAATACTCCGGCGTCCGGCCCGGCCGGCTGAGTGGCGGCCCAAGAGCGCATCAGGCGCCCATTCCGGCTTTCGCGCAGGCAGCATTTGCTGCTGGACCCTTTCTCAGGTACCTTTGCGACGCTGCCATGACCGTGGCATCTAGGTTGCCCCCTGAGCCAGGCGTTCCATGCATTGCCCCTTCTGCCAACATGCCGATACCCGGGTCATCGACTCGCGCGTCTCCGAAGACGGCGCGACGATCCGCCGTCGGCGTGAATGCGAAGCCTGCGGCGAGCGCTTCAGCACCATGGAAACGGTTGAACTGAAGCTGCCGGCGATCATCAAGAGCGATGGCACCCGCGAAGCCTTCGACCAGCGCAAGGTCCGCGCTGGTTTCGACCGCGCACTGCAGAAGCGTGCGGTGGCCGAAGACAAGATCGAAGCGGCGGTGCGGGCGGTGGTTCACCAGCTGCGCATCAGCGGCGAGCGTGAAGTGCCTTCGATCAAGGTCGGCGAGTTCGTCATGAACGAACTGCGCAAGCTCGATCATGTCGGCTATGTGCGGTTTGCTTCGGTCTATCGCAGCTTCGAGGACGTTGCCGATTTCCGCGAGGAGATCGAGAAGCTGGAACGTGACCTGCCGTCCAGTACCGAACAGCTGCAGCTGCTGGGCGACGTGATTGCCCTGACCAAGAAGAAGAAGGGCTGACCGCTTCTGCCTTGGTGGGTGCCAACCTTGGTTGGCACTGATGGCATGGATCTACGCCAGCGGCGGTACCATGGTGGCATGAGCATCCCGTTCTCCGTCCTCGACCACCTGCACATGGCCAACGCACTGCGCCTGGCCGAGCGTGCTGCCTATACCACCCGCCCCAACCCAATGGTCGGTTGCGTCATCGCCCACGGCGAACGCGTGGTCGGGCAGGGCTGGCATCAGCGCGCCGGCGGTCCGCATGCTGAAGTGTTCGCCCTGCGCGAGGCCGGAAGCGAGGCGCGTGGTGCCACCGCCTACGTCACCCTGGAGCCTTGTGCGCACTACGGGCGCACACCGCCGTGCGCGCTGGCCTTGATCGAAGCGGGCGTGTCGCGCGTCGTTGCCGCGATGCGCGATCCGTTCCCGAAGGTCGATGGTGGTGGCTTCGATCTGCTGCGCAATGCCGGCATCGAGGTTGCCGAAGGACTGATGGCGACGCAGGCGCGTGAGCTCAACAAGGGCTTCCTATCGCGCGTGGAGCGCAACCGGCCGTGGCTGCGGGTGAAGCTGGCGGCCAGCGTCGACGGTCGCACCGCGATGGCCGATGGCAGCTCCAAGTGGATCACCGGCCCGGCCGCGCGCGAAGACGTGCAGCACTGGCGCGCGCGCGCAGGTGCGATCCTGACCGGCGCCGATACCGTGCTGGCCGACGACCCGATGCTGACCGCGCGCCTGGCCGATACCGAGGTGATGCCGCCACTGCGCGTGGTGCTGGATTCGCGCCTGCGCTCACTGGAGTGCAGCCGTGTGCGCGAGGGTGGGGCACCGACGCTGTACCTGCACGATGCAGCGGTGAGTGCACCGGATGCGGCCGACGCCGAATTCGCCAGCGTGCCCTGCGTTGAAGGGCGGCTGGACCTGGGCGCGGTGCTGGCGCTGCTGGCCGAGCGCGGCATCAACGAAGTGCATACAGAAGCCGGCGCGACGCTGGCCGGTGCGCTGCTGCGCGGCGGCTGGGTGGACGAGCTGCTGCTGTACCAGGCCCCCACGTTGCTGGGCGATAACGGACGCCCGCTGCTGGCCGGCCTCGGCATCGATGCAATGGACCAGCAGCGCCGCCTGCGTGTGGTTGACCAGCGCCAGGTGGGCGAGGACATCAGACTGTTGTTGCGCCCGTGAGGGAATGACGGCATCTCCTGTGTCGTCAGGTGCCCTCGTCCTCGTCGGCGGGGCACTGCTCTGCCCATTGCTGCTTCCACAGCATGTGCAGGTCCCGGCAGTAGGCACCGAGCGCTTCCCCCGTCAGTTGCGTTGACTTCGACCGCAGCCTGCGCCGGCTGATGCCGTCGTCGTACTCGTCCGGCAATACCGTCGGCGCACATTCATCGTGGTATATCAGGAATGCACGGCAGTCGTCGTCTTCGCTCAGCTGTGCATCGATGTCCCTGTCGCGTAGCTGGTTCGACTCGAAGGCAACCGATGGGCGGATGATGAAGGTCTTGGGCCTGTGCGCTTCGGCCTGCCCACACACCATCAGCGCCAGCAGCATGACCGTGGTCGACCCTGTACGATGTTTCATGCGGTTGCCCCGGTGGAAGAGAGCAACAGCATTGACCATGCACACCGCAATGGGCCATGCAACGGTTCTGAAAGTGCGTTCGGCTGTTCGCGGCCTAGTGGCACTCATGCGTCCAGAGTGCCTGCATTGCGGGCCGCAAGGCCATGCATTGCTGCAGCAGCTCCGCCTCGGGAATCTGCTGTCGCCGCTTGCTCAGGGTAGTGGCCAGGTCACTCACCCCCTTCAGTTCCTGCGGCGCAATGCGTGCCATGCAGCGGCGATGCTGTTGCAGCAGGTCGTCACACTCGACGATGCCTGTCATCTGTGCGATGGCGTCACGCGTGCCCGCGCGGTCCAGGTGGCGCGGCTGTGCGATCAGTGCTTCGGTCAGAACCACGTATATGTCATGTTCGACGCGGCCGGAGGGGAAGTCTTCATTCGGATGCCTCGACTTCTCGCTGTGCCAGGCGGGTTCGCGAGTGGTCGATACCACGCGCGTGGTGCCAACGATCTCGTGGAAGGGGCCGTCGCGCAACGTCTCGATATAGGCTCTCCAGAAGCGCTGCTCGCTCTGCTCACCGCCATCGAAGACCGTAGCCTCGGACAGGTACCGAAGACGCTCGACATCGCCCACGCGGCAGCTGAAGTGCACGTCGGCAACCTGCATGCCTTCGGTCAGACTGTGCCATGCCTCGCTTCGGTAGGGCTTGCATCGGCTGTTGGCCAGAACCTGCAGCGCCCAGACAAGATGTGGCGAATCCACGCCGTCGATCGGATCGACATGGCGCTCGATGTTCCTCGTCCAGGTCGCCAGCAACTCCGCCATGGGCGGAGCATTGAAGAGATCACTGGTTGCACCGGTCCGGTCGGCCTGCTGCTTCTGGACAAGCATCTGCAGTGCGAAGTCGTTGCGTTCATGCATGGCCTGCAGATGCTGGGAAACGACGTCTTCCGGGGTTCTGTCGCGGGCAGTTGCCAAAGGCAGGTGCATGCCCAGGGCAAGCAGGCAGAGAAGAGGGCGGTGCACGGTGATTCCATCGGGACGGGGCGGGGGAGAATGCCCCCCGCCCCCAGGCCTGTCCATGCAACTCGTCCGAACCTGCGGCCGGGGTCGAGCCGGATATCGCCAATGCGGCTGCGTTCGGCCCCTGCGCCCTCACCTGCACTCGTCGGTCCACATCATCTCGGCGATCGGGCGCAGTGCCTTGCACTCCTGCGTCATCGCTTCGGCCGACTGCACCTGCGCCTTTGTTTTCAGTTCCTCGGCCATCGCATCCACGCCGCTGATCTGGTCCGGCGCGATCTTCGCCACGCAGGCGCGGTGCTGCTGCAGCAGCAGGTCGCAGCCCGGTACGCCGGTCACCTTCGGTGCGCTGGCGGCCTGCACGTCCTGCATCCAGTCTTCGAACGGTGCCAGTGCACCGGCCACGGTGCCTACCAGATCATCGAAGTTGCCGCTGTACCAGTAGCCATTGTCCTTGGCCGGGTACAGGGTGAAGGTGCCGCTGACCGGCACGCGCGCGCCGCTCTGCAGTGCCTGGGTATAGGCATCGGTGAACTGCTTGCGCGAGGCCGGGCTGGCATCGGCGGCCAGGCTGGCGGCGAACAGCGGGCGCACCTTGCCCAGGTCGGGCACCTGGCAGCTGAAGCTGATGCGCGCCAGCTTCTGGTCTTCAACGTATTCGTTGTCTTCGACCACGCTCTTGGTCGCGCGGCACTTTGAATCGCGCAGGGCCTTGGCGTACAGCGCTTCAGTGGCCGCAGCGCCGGTCTTGTCACCGGCGCTGGCCAGCACGGTCTGCCACGGTTCGGCCAGGGCCTTGGCCAGTGCGCCCGGGGTCGGGGTCACCGCGTCCTGGCCTTCAAAGGCGGGTTTCAGCGCATCGTTGAGCGTGCGGGTAGCAGCCGCGTCGTCTTCCAGCAGGGTGCGCGCGTACAGGTCGAAGGCCTGCTCGGGGGTCAGCTGGGCCGATGCGGCGCCGGCCATCAGCGGGGCGCACAGCAGGGCGCTGGCCAGCAGGGTACGGGTGAAGGTCTTCATGACGGTGTTTTCCTTTTCCAGAGGCGCGCAAGCCTAGCGCATCCAGCAGTACTTTCGATGGCGACCAGCGGTCACATGGTGGCTGCACACCGGCCAAAAAAACGGGCCCCTTGCGGGGCCCGTTCGATCGCTCGACGAGAAGCGATCGTTGGATCAGAAGCTGGCGCGCACGCCAACCGAGTACTGGGTGACGTCGCGGTAGCCGGAGATCTCGCCCACCAGACCCCAGGTCCTGGTGAAGTTGATTTGGCCGCCGACCGTGCCAACCCAGGTGCCCTTGAAGTTGTTGCCGCCATCCATGTAGCCGGCCTTGGCCCAGGCTTCGGTCATGCGCGACGGCTTGCCGCGGATACCCATGGTGACGCGGCCCAGGTTGGTGTGGTCCTTGCCGTGGTAACGCACGCCGTCATAGCGCAGGGTCGATTCGGCGTTCTGACGCACCCAGGCGGCATCGGCGGTGAAGTCCACGCGATCGGACCACGGCATGTGGTAACCAATGCCCAGCTCCGGCTGGTTGAGTTCCAGCTTCAGCGAATCTTCGCCGTAATGGCGGGTCTTGCTGGTACGCGACCAGCCGCCGAACACGTAGACCTGTTCGGCCAGCGCGACCGAACCACGCAGGTAGCCGCCGTCGACCTTCGGGTCGTCCAGTGCGTTGTCGTCAACCTTGACCTGCGTCCAGCCACCTTCAACGTAGGTGTAGCTCAGGGCGTCGGCCGACGCAGTGAACGGGGCGGCGGCCAGCAGGGCGGCCACGATCAGGATCTTGCGCATGGGAATTCCTGTGAATTTCAGTCCATTGGCGGGCCTGCCCTTGCGGCTGCCCGTGGCGACATCATGTCGTCCAGGGCAGGATTTTAATGAAAGTTTTACAAATTGCGAGCGACGGCCGTCACAGCTGTGGCATCCGACCCCGTTCAGCCCGGGCTGGTACACTGGCCAGGCCGGTTCGCCGGTACACAAACGTCTTCAGGGCGGGGTGCAATTCCCCACCGGCGGTAGGTGCGCAAGCACGAGCCCGCGAGCGCCCCGGCCCACGGCCGGGGGTCAGCAGATCCGGTCCAATGCCGGAGCCGACGGTCATAGTCCGGATGAAAGAAGACGGTGCCACAGGGCGAATGCCCTGCGTGCGCCTGTTTGCCTTGCGGCGTTTTTCGCTCACATCCTGCGGAGAACGTTTCTTGTTTACTGGAATCATCGAAGGCGTCGGCCGTCTGGCCGCTCGCGAACCCATCGGCGGCGATGTCCGCTTCACCTTCAATGTCGGGAATCTGCCGTTCGACAACGTGCAGATGGGCGAGAGCATCGCCATCAACGGTGTCTGCCTCACCGTCATCGCATTCGACGCCAGCAGCTTCCAGGCCGATGCCTCCACCGAGACCCTGGGCCTGACCACGCTGGGCCAGCTCGGCGAGGGTGCGGTCATCAACCTCGAACGCGCCATGCGCCCGACCGATCGTCTCGGCGGCCATCTGGTCAGCGGCCACGTCGATGGTCTCGGCCAGGTGCTGTCCATCCACGAAGACGCGCGTGCCCAGCGCTGGCGCTTCGCCGCGCCGGCCTCGCTGCGCCGCTACATCGCCAAGAAGGGCTCGATCTGCGTGGATGGGGTCAGCCTGACCGTCAACGAAGTGGACGATGAAGGCTTCGAAGTCGCCCTCATCCCGCACACCGTGGCCAACACCGCGTTCTCCGCCGCTGGCGTGGGCAGCGCGGTCAATCTTGAAATCGATCTGGTCGCCCGCTATGTCGAGCGCCTGATCAGCGTGCCGGCCAACGGTCAGCACCCGCAAGGAGATGCAGCATGAATTTCGCCCCTATTCCGGAAATCCTGGAAGACATCCGCCTGGGCCGCATGGTGGTCATCGTCGATGACGAGGACCGCGAGAACGAAGGCGACCTGATCATGGCCGCCGAGCTGGTCAAGGCCAGCGACATCAACTTCATGGTCACCCACGGGCGTGGCCTGGTGTGCCTGCCGCTGAACCGTACCCGCGCCGCCGATCTGGGCCTGGCGCCGATGGTGCAGGCCAATACCGCGCAGTTCCAGACCAACTTCACGGTCAGCATCGAGGCCGCCGAGGGCGTCACCACCGGCATTTCGGCACACGACCGCGCCCATACCATCCGTACCGCGGTGAAGCCCAACGCCAAGCCGTCGGACCTGCACCAGCCGGGCCACATCTTCCCGCTGATTGCCCAGCCGGGCGGCGTGCTGACCCGCGCCGGCCACACCGAAGCCGCGGTGGACATGGCCATGCTGGCTGGGCTGGAGCCGGCCGGCGTGCTGGTGGAGATCCTGAACCCGGACGGCAGCATGGCGCGCCGCCCGGAACTGGAAGTGTTCGCGCGCGAGCACGGGCTGAAGATGGGCTCCATCGCCGATCTGATCGCCTACCGCCTGGCCACCGAAAAGACCGTTGAACGCGTGGACGAGCGCGAGATCGACACCGAATTCGGCCGCTTCAAGCTGGTCACCTATCGCGACCGCATCGCCCACGACCTGCATTTCGCGCTGGTCCGCGGCACGCCGGATGCCGATACCCCGACCCTGGTGCGCGTGCAGGTGGAAAACCCGCTGGCCGACCTGCTGCACTGGCGCCGTGACGATTTCGGCGTGGCTGCCACCGATGCCCTGCGCGCGATCGATGCCGAAGGCGCTGGCGTGATGGTGGTGCTGCAGGCCCCGCGCGATGGCGAGGCCCTGCTCGCCCGCCTGCGCCAGCAGCCGGCGCCGGTGGTGCCGGGCAAGGACAAGGACGTGAGCCAGTGGCGCCGCAACGGTGCCGGCGCGCAGATCCTGTCCGACCTGGGCCTGGGCAAGCTGCGCGTGCTGGGCACCCCGCGCCGCCAGATCGGCCTGGCCGGGTACGGCCTGGAAGTGGTGGAGACGGTCACCCTGTAATGGGAATTGCCGGCCAGCGGCCGGCACTACCGGTGGGTGCCGACCCCATGCCACCGGTGGGTGCCGACCCCATGCCACCGGTGGGTGCCGACCGTTGGTCGGCACGCCCTTGCGCCCCCGCCAGCCACGGCCGGGGCCCATCCACGCTAGAATTACCCCTTAATCGAATCCCCCAAGCCGCATATGAGCCACTACGAAGGCGATCTTCGCACTCCCGAATCGGCGCGCTTCGCCATCCTGGCCAGCCGCTGGAACGCCCGCATCACCGATACGCTGGTCGCCGGCGCCCGCCAGAGCCTGGCCGGCAACGGCATCGCCGAAGCCAACATCGACGTGATCCGCGTGCCGGGTGCCTGGGAGCTGCCGCTGGTGGCCGCGCGCCTGGCCGCCGCCCATGAACACGCCGCCATCCTCACCCTGGGCTGCGTGATCCGTGGCGACACCCGCCACTACGAACACGTGGCCGACCGCTGCGCCGAAGGCCTGATGCGCGTGCAGCTGGACTTCGGCGTGCCGGTGCTGAACGGCGTGCTGGCGGTGGAACGCGTTGAAGACGCCGAGGCCCGCGCAGGCGGCAGCCACGGCAACAAGGGCGAGGAAGTCGCACTCGCCGCATTGGAAATGGTCAACCTTCTGGAGCAGCTGCCATGAACAAGAACACCCAGGGCAAGCCCTCCGGTAAACCCGTCCGCCGCGATGGCGTCGACCCGGTGCTGCGCTCGCGCGCACGCCGTCGCGCCGTGCAGGCCATCTACGCCTGGCAGATCTCTGGCGGCAACGCCCAGTCGCTGATCGCCCAGTTCGCCCACGAGCAGGCCCGTGAAATCGCCGACCTGGCGTATTTCGAGGCGCTGCTGCACGGTGTGCTCGACAACCGTCGTGATATTGACGAAGCCCTCGGCCCGTACCTGGACCGTGGCATCGAGGAAGTGGACGCGATCGAGCGCGCGGTGCTGCGCCTGGCCGGCTACGAGCTGCGTTATCGCCTGGACGTGCCGTACCGCGTGGTGATCAACGAAGCCATCGAATCGGCCAAGCGCTTTGGTTCCGAACATGGCCACACCTACGTCAACGGCGTGCTGGATCGTGCCGCCGTGGAATGGCGCAAGGTCGAATCGGGTCACTGACCCGCTGCGTCCCGCATCGTTCATTGAACGGCGCGGGAATCTGCTTCGGTAGAGTCGACTGTCAGTCGACTGCCTTTCGATCAGCAGTCGTAGTGTCGGACCGGAGAGCAGTCGACTGACAGTCGACTCTACCCCCCCCAGCCGGTTCACCTGGTCGGCATCCGCGCCCGCCGCCCATCCATGCAACCCGCCGGAACGCCCCATGTCCCTGGCCGAATTCGCCCTCATAGACCGTATCCGCGCCCGCACCCTCGAGCGCGACGACATCCTGCTCGGCATCGGCGATGACGCTGCGCTGCTGCAGCCGCGGGCCAACGAACAGCTGGTGGTCACCGCCGACACGCTCAACAGCGGTGTGCATTTCCCGGTGGAAACCCGGGCCTTCGACATTGGCTGGAAGACCTTGGCGGTCAACCTGTCGGACCTCGCCGCGATGGGCGCGCGCCCGGCGTGGTGCACGCTGGCGCTGTCCCTGCCGGAAGCCTCTGAAGACTGGATCGAGGCCTTCGCCGATGGCTTCTTCGCCCTCGCCGACCAGCATGACATTGCACTGATTGGTGGCGATACCACGCGTGGCCCGCTGTCGCTGTCGGTTACTGCGATGGGACAGGTCGGCCGTGGCCAGGCATTGCGCCGCGACCGCGCGCAGGTGGGCGACGACATCTGGGTCAGTGGCACGCTGGGCGATGCCGCCGGTGCGCTGCGCCTGTGGCAGCAGGGCGCGCTGAACCTGGCCACCGCCACGTTGCTGGCCGACTACGAGAGCCTGCGTCTGCGCCTGCTGCGGCCGACGCCGCGCGTCACCCTCGGCCTGCGCCTGCGTGCGTTCGCGCATGCGGCGGTGGACGTGTCAGACGGCCTGCTGGCCGACCTGGGCCACATCGCCGCACGCAGCAACGTGGCCGCGCATGTGGATGCCGATTCGCTGCCGATCTCGCACGCGCTGCGTGAGCTGCTCGGCCGCGACGATGCACGCGACTGCGCACTGCGCGGTGGCGACGACTACGAACTGTGCTTCACCGCCGCCGCCGACCAGCGCGACGCACTGCACTACCTGGCCGAATCGCTGGACCTGCCGCTCACCCGCATCGGCCGCATTGCCGAAGGGCAAGGCGTGCACGTGGATGGCGAAGCCGCCGACGGCGGCTACCAGCACTTCGCGTGACCGGCAAAGGTCTGCACACGATTCGTATCCTGTAGAGCCGAGTCATGCTCGGCTGCTTCTACGCAATACATGAAAGGTGGGCGCAAGCTCGGCTCTGCATCAGCGACACGGGTCTACCGCTCAACGCGGGCTTCCGAATCGCGAGGTGTGCCGTAGTCATCCAGCCATGTGAATGACACTGACGCTGGGATGACTGCGCCATCCGGCAGTGCATAGCGTACCTGTGCTCCCGGCGCGATCATGTCCACCTCGACGCTGCGGCCGTCGGCAAGCGTCAACGAACTCAGCGACACGTGGTACGCGCTTGGGTTACGCACCTGCAGGCCATCGCCATCGCCGGACCACAGCAGGGCAGCTGCTGCATCGCGCGCATTGCCCGGCAGCCCTGCCGGGCGATGGAACAGCTTCACCCGCGTGCGCACTGCGAACTGAAGCAGGTTGCGGTCTGCAGTTCCGGAAGGCTTGGGCGGTATGTCCAACAGATTGAAGTAGAACACCGACTCGCGATCCATGGGCACCGGCGGATCCGAGGGGCGCGGTGCATAGGTGATGCGAAATGCCTGGGCATGCTGTGACAGCAGCAGGCGCGGTTCGGCCGGCGTCAGCCGGAAGGGCGTGCGTACATCTTCCGGTCGTGCGTGGCTGTCGCCATCGTCGATCCAGACCTGGGTCATGGCAGGCTGCTCGCCGACGTTGCTCGCTTTCACTGTGACATCGCGGCCCTTGGCGGCATCGTGCACGATGCGGGTTCCCTGCAGTGTCACGGCGGCCTGGCCGGGAAGGGCGAATAGGGCAGCCAGCAACGCGGACAGCCCCGAAAGGAATGAGAATTTCATGCGGCGCCTCGCTGGACGACGACAGCCTGGCGCATCCGGCCAGGCTGCCACGGAAGTCAGTCGTAGAGAACGACGAAGTCACCGGATGCGTTGGCCTGCCCGGCCTGCGCATTCTGTGAGGGCGATGCGTACCAGGCGCTATACGTCAGCTGTCCACTGCCACCGGCGGCAATCGTCAGCCACCGCGTCGGGTCATCACCGATGCGCTGGTGATTGTCGTCCGCGTCATACAGCGCAACCCCGACGTTGCGTGCTGTCGAGGCCGCTGTCAGTGCGAGATTGCCGGTGCTGTCATGCTGCGTACCACCGAAGCGGACGCCAACCTTCTGCGCGGCACCGGAGCCGCTGCAGTCAAGGTTGATGGTGAAGTTCTTCTGGCCTGCACGTGTTGCCGCGTTCACCGAGACAAGATCAACCTTGCCCATCGGCACGGTGATCGCGCCACCGGTCGTGCCGACCGTACAGGTGGACGTTTCCAGCGATCCGGTGATTTCCAGGCGCTCGGCGTGGGCCAGGGAGGGAATCGTCAGGGCCAGGAAGGCCCCGCACAGCAGTTGCGTTTGAAGGGGCATGGACTGTTCTCTCTGCAATGGAATCCTGCACGACAGCGATGTCGTGGGTTGGCGGGAGTCTGTCCGGGTGTAGTCCCCAACGATATGAAGAATGTTGCAAAAGCCCGTCATTGCGGCAATTGCAACTTTCTGCATGGGCGATGGCTCGGCAAGCGCGTACGGTGCGTGTCCCCGCCTTTGCCCCAGTAGATGCCAATGATGTCGCTCTGTCCTGCATACGCTGGCTGCCTCGCCCTGTTGGGAGCGACGGTTGCTTTCAGTGCGAGCGCGACCTGCCGCGCACCGGGGGGCGACGCACAGCTCGATCACGTTTTCGACGTCGCCTTTACCGACCGTGCCGATATCACTCTGGGCTTCCATTCTGGAATGCTGACCCTGGTCTGCGACGCAGGTGAAACGCAGATGGAGGAGCTGCTTCAGCTGACCGGAATGAAGTACGTTCGCGACGTGCCCTGGGGGAGCCGCGCGATTGCCGCCTACGAAATGGATTCCACCTCGCCCTTGTTGGCCTTCAGCTACAGCTATGGTGGCTGCGAAATATCCGATCCCGAATGCCCGATCGAGGAGGTCGAGGAAGGTGGCGTTCCGCTGCGCGACGGTGTTCCGAGCCGGTACTCGCTGAATGGAGCAAGAAAGAACGTCACCGTGCAGGTCATCGCGTTCTCACGGGGCGGACCAATGCACGACGTGGCCCGCCGGCCTGCGGGCTCCCTGCGCACGACGTCTGGCGGCACGGGTGGGTTCCATCGTTTCAACCTTGGTTTCCGCTTTCGTGCCCAGACCTGCGCGGTCACTCCGCAGAACGTCGACCTGGATCCGGTGGACGCGGTAACCCTGCAGCGCAACGGCAGCGCGGGCGAGAAGTCGTTCAATGTGCGCGTCAGCTGTGCCGCCTCCGGGCGCCGACTGGTTCTGGAGCTGGTGGACGTTCACGATCCTGCCAGCACGTCAAACACGCTGAAGGCGGCGCCGGGCAGTACCGCCAATGGTGTGGCAGTGCAGATCCTCAGTGGAGGGAATCCTGTGCGGATGAAAGCCCCCTGGACCCATGGCGCCGCATCAGGCAGTGCCCTGCCGGTTCCATTCAGTGCGCGCTACCTGCGCACGACCGGGACGCTGCGCACCGGATCGATACGTGGTGAAGCAACGTTGCTGGCAGATTACTACTGAGGTGCGTCGCGCATGAATGGAATGCGGGCATGATCCCTTCCACTACGCCGCGTCCAGGTCTGTGTGCTTCACGGCTTGCATCGGCCATGGCATTCGCTCTGTCGGGACTGGCGTTACCTGCCCACGCGGAGACCGAAACGGGCCTTGAATTCAGTGACGGCTTCCTCGTGGGTGGGCGAACCATCGATATGCGTCGCTATGTGCGCGGCAACCCCATGCCCGCAGGCGACTACCGCGTTGATGTGCTGGTCAACGGCCAGTACCTGCAGACACGCGACATCACCTTCGTAGCGGGCGACGACCCTGACCGGGCGGGTGCCTGCCTGTCTGCGGATCTGCTGCGGGAGCTGGAACTGCAGGCCACCTATCGAATGGCGCTGGAGCGGGCAACGGGTTGTATCGACCTGCCGTCCGTGATCGCGGGGGCAACAGTGACATTCGACAGCGGCACGCTGCAGCTGCTGATCTCCGTGCCGCAGGCTGCACAGGCGAGGGCGGCACGAGGCCTGGTGCCGGTTGAGCTACGTGATCCAGGCATCAACGCCCTGTTCGTGGACTACAGCGCCAGCCATGGCCGTAGTGCAGGCGTCGATCGCAGCCACCTCGGCCTGCGCATGGGTGCGAACATCGGGAGCTGGCGCTTCCGCCATCGCACCGCCTTCAACCATGCGCGGGGGCAGGTGCGCCGTACCACCATCAACAGTTACGCCCAGCGTGACATTCCCGGGTGGAACAGCCAGCTGTTGCTGGGTGAGGGCAACACCAGTGGGCAGCTGTTTGACAGTGTGCCGTTCACGGGGGTGCGTATCGCCAGTGATGAACGGATGCTGCCTGATTCACTGCGCGGATATGCACCGGTGGTACGTGGCATTGCCGACAGCAGTGCAGTGGTGCGCATCGAGCAGGACGGTGTTGTCATCCATGAAGTAAACGTCGCTCCAGGGCCGTTCGCGATAGACGATCTGTATCCCACCAACTTTGGTGGTGACCTGCAGGTGATCGTAATGGAAGCCGATGGCCGGCAGCAGCAGTTCACCGTCAGCTTCTCGGCGGTGCCACAGGCGCTGCGCGCGGGTACGTCCCGCTCAAGCGTGACCGCCGGTGCACTAAGAGGCCGTCACGTCCTGCAGCGGCTGGGCTTCGCCGAGGCCACCCATGCGCATGGACTGAACAATCGACTGACAGCTCTCGGGGGATTGCAGCTGGCTGAAGGATACGGTGCCGGCCTGCTGGGGGTGGCGGTCAACACTCCTGTCGGCGCGCTGGGCATGGACGTCACCCATTCGCGCGCCCGCCAGGCGGACGGGCGGCCCCTGATCGGCAACAGCTACCGGGTGAACTATCAGCGCTACCTGGCAGAAAGTGGCACCAACTTCGGGCTTGCGGCGTATCGTTACAGCACCCGGGGCTTCCTCACGCTGCACGATCTGGCAACGGCCCGCTCGGACGAGTGGCATCCAGTGGGACGTGCGCGCCAGCGCTACCAGCTGAACTTCTCACAGAGGATCGGGGAGCGCAGCAGCCTGCATCTCGACGGCGGCCACGTCGCGTACTGGGACAGCACGCAGCGCCAGAATGATCTGCAGCTGAGCTTCAATACCGTTGCGGGGAAGGTCAACTACGGCGTATCCGTCATGCGTTTCCGGCAGGGAAACGGTCGTCAGGACACCCGCTACGACCTCACGGTCAGTCTGCCCTTGGGATCCCACGGCAGCACGCAGCGGACCAGCACCCGCGTGGGTCGCTCTGACGGTGGAGGCCAGGCCCAGCTGAGCCTGACAGGTGCGGTGGGAGAGCGTCGCGCGCTCAACTATTCACTGTCTGGAGAGCAGCGGGCGGGCGGGGTACGCAGCTGCACTGCATTCGCCGATTATCAAGGCCGCTACGCACATCTCAGCGCGGGCTTCACCCGAGCCGGGCATTTCAGCAGTCACACGCTGGGGGCCGCCGGCAGCATCGCCTTGCACCGTGGTGGGATCACCCTGGGGCAGCCAGTGGGAGAGGGATTTGCGCTGGTGCAGGCGCCCGGCGCGCACGGCGCCCGCATCGGAGCCGGCGCTGATCTCCGTGTTGATCGCCGTGGTTATGCGCTGCTGCCGCACATCAGCCCTTACCGCTGGAACCGCATTGATCTTGACCCGTCCGGTTTGCCGCTGGAAGTGGAACTCCTACAGACCTCCCGGCGCATCGCGCCGACAGCGGGCAGCATCGTACGTGTTCCGTTCGAAGTGCGACGCGAGCGCTCCTTGTTCATCGATGCGACGGACGCGCTTGGGCAGCCGTTGCCGTTTGCCGCGCGCGTGCAGGAGGAGAACGGCACGCCGCGCGGAGCCGTTGGGCAGGGGGGCGTGATTCATCTGCGCGGTGCCCAGGATGAAGGAGCATTGATCGTCGATGCCGATGGCCCCAGCCGCTGTCGACTGCTGTACCGCATGCCCGCCAAACCTGACGCCTATGGCCTGTCCTGGACCCAGGCGCTGTGCACGCCAATGGGCGACGCCGGGTTGCGGGTAGAGACCGCGATTCCAGGTCCTGACATTCAATCTTCGCTTGCTCCAGGAGAATCTCCATGATCGATCAGTACCGTCATCTGCCGGCCATGCTTGCATTGCTGATGGCCGCATCGCCGGCCAGCAGCCAGACACTTTCCATCAGTGGCCGAGTGTTGCCGGGTACCTGTGCGCTGGCCACCCCCGCCATCACGCTCGACAGCGTCAAGGCCGATGCACTCAATGTGGGCAACAACAATCTCAAGACCAGCAATCTGAATTTCACCGGATGCATCGGCGTCACCAAGGCACTGCTTTCCTTTGATGGGACCGCTGCGGAGGGCGATGCCCTGCGGTGGAAGAACACGGCGACGAGCGAGCCCGCCAAGGGCCTTTCCATTGTGCTGCTGGCAGGCGCGAGCGGATCGACACCTCTGAAGAAGGGAGACAAGGACATTCCTGTCATAGTGACTGGAGCGACGGCCAGCTACACGCTGCGTGCGGGCTACTACCTGCCCTCCACCAGTGGTATCAACGCGGGCTCGGTGCAGACCGAGATCACCATCACAGCAACCTACCAGTAGTCTTCATCCAGTCGCTGCATGGGGAAGAACTCAGGTTCCAATGAGCTTGCCATTGCGAATGGATGCTTCACCTCCATGCCGGATGACGTGCGCGTACGGCAATGACGACCTATCTCGCCTTGCCGATGTGCCGGCGAGGGGGGGAATGGTCGTCAGTCGACTGGGGTACACCGCGCGGAGAAGCAGATGGCAGGATCGAAGTCTTGACTGTATCTGAACGAAGGCCCCATCTGTCGTGATTGTCCATTGAGTGACTGTGCAGCCGGTGGCGATGCTGCCGGATCGCTCGCTACTGACCACGCGCATGTCCCCTCCCGAACGTTCCCACAACGCCGCCATCGATGGCCTGCGTGCATTGGCGGTGCTGGCCGTCGTGGTCTTCCACACCAATGCGGCGTGGTTGCCCGGCGGTTTCACCGGCGTGGATCTGTTCTTCGTGGTGTCCGGCTTCGTGATCAGCCAGTCGCTGGCCTCGCGCGCCAATGCGTCGCTGGGCGCAATGCTGCTTGATTTCTACCGGCGCCGCGTGCTGCGCTTGTTGCCGGCGCTGCTGGTGATGCTGATGGCGACCTTTGTGCTGTCGGCGCTGTTCATTCCCCGCGCGTGGCGCAACGAGCAGTTCGACCAGACCGGCTGGGCCGCGCTGATCGGCTTCAGCAACATCGTGCTGGCGGGTCAGCAGGACGATTACTTCTCACCCGGCGTGGAACTGAACCCTTTCCTGCACACCTGGACGCTGGGCGTGGAGGAGCAGTTCTACCTGGTCTTCCCGCTGCTGTTCTTCGTGTGGTTGCGTGGGCGTGAGCGCTGGCCATGGTCGCGTTGGCTGTTGCCGGTGTTGACCCTGCTGTCGCTGGCGTGGGCAGGCTGGCAGGCGCAAACGGCACCGGCGGCGGCGTTCTATCTGCTGCCCGCACGGTTCTGGGAGTTGGCCGCGGGCGCGCTGCTGTACCAGTGGATGCGCACGCGCACGCCGGGCCAGAACGGGGATGCGGTTGCCGTGGCCGGTCTGGCGCTGCTGGGTGCAGGCGTGGTGATTGCACCGCAGCTGGCGATGCCGGTTCCGGGCGTGCTGGCTACCGTGGCTGGCACGTTGATGCTGCTGGCGAGTGTGTCGGCGCCGGGTACATCGCGCATCGGCCGCGCATTGGGGTGCGCGCCGCTGGCGTATCTGGGCAGGCTGTCCTATTCGCTGTACCTGTGGCATTGGCCGCTGCTGGTGCTGCTGCGCTGGACCTGCGGCCTGCACGGTGCTGCGCTGTGGCTGTATCCGGTACTGCTGCTGGCGGTGTCGGCCGCGTCCTACCACTTCATCGAGCGCCCGCTGCGCAGTGCGGCGCCGCTGCTGCGGCTGGCACCGGCCAAGGTGCTGGCGATGGGGCTGCCAGTGGTCGCGCTATGCGGCGCAGGCGCGTGGGCTACGGTGGAATACCACGAGCAGATCTCGCTCAGCGTTACCCGCGATGGCTACGCATGGCAGGCGCGTCGCTATCCCGCATGGCGGTCGCTGGAGCCGGTGAGCGCGCCGGCGCTCGAAGGGCGGCGCCTGTTCGTGGTGGGGGATTCGCATGCGGCGGCCTACCGCACCATGACCAGCATGGTCGCGCGCCAGACCGGCATGGAGATGCGCCAGGATGACCGCGGTGGTTGCAGCTTCGTCAATCTACTGCGGGCCAGCCCGGCCGACTGTCGGGACTTCATTGAAAACGCATTGTCGAATATCGAGCGTGAGGCGCGTCCGGGTGACATCGTGCTGCTGGCAGCATTGCGCATGCCGGAGCTGCGTGGGTTCGATTGGCAGCGCCAGGATGCACAACAGATCTATCAACAGCTGTTGGACGAGCGCACCCCGGCCCATGCACAGGCCGCGCGTGACGAGGCTGATCGTGTTCTTGGGCGTTTGCAGGAGCTGGCCGTGCACGTGGTTGTGGATGCACCGCTGCCGTTGTTCAAGGCCGGGGCCTACCGTTGTTCGGATTGGTTCAACCGCCGCAATCCTGCCTGTGCCGGTGGCCTGAGCATGCCGCGTGCCGATCTGGAAAGGCTGCGCGCGCCGCAGATGGCGTTGCTGGCCGAGCTGGCGGCGCGCTATCCATGGCTCACGGTGTGGGACCCGCTACCGTTGCTGTGCGGGCCGCAGACCTGCTCGGCGGTGGAAGAGGGTGAACCGCTGTTCTTCGACAATGATCACCTGAGTGGGCATGGCAACCGCGTGCTGCTGCCCAGCTTCCGGCAGACGCTGATCGATAGTGCAAGCGACAAGTCCTTGTAGAGCCGAGCCCACGCTCGGCTTGCCACGCGCAGCGCGGGCTTGATCGGGACCGGGTCGACGAGCAGCCGAGCATGGGCTCGGCCCTAAAGGAGTGCACGCGGCCTATGCCAGCGGCAGCACCTTGCCTGGATTGAGGATGCCGTCCGGGTCCAGCGCGGCCTTGATCGCGCGCATCGTCGCCAGCGTGGCCGGGCTGAACGCCTGGGCCATGAAATCGCGCTTGGCCAAACCAATGCCATGCTCGCCGGACAGCGTGCCGCCCAGTGACAGCGTCAGTTCGAAGATCTTCGGCAGTGCGGCATGCGCGCGTGCGTTCTCGTCGGCGTCGTCCGGGTGGTAAAGAATGTTGACGTGCAGGTTGCCGTTGCCAGCGTGACCGAAGGTGACGATGGTCAGCGTGTAGTCGCGCGCCAATGCCTGTACACCGGCCACCAGTTCCGGAATGCGCGACACTGGCACCACCACGTCTTCATTGATCTTGCCGGGCGCGACCGTCCGCAGTGCCGGCGACAGCGCCTTGCGCGCCGCCCACAGCTGGTCGCGCGCGCGGCCTTCCATCGCCACGTCCAGCTCGATCATGCCGTCGCCTTCGGCGGCGCTGGCCAATGCCTGCAACAGATAGGGCAGGGTGTCGTGGTCACCATCGGCCTCGACCAGCAGCATCGCACCGGCCTCCGGAACATCGGCGCCATTGAGCCGCAGCAGCTCCAGGCTGCGTGCGTCCATGAATTCCAGGCGGGTGGGTACCACCGGCTGCGACATCAACCGCGACACGGCGGCTGCGGCGGCATCCGCATCGCGGTACAACACGCGCAGCCCGGCCTGGCTGACCGGCAGCGGAGTGAGCTTGAGGGTGGCTTCCACGATCAGCGCCAGCGTGCCTTCGCTGCCCACCAGCAGGTGGGTGAGGTCGTAGCCGGTGGAATCCTTGGTGTAGGCACCACCGCAGCGGATCACCTCGCCGGTGCCGGTGACGGCGACCAGACCGAGTACGTTGTCGCGGCTGGTGCCGTACTTCACCGCGCGCGGGCCACCGGCGTTGCAGGCCAGGTTGCCACCCACGCTGCAGATCTCCGCGCTGGATGGGTCCGGTGCCCAGAACAGGCCATGTGGCGCCAGCGCCTGCTGCAGCGTTCCATTGAGCACGCCGGGCTGCACCACGGCGCAGCGATCACCGGCACGGATCTCCACGATGCGGTCCATGCGGGTGAACGACAACACGATGCTGCCCGGCAACGGCACGGCTGCACCGGTGGTGCCGGTGCCGGCGCCGCGCGCGACCAGCGCTACGCCATGCACGCGACAGGCACGCACCAGTGCCTGCACCTGTTCGACGCTGGCGGGCAGCGCGACGGCAGCGGGGCGCTGGTGGCGCCACGAGTTGTCCTGCGCGTTCGCCTCCAGCGCGTTGTCATCCATGCGCCAGCCCTCCGCGCCCAGCAGGGCAGACAGTTCGGCAATCAATGCGGCGGGCAGGGCAGTACTCATGACAGATCTCGTGGGGCAGCAGGAGCGGGTTGGATCAGTTTCCAGGCAACAACGGCGCCGGCCAGCGGCAGCCAGACCCAGCGCAGTTCAGAGAGCAGGGTAGCGATGCCGCGCGCGCTGAAGAACTGCGGGGCAAACGGTGAAACGCGGATCGGCCGCCACGGGGCGAAGAAGCGCTGTTCGCTCCACGGCCAGGCCAGGGCAACGCCAAGGCCGCCGGAGGTCATGGCGTCGAGCAGGGGATGGCTGGCCGCGCAGATGAAGACGAACACGGTGGCTTGCATGGTCGATGCCACCGTTGGCCGCGCCTTGGTAGGTGCCAACCTGGGTTGGCACAATGCAGACCACAACGCCGCCAATGCGGCCAACACCCCGGCAAACAACAACGAATGGCTGGCACCGCGATGGCCGAACGCATCGGCATAGGGAATATGCAGGGCAAAGGCCAGTACATCGGCATCGGGCAGCATCGCGGCGACCACACCGGCGGCCAGCAGCCATGCCGGAATGCGGCCACGATCCGCGGCGCACCACAGCGCCAGAGGCACAGCGGCATGGGTGATGATCGAAGGCATCAGTCACGCACCATGGTCGTGCCGGCCAGGCTGCGCTCTGGTAGCTGCCAACCTTGGTTGGCACAGAAGCGCCGACCAAGGTCGGCCTCTACCAAAGCAAACGGTAGCCATCAGCAATCATCCAACCGGAACGCATCGCGCAGCCACTGCAACTGCGGCGGCTCGCCCGTAGCTTCCACCACATCAAAGCGGCACGGCGCATCGGCCAGCGCGGGATGGTCCTGCAGGTACAACAATGCGGCATGTGCCAGGCGCCGACACTTGCGCACATCCACCGAGGCCGCGCCGCCACCGAAATCAGATCGCGCGCGGTAGCGCACCTCCACGAACACCACGGTGCCGGCGTCGTCCATCACCAGGTCCAGCTCACCGCCACGATAACGCACGTTGCGCGCACGCGGCTGCAGTCCGGCCCGTTGCAGATGCTGCTCGGCGGCGGCTTCCACCGCCGAGCCCCGTTGGCTGCGCTCAGCGACCACCGACGATCGGCATCGGCCGGCCGCCATTGAAGGTGGACCAGGCCGGCTGGCGCAGGATGTTGCCGTTGCTGTCCAGGAACAGGGTGCCGGTGGCACCGTCCAGGCCACCTTCGTTGGACAGCTTGTCCAGGTAGGCGGTGATCTTCCAGGCATCGGCGCCGAAGGCGAACAGGCGGCCGGCCGCACCGCGTGCGCTGGGCAGGGTGCTGGCGACCTGGCTGGCCGACGGCAGGCCCGACACGCTGCGCACGTTCCAGGCTTCGTTCGGGTAGACGATGCCGTCCAGCGCCACGTCTTCTTCCATCTTGCCGCTGCCGACGGTCAGCTGCGAGGTGCCGACGCGGGTGGCGCCACCGGCACCGGCCAGCGCCAGCTGCGGCGCCAGCAGGCGAGCCTGCGGGGCGCGCACGGCGAGGAACACGGCATCGACCTGGCCGGCATTGCGCACCTGCGCACCGACATCGCCAACCGCATCGCTGACGCCGACCGTGGCCACCACCTGGCCGCCGCGCTGGGCGAAGCGCTGGGCGAAGGCGGCGGCGGCACGGCGACCGGTATCGTCGGCGCTGTTGATCACCAGCGCCTTGCCGCGCTCGCGGCCACGCAGGTATTCGGCGGCGACGATGCCGTCGTCTTCCGGCGCCAGCGAGAAACCGGCGCTGCCGGCCGGCGGCGCGTCCTTGCCACGGTTCAGTGCCAGCACCGGCACCTGCAGCTGCTGGCGGCCGTACACCGCGTCCACTTCGTCGCGGCCCAGCGGACCGACCACGAAGTCGGCACCGGAGGCGACGGCCTTGTCATATGCGGCCAGCGCACCGGCCGGGGTACCGGCGGTGTCGATGAAGTTGATGTCCGGGCGGCGGCGGGTCTCGCCGTAGTAGGCGGCGAGCAGGCCATCGCGCACCGGCTGCGCGGCGGTGGCCAGGCGGCCGCTGAGCGGCAGCAGCACGGCCAGCTTGGCCGGCGGGCGGTAACCGTCGCTCATCGCCGGCGGGCGCTTGCTGGTATCGAACTGGGCGGCGCCGTCGCGGTCGAACGGGCGCGGCAGCGGCAGGCCGCGTGCGATCAGCGCACGGCCAGCGAAGTTGTACAGCGGGTCGTTGGCCGGCAGGGCGGCGGCACGGCTGCGCAGGGTAGCGTCGTCGAGCGTGCCGAGCAGGCCGGCAATGGCGGCCTGGTTTTCGCTGCGGGCGCTGCCGGTCAGGCTGGCGTGCGCGCGGGCGCGCTCGGCGGCGGCGCCGAAGCTGTCGCCGGTGCCTTGCAGGGCATTCGCGCGTGCCACGTACCAGCGCGTGCGCAGGGCCGGCAGTACGTTGTCGCCGCTGTCCTTCAGCAGTGCCAGCGCCTGCGCCGGCTGCTTGTCGGCCAGTGCCAGCTCGGCGCCGGTCAGCTGGTAGCGCTGCAGGCTGGCGCCGGTCAGCTGGCGGGCGGTGAGCTGGCCCAGCAGGCTGCGCGCGCGAGCGCTGTCGCCGGCCAGGTGCCAGGCCCAGGCGGCATCGGCTAGGGCGTTGCTGCGGGCGCCACCTTTCAGGGTTGCGGCCAGCGCTTCCAATTGCAGGGCGGCGTCGCGCGGTTTGCCCTGTTCGATCAGCGCCAGCGCCTGGCTCTGGGCCGGCGATTCGGGCGCGCTGGTCAGGCTGGTGGTGGCACAGCCGGCCAGCAGCATCAGCGACAACGACAGGGCGGAGATCCGTGCGGCGGGCTTGTTCATGATCGGGTCCATGCGATGAGGGCAGCGGCCTTGGCCGGGTACACGCTACGATTCTACCCTTGCCCCGTGAGTACCGCTGAAATGAGTGTCCCAACCCTGTACGTCGTCGCCACCCCGATCGGCAACCTGGCCGATCTGAGCCCGCGCGCGCAGGAGGTGCTGCGCTCGGTGGCGGCCATCTGTGCCGAGGACACCCGCCGCAGCGGCCAGCTGCTGTCCCATTTCGGCATCCAGCAGCCGCTGGTGGCCCTGCACGAACACAATGAAGAGGCCCTGTCGCAACGCCTGGTCTCGCGCCTGCAGGCGGGCGAATCGCTGGCGCTGGTCAGCGATGCGGGCACCCCGCTGGTCAGCGACCCCGGCTTCCGCCTGGTGCGTGCTGCCCGTGCGGCCGGCATCAAGGTCAGCCCGATTCCCGGTGCCTGCGCCGCCATTGCCGCGCTGAGCGTGGCGGGCCTGCCCAGCGACCGCTTCAGTTTCGAGGGCTTCCTGCCGGCCAAGGCCAGTGGCCGTCGCGACCGCCTGCAGGCGCTGGCCGGCGAAGTGCGCACGATGGTGTTCTACGAATCCTCGCACCGCATCGCCGAATCGCTGGCCGACATGGCGGCGATCTTCGGCGGCGAGCGCCCGGCAGTGCTGGCACGCGAGCTGACCAAGCTGTTCGAGACCGTGCTCGATGGTGATCTGGCGGGACTGCTGGCCAAGGTGGAAGCCGACGAGAACCAGCGCAAGGGCGAGTTCGTGGTGATGGTGCAGGGTGCTGGTGACGACGAGGAAGCGCAGCTGGCGCATGGTCGCCGCGTCTACGCGAAGCTGAGCGAGCACCTGCCGCCGTCGACCGCCGCCAAGCTCGCCGCCGAGTTGACCGGTGCACCGCGCAAGGCGTTGTACGGGAGTTGATGGATCGTGCGGACCAAGGTCCGCACCCACCAGATCGGAATCTGCACCCACCAGGGCAGCGACATCGGTAGATCCACGCCATGCGTGGATGGATGAACCGGACGCCGCGATCGGCACGGCAGGAAGGACGTGCGTGCGCTAGAATATGCGCTGGCGGAGCCGGCCAGACAGTCGCGTCATCCCTTCGGGGGTGCCGAGGAAAGTCCGGGCTCCATAGGGCAAGGTGCCAGGTAACGCCTGGGCGGCGCAAGCCGACGGAAAGTGCAACAGAAAGATACCGCCTACGTCTTCTTCGGAAGGCCGGTAAGGGTGAAATGGTGCGGTAAGAGCGCACCGCGAGTCTGGCAACAGACCGGCACGGCAAACCCCACCTGGAGCAAGACCAAATAGGGATCCTTTGGCGCGGCCCGCGTTGGATCCGGGTAGGTTGCTTGAGCGTTGCGGTGACGTAACGCCTAGAGGAATGACTGTCCACGACAGAACCCGGCTTATCGGCCGGCTCCGCCTCTTTCTTCCATCCACGCATGGCGTGGATCTACTGATGCCATGCGTGGGGGATCTACCGGCGCCCATGCGTGGCGTCGGTGCGCCAGCATTACGGGGCCGGCTCCCTTTCCGCAGGAAAGGGAGCCGGCCCCTTTTTGATCAGCGGTACTGCCCAGCGGAAATGAACTGCTCGAACCGTTCGCACCACACCACTACGGTGGTGTAGTCGTCCACGTTGATGCTTTCGGGCACGTCCACCAGGAAGCGGTTGAAGGTCTTTACCTCGCCGATGCGCTGGGCCTGCGCCTTGGTCTTCAGGAAATCGGCCTTGTTGTCGACGAAGTCGCGGACCAGGTAGACCTTGTAATCCGGTCCCGGGCCCATCTTGCCGTCGAAGGCGACCTGGCGCGGGCTGACGCTGACCTTGCCTTCGGCCCAGTGCACCGCGTCGCTGCCCTTGAGGTGGCGACGGAAGGTGGTGTGGTAGCGGGCTTCGGCCATGGCGGCCTGCACCTGTGCGACCGGCGGGTCGTCGGGGGCGATCAGGATCGGCAGCAGGTAGATGCCCAGGCCGAAGCCCAGGCCGAGGGCGAGCAGGTGGGTGGCGGCAAGTACAAGAACACGGCGCATCGATGACTCCCTGTGGATCGGTGGGGCGCGCGGCAGGACCGCGCCGGGTCATCGTGTGGCGTGTGTGCAGACATTTATAGACACAGAAAACAGGTACAGGGTCAGAAATCGACCTGGCTCTGGCCAGGTGCGACGCCCTGTGGGCCGAAGCGGCGCTCGTGGATCTCGCCGTGGCCATCGGCATCGATCAGCAGCACGGTGCTGGCGCGGGTGCCGTAATCGTCGCCGCGGATGAAGGCCGGGCTCAGCCAGCGCTCGCGTTCCAGGCCGATGCCGGTGTCGGGCAGGTCGCTGTCGGCCGGGCGGTGTTCGTCGGCGAGGGCGTTCCAGAGCGGGGTCAGATCCCTTTCCCCTTGGGAAGGGGATCTGACCCCGTCTTCCTGCAGCCAGGCTTCAAGCGCGGCCATCAGCCGGCGGGTCTTCGGCCAGGGCGCATCCAGTGCGCCGTTGGACATGCCATGCACACCCGGGCCCAGGCTCTGGCGCTCGGCGGGGTGGTTGCCCAGGTACTCGAGGCTGTCGCCATCGGCCAGCAGCAGGTTGAAGGGTGCATACGCGCCCGCCACGGTGGCCAGCTGGTCGATATGCACGGCGGCGGGGTCGCGGCCGCGCAGGAAGTCGGCCACCAGTGCACCCCGGGACGGGCCGGTCTGTGCGGCCAGCGGATCACGGACATTGGTGACCACGGCCATGCGGCCGCCGGCGCCGACGCCGGCCCAGCCACCGCCGGAGCGCAGGTCGCGCCCTCCGATGACGGAGGTCTCATCCTGCCAGGGGGCCAGCGCCGCGGTCGGGCGGGCGTGGAACTCATCACGGTTGCCGGTCATCACCAGCCGCCAGCGCGGGTGGTGCATCCAGCCAAGAGCGAGCAGGCACATGGCCTCATTGTGCATCGTTTGCGCAGTCCGGCGGCGTTTCCGGCCGGTTCCGGATGAATGCGCAGGCGATGTTTCACGCCTTGTCCACAGCCCTGAACTTCCGTTCAATCTCAAAAATTGAGACGGATCAGCAACTTGTGGATAAGCCTTGAACAATTCTCTAAAGGTTGTTGCAAGCCATTGATGCGGCTGGCGATTTCCCTGCTGAAAAGTTGTTGACAACCCTTCGGCCGCTGCTAAGGTGGGCATCAGAGGGAAATCCGGGTGTTTTGTGGGTTTTCGTGGTTCAATGTTTCACCGGGCGAAGGATAGGTGCACGCGTCGTGTTCCAGGGCGAGACGGCCATCACAGTTGACGATAAAGGGCGCATGGCGGTTCCCACCGCTTACCGCGACCTCGTCGCGCGCGCCAGCAACAACCGTCTCGTGCTGACCTACAACCCGTTCGAAGCCGGCTGCCTGTGGCTGTATGCAGAGTCGGAATGGGAGCGGGTCCGCGACGACGTCATGTCCAAGCCCAACACCCAGCGCGTCGTGCGCCTGTTGCAGCAGAAGCTGGTCGGCTCGGCCGCCCATCTGGAACTGGACGGCAACGGTCGCATCAGCATCCCCGCCAGCCACCGCGGTGCGGTGGGCATTGAGAAGAAGGCGGTATTGCTCGGTATGGGCGACAAGTTCGAATTGTGGAGCGAGCAGGCGCATCGGGCCCTGATCCAGCAGACGTTGTCTGACGAGGATCTGGGTGATGGGTTGCTCGACCTGAAGTTGTGAGCCGGGGTGCCCGGATGCGCCCAGAAGCGCAGACCGGTCACCTTCCGGTGTCGCAGTCGCCGGCGGTGCACCTGCCGGTCCTGTACACCCAGGTCCTTGAAGGCCTGAGGGTGATCGAAAACGGACGTTATCTGGATGGCACGTTCGGTCGTGGCGGTCATGCACGTGGCGTGCTCACCCAGCTCGGTCCCGAGGGGCGCCTGCTGGTCATGGACAAGGATCCGGAAGCCATCGCCGTTGCCGAGCGCGATTTCGCGCCGGACCCGCGCGTGTCCATCTTCCGTGGCAGCTTCGCCCAGCTGCTGCAGTGGGATGCGACGGCCGAAGGCCTGGACGGCGTGCTGTTCGACCTGGGCGTGTCGTCGCCGCAGCTGGACGTGGCCGAACGTGGCTTCAGCTTCGGCAAGGACGGCCCGCTGGACATGCGCATGGACCCGGACAGCGGTGAAAGCGCCGCGCAGTGGATCAACCGCGTGGAAGAGCGCGAAATTGCCGACGTGCTGTGGACCTATGGCGAAGAACGCCAGAGCCGCCGCATCGCCCGTGCCATCGTGGCCCGCCGTGAGAAGCAGCCCTTCTCCCGCACCGCCGAACTGGCCGAGCTGATCGCCTCGGTGATGCCGCGTGGGAAAGACAAGATCCACCCGGCCACGCGCAGCTTCCAGGCCATCCGCATCCACATCAACCGCGAGCTGGCCGATCTGGAAGCCGGGCTCGATGCGGCCGTGGAACGGCTCAAGCCCGGTGGCCGGCTGGCGGTGATCAGCTTCCATTCGCTGGAAGACCGCATCGTCAAGCAGTACATGAACCGCCTGGCCAAGGCGCCGCCGACCAACCGCCGCCTGCCCGAGGCGGTGGCATTCGTGCCGACGCTTGACCTGATCGGCGGTGCCATCAAGGCCACCGACGAAGAGCTGGCCTCCAACCCGCGTGCGCGCAGCGCCGTGCTGCGCGTGGCGCAGAAGCGGGAGGCCGACGCATGAGCCGGCTGCTGCTGATCATCCTGCTGGCGTCCACCGTGGCCTCGGCGATCGGCGTCGTGTTCGTGCGTCACCGTCATCGGCAGACGTTCATCGAACTGTCGCGCGCCGAGCGCAAGCGCGATGACATCAACCTGGAATTCGGCCGACTGCAGCTGGAGCAGGCGACCCTGGCCGAGGCCAACCGTGTCGATCGCATCGCCCGCGAGAAGCTCGGCATGAAGTTCCCCGAGGCCGCCGACATCGTGGTGGTGCGGCCATGAGCAAGGCCGGCCGCAACCGCCCGCGCAATGCCTTCAACCTGCGCCAGCGCCTGCGCTGGGTCGCGCTCGCGCTCGGCCTGTGCTCGGTGTCGCTGGTCGGTCGTGCTGCCTACGTGCAGATCATCAACAGCGACTTCTACCAGCGCCAGGGCGAGGCCCGTTACCTGCGCGAGCTGCCGATCAAGACCTCGCGCGGCATGATCACCGACCGCAACGGCGAGCCGCTGGCGGTATCCACGCCGGTCGCCTCGATCTGGGTCAATCCGCAGGACCTGCTGCGTTCGCCCGAGCGCATCCCGGAGCTGGCCCAGGCGGTCGGCATGTCGGTGGATGAGCTGAGCAGCCGCCTGTCGCAGAAGTCGGACAAGGAATTCATGTACCTGCGCCGCCGGATCAATCCGGACGAGGCAGAGAAGGTGGTCGCGCTGAAGATTCCGGGCGTGGCCGCGCAGCGCGAGTTCCGCCGCTTCTACCCGCAGGGTGAAGCGATGGCGCACGTGCTGGGCTTCACCAACATCGACGACCGCGGCCAGGAAGGCCTGGAGCTGGCGTTCGACGAATGGCTGCGCGGCAAGGCCGGTGCGAAGCGGGTGATCCGCAACCGCAAGGGCGAGACCGTCGAGAGCGATCTGCTGCGCGCCGCTGAGCCGGGCAAGGACCTGACCCTCAGCATCGACCGCCGCATCCAGTACCTGGCGTTCAAGGAACTGCGCAACGCGCTGGTGGCCAACAAGGCAGCGGGCGGTTCGATGGTGATCATGGACGTGACCACCGGCGAGATCCTGGCCATGGTCAACCTGCCGACCTACAACCCGAATTCGCTGACTGGCGCGCTGCCCGATGCGCGCCGCAACCGTGCGGTGACCGACCTGGTCGAGCCGGGTTCGACGATGAAGCCGTTGACCATCGCTACCGCGCTGCAGGCCGGTGCGGTGACCAAGGACACCATCATCGACACCAATCCGGGCTACATGACCCTGGGTCGCTTCACCATCCGTGACGTGCCGCGCAACAACGGCGTGCTGAACGTGACCGGCGTGATCACCCGCAGTTCGAACGTGGGTGCGGCCAAGGTCGCGGCGAAGATGCCGGACCAGGTGTTCTACGACGGCGTGCGCCGCTTTGGTTATGGCTCGGTACCGCACAGCGGTTTCCCCGGTGAATCCGGCGGCGTGGTGCTGCGCCCGGCGCGCTGGTCGGGTACCACCAAGACCACGATGTCCTACGGCTACGGCCTGAACGTGACGCCGCTGCAGATCGCTACCGCCTATTCGGCACTGGCCAACGGCGGTCGTCTGATCGCGCCGACCTTCGTCAAGGGCCAGCGCAACGAAGGCCAGCAGATCATCGACGAGAACGTCGCCAGGCAGGTGGTGGCGATGATGGAAACCGTGGTCACCCAGGGCGGCGCCAAGCAGGCGGCGGTGCTGGGCTATCGCGTGGCCGGCAAGACCGGTACTGCGCGCAAGGCCGGCCCGGGTGGTTACGAGCGGGGCCATTACAACGCGCTGTTCGCTGGCGTGGTACCGGCCACCAACCCGCGCTTCGCCACCGTCATCGTCATCAACGATCCGCAGGCCGGCAAGTTCTACGGTGGCCTGGTGTCGGCGCCGGTCTACCACAACGTGATGGAAGGCACCCTGCGCCTGATGGACGTGCCATTGGACGACCTGCAGTCGTGGCTGGCCGCACAGCAGTCCGGCAAGGTCGGCCACTCGGCCTCGATCCTGCCTGCGCCGCCGGCCGAGACCGCGCTGCCGGTGGATGCCGCCGCTGAATTCGATGCTGCGCTGCCGAGCGCGCACGCCCAGACGCCGCCCACTACGGGAGGCACGCAATGAGTCCTTCGATGTTGCTTTCGCAGTTGCTTCCGGACGTTGTCCTTGCAGGGCACGACCCCGTTCTGACCGGCCTGGTGCTGGACAGCCGCGCCGTGCGTCCCGGCAATGCCTTCGTCGCCATCGCCGGTTTCGGCGCGCATGGCCTCGGCTTTGTCGAGCAGGCCCGCGCCGCCGGTGCCAGCGTCATCCTGTTTGAACCGCCGGCGCCTGCCGAACTGCCGGCACCGGCCGATGCGATCGCCGTGCCGGGCCTGCGCGCACGCATGGGTGCGATGGCCGACCAGTTCCATGGCGCGCCGTCGCGGGCGATGGCGATGGTCGGTGTCACCGGCACCAACGGCAAGACCTCCACCGTGCAGCTGCTGGCCCAGGCCTGGCACCTGCTCGGTACGCCCAGTGGCAGTATCGGCACGCTGGGCGCCGGACTTTATGGTGCGGTCGAGCCGACCGGCTTCACCACGCCGCTGGTGCTGCAGATGCACGCGCTGCTGGCGCAGCTGCGCGACGCCGGTGCGCGCGCGGTGGCGATGGAAGTCAGCTCGCATGCGCTGGACCAGGGTCGCGTGGATGCCGTGCACTACGACGTGGCGGTGTTCACCAACCTCACCCGCGACCATCTGGACTACCACGGCGACATGGCCAGCTACGGCGCGGCCAAGGCGCGGCTGTTCCACCGTCCGGGCCTGAAGGCCGCGGTGATCAATCTGGACGACGCGTTCGGCCGCCAGCTGTTCGCCGGCCTGCCGGCGGGCGTGCAGCCGATCGGCCTGAGCTCGCGCGGTGCCACTGACGCCAGCGTGCGCGCCGAGGCGCTGCAGCTGGATGGCCGTGGCATTGCCTTCGAACTGGTCATCGACGGCCAGCGCGCGGCGGTGCTGTCGCCGCTGCTGGGCCGCTTCAACGTGGACAACCTGCTGGCGGTGGCCGGCACCCTGCACGCGCAGGGCCAGCCGCTGCCGCGCATCGCCGAAGTACTGTCGGCGCTGCAGCCGATCCGTGGCCGCATGAACCGCCTGGGCGGCGAAGGCGGCCTGCCGACCGTGGTGGTCGACTACGCACACACCCCGGACGCGCTGGAACAGGCGCTGGACAGCCTGCATGGCCACCTGCAGGGCACGCTGTTCTGCGTGTTCGGCTGCGGCGGCGAGCGTGATACCGGCAAACGCCCGCAGATGGCGGCCATTGCCGAGCGTCTGGCCAACCAGGTCATCGTCACCGACGACAACCCGCGTGGCGAGGATGGCGACGTGATCGTGGCCGACATCCTGGCCGGCTTCACCGATGCCTCCGCCGTGACCGTGCAGCGCAGCCGCGCGCGTGCGATCGGCCTGGCGGTGAAGCGTGCCGGTGCCGGTGACATCATCCTGATCGCCGGCAAGGGCCACGAGCCGTACCAGGAAGTGAATGGCGTGCGCCATGACTTCGACGACACCGAAGTGGCCGCCGCTGCACTGGCGGCCAAGGCCGGTGTACTAGAGGCGCAGGCCGGGGAGGGCACCGCATGAAGCGCACCCTGCTTTCGCTGATCGCACACTGGGCCGGCGGCGAGATCCACGGCGACGACGTGGCCATCGATGCGGTCAGCAATGACACCCGCAGCCTCGGCCCGGGCAGCCTGTATGTGGCGCTGCGCGGCGAGCGTTTCGACGGCCATGACTTTGCCGCCGACGCGCAGGCGCGCGGTGCCAGTGCGCTGCTGGTCGAGCGCCTGCTGCCGATCGAACTGCCACAGGTGCTGGTGGCCGACAGCGAACTGGCACTGGCGAAGATCGCCACCGGCATGCAGCGCGACCGCGGCACCGAGGTGTTCGCGATCACCGGCAGCAACGGCAAGACCAGCGTGAAGAGCCTGCTGCTGTCGATCCTGCAGCAGGTGGCACAGCACGCCCACAAGGTGGTCTACGCCAACCCGGGCAACCGCAACAACGAGATCGGCCTGCCGCTGGCGGTGATCGATGCGCCGGAAGATGCCGACTACGCCGTCTACGAGATGGGCGCCGGCAAGCCGGGCGATATCGCCTACCTGACCGACATCGCCCGCCCGCGCTATGCGCTGGTCAACAACATTGCCCCGGCGCACCTGGAACGCATGGGCAGCCTGCTCGGCGTGGCGGTGACCAAGGGCGCGATCTATGCAGCGCTGCCGGCCGATGGCGTGGCGGTGATCAATGTGGACGATGCCTACGGCCGCTGGTTCGAACAGCATTTCGTCGGCACCCCGCCGCGTTGCCGCGTGCTGCGCTACGGCCTGGAACATACCGCCGAGGTGACCGCGCGCGACATCCGCGCCGGCGCGCAGGGCAGCCAGTTCACCCTGGTCGCACCGAGCGGCGAAGCCCGCGTGGTGCTCGGCCTGCCCGCTCGCCACAACGTCAGCAATGCGCTGGCCGCCGCCAGCCTGGCGCTGGCCGCCGGTGTCGACCTGGCGCTGATCGCGACCGGCCTGGCCGAAGCGCAGCCGGTGCCGGGCCGCCAGATTGCCCATCAGCTGCGCAATGGCGCGGTGCTGGTGGACGACAGCTACAACGCCAACCCCGGTTCGCTGGCTGCGGCCATCGACGCCCTGGCCGCCGCGCCGGAAGAGGGCTGGCTGGTGCTGGGCGACATGCGCGAGCTGGGTCCGGACGGCGAGGCGCTGCATGCGCAGGCCGGCATCCGTGCACGCGCCGCCGGCCTGAAGCGGCTGTATGCACTGGGTCCGCTCAGTGCCGCCGCTGCGGCCGCCTTCGGTGAAGGCGGACGCCATTTCGCTACCCATGGTGCGCTGTCGCAGGTGCTGCAGGACGAGTTGCACGCTGGTGTGCGCTGCCTGGTCAAGGGTTCCCGTGGCAGTGCCATGGACCTGATCGTCAAAGCGCTGCTGGCGCAAGGAGAGGAATCCCCGCATGTTGTATGAACTGGCTCGATGGTTGCAGCAGTTGGAGAGCCTGTTCGGGCTGTTCAACTACCAGACGTTCCGCGCCATCCTTGCCGCGCTGACGGCCCTGTTCCTGTCGCTGTGGCTTGGCCCGGCGATGATCCGCAAGCTTGCCCAGTTCAAGGGCGGCCAGCCGATCCGCAAGGACGGTCCGCAGACCCATTTCTCCAAGGCCGGCACGCCGACCATGGGCGGTTCGCTGATCCTGCTCACCATCACCCTGTCGGTGCTGATGTGGGCCGACCTGCGCAACCGCTACGTGTGGCTGGTGCTGGCGGTGATGCTGTGCTTCGGCGCCATCGGCTGGTATGACGACTGGATCAAGATCGTCCGCCGCGACCCGAACGGCCTGAAGTCGCGCTGGAAATACCTGCTGCAGTCGATCTTCGGCCTGGCTGCTGGCCTGTTCCTGTTCTACACGGCCGACGTGCCGGCGGCGCTGACCTTCTACATCCCGATGTTCAAGTCGGTGGCGTTGCCGCTGGCCGGCATCGGCTTCGTGGCCATCGCCTACTTCTGGATCGTCGGTTTCTCCAACGCGGTGAACCTGACCGACGGCCTGGACGGCCTGGCCATCATGCCAACCGTGCTGGTGGCCTGCGCGCTGGGCGTGTTCGCGTATGCCTCGGGCAACGTGGTATTCGCCAACTACCTGCAGATTCCGCAGATTCCAGGCGCCGGCGAGCTGGTCATCATCTGCGCGGCCATCGCCGGTGCGGGCCTCGGCTTCCTGTGGTTCAACACCTATCCGGCCATGGTCTTCATGGGCGACATCGGCGCGCTGGCGCTGGGCGCGGTGCTGGGCACGATCGCGGTGATCACCCGCCAGGAACTGGTGCTGGTGATCATGGGCGGCGTGTTCGTCATCGAAACACTGTCGGTGATGATCCAGGTGGCCTCGTTCAAGCTGACCGGCAAGCGCGTGTTCCGCATGGCGCCGATCCACCACCATTTCGAACTGAAGGGCTGGCCCGAGCCGCGCGTGATCGTGCGCTTCTGGATCATCTCCGTCGTGCTCGTGCTGATCGGCCTGGCCACGTTGAAGGTGCGCTGAGATGAACGACCTGTCCCGCCAGGCAACACGCCTTGAAGCCATCGAAGGCAGCTACGACAAGTGGCTGCTGGGCGCGATCATCGCGCTCACCGGCGTGGGCGTGGTGATGGTGGCGTCCAGCTCGATCGCCTTGATGAGCAGTCCGTTCTACTACCTCAACCGCCACCTGATCTTCCTGGCGGTGGGTATCGTGCTGGCGGTCATCGCCGCCCGCACTGAACTGAAGTCCATCGAGCAGTACAACCAGATGCTGCTGCTGGGCTGCTTCGTGCTGCTGCTGGCGGTGTTCGCACCGGGCCTGGGCAGCACGGTCAACGGTGCGCGCCGCTGGATCAACCTGGGCATCTCCAAGTTCCAGACGGTCGAAGCGGTGAAAGTGCTCTACATCGTCTGGCTGTCCAGCTACCTGGTGCGTTTCCGCGACGAGGTCAACGCGACCTGGCCGGCGATGCTCAAGCCGCTGGGCGTGGCCGGGGCGCTGGTGGTGCTGCTGCTGCTGCAGCCGGACTTCGGCTCGTCCACCCTGCTGCTGGCGATCACCGCCGGCATGCTGGTGCTGGGCGGGGTGAACATGCCGCGCATGTCGATGCCGGTGATCATCGGCCTGGTCGGCATGAGCGCACTGGCGATCATCGAGCCGTACCGCATGCGCCGCATCACGTCCTTCCTGGACCCATGGGCCGACCAGCAGGGCGACGGCTACCAGCTGTCCAACGCGCTGATGGCGGTGGGCCGTGGCGAGTGGACCGGCGTCGGCCTGGGCAACTCGGTGCAGAAGCTGTACTACCTGCCCGAAGCGCATACCGACTTCATTTTCTCGGTCACCGCCGAGGAATTCGGCTTCCTGGGCACCTGCGTGATCGTGGCCCTGTACGCGCTGCTGGTCGGCCGGACCTTCTGGCTGGGCATGCGTTGCGTGGAGATGAAGCGGCACTTCTCCGGCTACATCGCCTTCGGCATCGGCCTGTGGATCAGCATGCAGACCTTCGTTTCGATCGGCGTGAACCTGGGCATCCTGCCGACCAAGGGCCTGACCCTGCCGCTGATCTCTTCCGGCGGCTCGTCGGTGCTGATGACCTGCGTGGCGATGGGCCTGCTGCTGCGCGTGTCCTATGAACTTAAGCGCGCCGAGCGCCGCCAGGCCGTGCGCATCGGCGGCACCGAAGACGCCGCTGCCGAGCCGAGCGACGAGCCGGCCGCGCCGGTGGCCGCCAGCGTACCGATGAGCGCCGAGCCGGTGGCTGCCGCTGCAGCGAATGCTGCGCGTGGCACCAGCCGCCTGCAGTCGCGCATCGAACCGACCTTCGGGAGGCTGTCATGAGCACAGCCACCGACAACGTGCGCCCGGTGATGATCCTGGCCGGTGGTACCGGCGGTCACATCTTCCCCGGCCTGGCCGTGGCCCGCGTGCTGCGCGCGCGCGGCGTGCCGGTCACCTGGATGGGCGCCGACGGTGCGATGGAAACCCGTCTGGTGCCGCAGCACGACATTCCGATCGACACGCTGGCCATCACCGGCCTGCGCGGCAAGGGCAAGCTGGCCCTGCTGGGCGCGCCGTGGCGGCTGATGCGCGCGCTGCGCGCGGCCGGCATGATCATCCGCAAGCGCCAGCCGCGTGCGGTGGTGGCCTTCGGTGGATTCGCCTCCGGTCCCGGCGGCATGGCCACGCGCCTGCATGGCCTGCCGCTGATCGTGCATGAGCAGAACCGCGCACCGGGCCTGACCAATCGCATCCTGTCGCGCTATGCACGCCGTCTGCTGACCGGCTTCCCGGGCACCTTCGCCAAGGGCGAGGAGTTTGTCGGCAACCCGGTGCGTGCGGAGATCGCCGCCATCGCACCGCCGGAACAGCGCTTCGCCGACCGCCAGGGTCCGCTGCGCGTGCTGGTGGTGGGCGGCAGCCAGGGTGCACGCGCGCTCAATACCGGCGTGCCGCAGGCCATCGCTGCGCTGGGCGCCACAGTGCCGGTGCAGGTGCGCCACCAGAGCGGCGAGAAGATGCATGCCGAAGCGGTCGAGGCGTATGCCAAGGCTGGCGTGCAGGCGGAGATCACCCCGTTCATCGCCGACATGGCCGAGGCGTTTGCCTGGGCCGATCTGGTCGTATGCCGCTCCGGCGCGTCCACGCTGGCCGAGCTGTGCGCGGTCGGTGTCGGCAGTGTGCTGGTGCCATTCCCCGCTGCCGTCGACGATCATCAGACCCGCAATGCGGAGTACCTGGTCGAGCGCGGCGCGGCGGTTTTGCTGAAGCAGGATGGAACGCTGGCCGACGGCATTGCCGCACTGCTGCGCGATCTGTCCGAAAATCCCGCCCGCCGCATGCAGATGGCGCAAGCCGCGCGTGCCCTGGCCAAGGTCGATGCCGCCGAGCGCATCGCCGATATCATTCTCGAGGAAGCTGTATGAAGAAGGCATGCCACCGCGCCTGCCCTGCGCGAGGCCGCGCATGATCCGCCGCCTGCACGACACCAACGACCTGGTGCGCGCGTTCCCGCGCGTGCATTTCGTCGGCATCGGCGGCACCGGCATGAGCGGTATCGCCGAAGTGATGCTGACGCTGGGCTATGAAGTGTCCGGCTCGGACAACGCCGACAACGTGGCGACCCGCCGCCTGGCCAGCCTGGGTGCGCGCATCATGCGCGGCCACTCGGCGGCCAACGTGCTGGGCACCGACTGCGTGGTGGTCTCCAGCGCCATCCGCGAAGACAACCCGGAACTGATGGAAGCGCGCAGCCAGCGCATTCCGATCATGCCGCGTGCGGCCATGCTGGCCGAGCTGATGCGCTTCCGTCGCGGCATCGCCGTGGCCGGTACGCATGGCAAGACCACCACCACCAGCCTGACCGCTGCGGTATTGAGCGAAGGCGGCCTGGACCCGACGTTCGTGATTGGTGGCCAGCTGCTGGCCGCCGGCGCCAACGCCAAGCTGGGTGGTGGCCAGTGGCTGGTGGCCGAGGCCGACGAAAGCGATGGCAGCTTCCTGCGCCTGAATCCGTTGATGTCGATCATCACCAACATCGATGCCGATCATCTGGAGAACTACGGCAACGACTTTGCCCGCGTGCAGGCGGCGTTTGCCGAGTTCCTGCAGCGCCTGCCGTTCTATGGCCTGGCGGTGCTGTGCATCGACGACCCGGAAGTGGCTGCGCTGGCCGCCAGGACCCCGCGCCACGTGATGAGCTACGGCATGAGCCCGCAGGCCGACGTGCGCGCCGAGAACGTGGTGCAGGAAGGGTCGCGCATGCGCTTCACCCTGCGCCTGCCGCAGGGCACCAGCCAGGAAGTGGTACTGGCACTGCCGGGCAGGCACAACGTACTCAACGCACTGGCCGCCGCCGCAGTGGGCTGGCAGCTGGGCGTGGCCCCGGACGCCATCGCGCGTGCGCTGGAAGGCTTCGCCGGTGTCGGCCGTCGCTTCAACGATCTGGGCGAAGTGACCACCGCCAGTGGCGCCAAGGTGCGCATCATCGATGACTACGGTCATCACCCGAGCGAGCTGGAAGCCGTGTTCGCCGCCGCCCGTGGTGGCTGGGCCGACAAGCGCCTGGTGGTGGCCTTCCAGCCGCACCGCTACAGCCGAACCCGCGACCAGTTCGACAAGTTCGCCGCAGTGCTGTCCAGCGTCGATGCGCTGGTGCTGAGCGAGGTCTACCCGGCTGGCGAGGAACCGATTGCCGGTGCCGACTCGCATGCGCTGGCCCGCGCCATCCGCGCGCGCGGCCGCAGCGAACCGGTGGTGGTTGGCAAGGCCGCCGAGCTGGCCAGCGTGCTGCCGGACGTACTGCAGGACGGTGACCTGCTGTTGATGATGGGGGCGGGCGACATCGGCGCCGTGGCTACCCACATCGCGGTGGAAGGCTTCAAGGGGGAGGGCGAGGCGTGAGCGCGCTGACTTTCCCGCCGCTGCGCGTGACCGACCCGGCTGTATTCGGCCGCGTCGCCGTGCTGCTCGGTGGCACTTCCAGCGAACGCGAGGTGTCGCTGGATTCCGGCCGCAACGTACTGGAAGCACTGCAGTCGCGCGGTGTCGATGCGTTCGCGGTGGACGGCATTCCGGAGCTGGCCAAGGCGCTGGCTGCCGGCGGCATCGACCGTGTGTTCAACATCCTGCACGGCCACAACGGTGGTGGTGAGGACGGCATCGTGCAGGGCCTGATGGACGCCTTCGGCGTGCCGTACACCGGCTCGGACGTGCTGGGCTCTGCGCTGAGCATGGACAAGATCCGTACCAAGCAGGTGTGGTTGTCGCTGGGCCTGCCGACCCCGCAATACCGCAAGGTCGACGCATCGAACGTGCATGCACTGGCGGCCGAGCTGGGCCTGCCGGTGGTGGTGAAGCCGGCCAACGAAGGCTCCAGCGTGGGCATCAGCCGGGTCACCGACGACGCCGGCCTGGATGAGGCCGTGGCCCTGGCTGCGCGCTACGACGGCCAGCTGCTGATGGAGCAGATGGTGGTCGGCGACGAACTGACCGTGGCCATTCTCGGCGACGTCGCGCTGCCGTCGATCCGCATCGTGCCCAAGGGCCAGTGGTACGACTACAACGCCAAGTACATCGCCGAGGACACCCAGTACCTGTGCCCGGGCCTGGACGGTGGCGACGAAGAGGAAATCCGCCGCATCGCGCTGGCCGCGTTCCGCGCTGCTGGCTGCCGTGGTTGGGGCCGCGTGGACGTGATGCGCGACCGCAGCAGCGGCCGCTTCTTCCTGCTGGAAGTGAATACCGCGCCGGGCATGACCAGCCATTCGCTGGTGCCCAAGGCCGCAGGCCAGGCCGGCATCAGCTTCGATGAGCTGGTGTGGCGCGTGCTGGAACAGACCCTGGAGGCCTCGCACGCATGAACGCGGTGCTGCGCATCTTCGTCTGGCTGTTGGCGCTGTCGGTGGTTGCACTGCCGGTGGTGGCCGTGGTCAATGGCTGGGTCGGCGCCGAGCGCTGGCCGCTGGCGAAGCTGCGCGTGCATGGCGAGTTCAAGCGGGTACCGGCCGAACAGCTGCAGCAGGTGCTGCTGCCGTATGCGCGCGCCGGGTTCTTCGCGGTCAAGCTGCAGGATGCCCAGGACGCACTGGAAAAGCTGCCGTGGGTGGAAAGCGCACGGGTACGCAAGCAGTGGCCGGATGTGCTGGAAGTAACCCTGGTCGAGCACAAGCCTTTCGCGCGCTGGGGCAACGACCGCCTGGTTTCCGAGCAGGGCAAGCTGTTCCCCACGCCGAAGAAGCTGGCCGACCTTGCGCTGCCCGAACTGGATGGCCCGGACAGCCAGACCGAAGAAGTGATGAAGCTGTACAGCGACTCGCGTGCATTGTTCGCACCGGCCGGCGTCGATGTGCGCCGGGTGACGATGGATGCACGCGGCAGCTGGTCGCTGGTGCTGAGCAACGGCACCGAAGTGGTGGTCGGCCGCGACGACGCGCGCTCGCGCATGCAGCGCTTCGTCAAGGTACTGCCGCAGCTCAACCGTCAGGACGCGCCGATCGAGCGCGCCGACCTCCGTTACACCAATGGTTTCACGCTGAGCTGGGGTACCCCGGCCACGCCGGCGAAAGCGCCGGCGACCCCGGCCAGAAGCACGCAGGAAAGGACATGAATCGCAAGGGTGACAAATCGCTGATCGTTGGCCTGGACATCGGCACCTCCAAGGTGGTGGCGCTGGTGGGCGAGTACTCGCCGGGCAACCCGATCGAAGTGATCGGCATCGGCTCGCACGAGTCGCGCGGTTTGAAGCGCGGCGTGGTGGTGGACATCGAATCGACCGTGCAGTCGATCCAGCGCGCGGTGGAAGAAGCCGAGCTGATGGCCGGCTGCGAGATCCGCTCGGTGTACGCCTCGATCTCCGGCAACCACGTGCAGTGCAAGAACTCGCCGGGCATCGTGCCGATCCGCGACGGGGAAGTGACCTGGGGCGACCTGGATCGCGTGCTCGATGCGGCCAAGGCGGTGGCGATTCCGGCCGACCAGAAGATCCTGCACGCGATCCCGCGCGAGTACGTGCTGGACGATTCGCAGGAAGGCATCCGCAATCCGGTCGGCATGACCGGCGTGCGCCTGGAGGTGCATGCGCACCTGGTGGTGTGCGCGCAGTCAGCCGCGGCCAACATCAGCAAGTGCGTGCAGCGCTGCGGCCTGCAGGTGGATGACCTGGTGCTGTCCTCGCTGGCCTCCAGCGTTGCGGTGCTGACCGCCGACGAACGCGAGCTGGGCGTGGTGCTGGTCGACATGGGCGCCGGCACCACCGACATCGCGGTGTTCGTGCAGGGCGCGATCTGCCACACGGCTTCGCTGCCGATCGCCGGCGACCACGTCACCAATGACATCGCGCACATGCTGCGCACGCCCACCCCGGAAGCCGAGCAGATCAAGGTGCGCTACGCCTGCGCCCTGGCCCAGCTGGCCACCGCCGAGGAAAGCATCCAGGTGCCGTCGGTGGGCGACCGTCCGCCGCGCCGCATGCCGCGCCATTCGCTGGCGCAGGCGGTGCAGGGCCGTTACGAGGAAATCTTCGAGATGGTGCAGGCCGAACTGCGCCGCTCCGGCTTCGAGGAACTGGTGCGCGCCGGCATGGTGCTGACCGGTGGTGCCTCGAAGATGGAAGGCGTGGTCGAGCTGGCCGAGGAAATGCTGCAGATGCCGGTGCGCGTGGGCATCCCGCAGCACGTTACCGGCCTGGGCGAAGTGGTGGGCAACCCGGTGCATGCCACCGGCGTGGGCCTGCTGCTGATGGGCAGCCAGATCGAGCACCCGCGGCGGCCGTCGCTACCGACCGGGCGCGCCGGAAGCATGTTCAAGAAACTCAAGACCTGGTTCCGCGGCGAGTTCTGACGCGGAACCCGTAACACCGGGGTCACCCCGGCGCAGCACCTGCAGTACCCGCATCACAACGCAGCAACGCAATACACAACCCACACAGCCGCAACGGCAACATGACACGCGAAGGCAGGAGGCCCGACCGTCCATGCCACCGACAAGCGGATACAACGAGGACACGGACATGGCGCATTTTGAACTGATCGAAAAGATGGCACCCAATGCGGTGATCAAGGTGGTTGGCGTGGGCGGCGGCGGCGGCAATGCCGTGGCGCACATGGTCAACTCGGCGGTGGACGGCGTGGAGTTCATCACCGCCAACACCGACTCGCAGGCCATCAAGAATTGCGGTGCCAAGCTGCAGCTGCAGCTGGGTACCAACGTGACCAAGGGCCTGGGCGCAGGCGCGAACCCGGAAGTCGGCCGCCAGGCCGCGCTGGAAGACCGTGAGCGCATCATGGACGCCCTGCAGGGCGCGGACATGGTGTTCATCACCGCCGGCATGGGCGGCGGCACCGGTACCGGCGCTGCACCGGTGGTGGCGCAGCTGGCCAAGGAGATGGGCATCCTGACCGTGGCCGTGGTCACCAAGCCGTTCCCGTTCGAAGGCCGTCGCCGCATGCAGGTGGCGCTGAAGGGCATCGAGGAACTGAGCCAGCACTGCGACTCGCTGATCACCATCCCGAACGAGAAGCTGATCACCGTGCTGGGCCGCAATGCGACCATGATCCAGGCATTCCGCGCCGCCAACGACGTGCTGCAGGGCGCCGTGCAGGGCATCGCCGACCTGATCGTGCGTCCGGGCCTGATCAACGTCGACTTCGCCGACGTGCGCACCGTCATGTCCGAAATGGGCCTGGCGATGATGGGTACCGGCACTGCCCGTGGCGATGACCGCGCCCAGGCCGCTGCCGAATCGGCCATCCAGAACCCGCTGCTGGACGACGTGAACCTGGCCGGTGCCAACGGCATCCTGGTCAACATCACCGCCGGTGCGGACTTCACCATGGCCGAGTTCGACGAGATCGGCCGCACCATCGACGGCTTCGCTTCGGAAGACGCCACCGTGGTGGTTGGCACCGTGCTCGACCCGGACATGCAGGACGAAGTGCGCGTGACCGTGGTTGCCACCGGCCTGAACCGCGTGTCGGCCAGCAAGGCCCAGCGTCCGGGCGAGCGCGCGCCGATCAAGCTGGTCCGCAACGCCACCACCGGCCAGCCGGAGTTCGGCGACTTCGACAACGGCGGCGACGCCGTGTCCAAGGCCGTCGGCGGCATGGGCCTGGGCCTGCGTCGCGCCAGCAGCGATACCGCGGCGGCTTCGGCCCCGTCGGCGCCGTCCTCTTCGGCCCCGGCCGCGGCAGAACTGCCGAACGATTACCTGGACATCCCGGCGTTCCTGCGCCGCCAGGCGGACTGAGCGGGCCGGCCCGGGGTTGTCCTCCCCGGGTTGCGCCACCATGTCCTGAAAACGCGGGCGCCGGGCCAGGATGGGCCCGGCCGCCCTGCGTCATGTGCGTCCCATTGGCGCGCCGGTGTGTCCTGCCTGCCTTTCAGCCGGGGTAGGGGACCGTGCGTGTTAATCTAATGTGTCACTTCCGGTCCATCCCCCATGATCCAGCAACGCACCCTCAAGAACACGATCCGCGCCACCGGCGTTGGCCTGCACAGCGGCGACAAGGTCTACATGACCCTGCGCCCGGCACCGGTCAACCATGGCATCGTGTTCCGCCGCGTGGACCTGGACCCGGTGGTGGAAGTGCCGGCCAAGGCCGAGCTGGTCACCGAAGTGACGTTGTGCACCGGCCTGACCTGCAACGACGCCAAGATCCAGACCGTCGAACACCTGATGTCGGCGCTGGCCGGCCTGGGCGTGGACAACATCATTGTCGAACTGTCCTCGGCCGAGCTGCCGATCATGGACGGTTCGGCCGGCCCGTTCGTGTTCCTGCTGCAGTCGGCGGGCATCGTGGAACAGGATGCGCCCAAGCGCTTCATCCGCGTGCTGAAGACCGTGGAAGTGACCGAGGGCGACAAGGTGGCCCGCTTCAGCCCGTACGAGGGCTACAAGCTGGGCTTCACCATCCAGTTCGACCACCCGATGATTCCGGCCAAGCAGTCGCGCCAGGAAATCGAGTTCTCGACGCTGGCCTACACCAAGGAAATCTCCCGCGCGCGCACCTTCGGTTTCATGCGCGACCTGGAATACATGCGCGAGCGCAACCTGGGCCTTGGCGGTTCGATGGACAACGCCATCGTGCTGGACGAGTTCCGCGTGCTCAACGAAGACGGCCTGCGCTATGCCGACGAATTCGTGCGCCACAAGATCCTCGATGCGATCGGCGACCTCTACCTGGCCGGTGGCCAGGTGCTGGGTGCCTACGAAGGCTTCAAGTCCGGTCACGCCCTCAACAACAAGCTGGTGCGGGCGCTGATGGCCGACGCCACTGCCTGGGAATGGGTCAGTTTCGACTCGCCGGCGACGCCGGATCCGGTCGAATATGCCACTCCGGCCTACGCCTGATTTCTGTAGGCTGTTGAATTTAAAGGCAAAAACGCCGCCTTCCAGGGCGGCGTTGTCGTTTCAGGCGTGTTCGGCGCATTCAGCATGCTTGATACGCGTCAAGGCCGGTTCGAGGTCACGGTTTTGTGAACCTGTTGGATCGGAAGCCTGAATTTAACGCAGTTTTAACAACAATCTAACGACAGGCCCCCGGATGGCAGCTAGGATGCGACCCGGCCCCCGAAATGTTTCACGCCGTGGTGACACGTGCGACGGGGAGCGGAGCCGGATGCTCCGTTGTCGTCAGGACCGCTTCTTCGGCTTCGAAGGAACGTCCTGCAGGCAAGCCAAGGCGTCGCGTAGCCCTTTGTGCGTGGCGGCTGAAACTGCGTGGGGTCCATTCCGGTTGTCGAGCGCTGGGGAGCGCGTGGGAGTGGGAGACGCAGTCTTGATGGTCACCCTGGTGGCCTTCAGCCCGATGGAACGGGCCGCGTCGAGCAACTGGGCTTCGGCAAGCCGCAACTTGGCATGCCAGACCGGGGACTCGACGAGAAAAACGAGGTGTTCCCCGTCCACATTGGCCAGCCGGCAACGGCTGCGCAGAGGTGGCGGCAACTGGGGGCGCAACTGACGGTCCAGCGCGTCGAGCCACAAGGCACGCCGCAGCGGGTTCCCGCTTTTGTCCGCCATCACCGCATCCAGCGCCGGCTTCGGCACTGACGCGGGGCGAACGCTGGATTTCGGCTCAGACATGAAAACTCACTGATGGCATTCAAAAAGATCGTAATCAAAACGCGTGAAGGACAGGCCAAGTCGTCGCCGATCGCGCGTTTGCGGTTCTATTTCGAGGACCGCCCCCGCGCCCTGCTGGGCAGCGTGCTCGGGGTAGGCTGCATTATCGGCCTTGCTGGCGGCATTGGCGCCAGCGCGCTGAATGATTCCCGGCTGCAGGCCAAGGTCGAGCGCCAGGATGCGGAACTGGCCAAGGTCAAGCGCGATGCGCAGACCCAGGTCAACGCGCTGGCGGCACGCCTCGGCGAGCTGCAGGCGCAGGCTACCCGCCTGAACGCCCTTGGCGAACGGCTGACCCAGATGGGCAAGCTGGAAGACGGCGAGTTCGACTTCAACGAGACGCCTGGCCTCGGTGACGGCGATGCCGGCGGCCCGACCAGCGACATCCCGGTCAAGGACGTCAACGCCGACTTACAGGTGCTGGAGCAGCGTTTCGCTGCTTCAGGCCGCCAGTTGTCGGTGATGGAATCGCTGATGTTCGACCACCAGCTGCAGCAGAACGCCGTGCCGTCGCGCATGCCGATCCGCAACAGCTACGTGACCTCCGGCTTCGGCACCCGTGCCGACCCGTTCGGCCGCGGTGCCGCCACCCACAAGGGCATGGACTTCCACGCCAAGGTCGGCGACCCGGTGATGGCCGTGGCCGAAGGCGTGGTCAGCTTCGCCGGCGTGAAGGGCGGCTACGGCAACGTGGTCGATGTCGACCACGGTAATGGCTACGTCACCCGCTACGCGCACAATTCGCGCCTGGTGGTGAAGGCCGGTGACCTGGTCCGTGCCGGGCAGGAAGTGGCCAAGGCCGGTTCCACCGGCCGTTCGACCGGCGCCCACGTGCACTTCGAGGTGTGGGAGAACGGCAACGTGGTCAACCCGCGCAAGTTCCTCGGCGACGGCGGCAACACGCCGGTCGGGCGCATCAGCCGCGGCTGATGCCCGGGTCGGATCCCTTCCGCGCCGCGGTAGGGCTCTGACCCGATGCGGTTGATCTGGTAGTGCCGGCCGCTGGCCGGCAACCTCATGATCTTCGGCAGCATCGCGGATCACCGGCCAGCGGCCGGCACTACCTCTCGGGGTTGAAACCTCAGCCGCCCGTCCCAAGCTACAATGGGTGTTGCCATCGACAGGGCGCCAGGCGCCCTGTTTCGTTTGCGGCGGACGGATCCCAAGGGGGAGGCCGGGCGTCGTGTCCATCCAACCCGGTTCCTTCAATGATCAACAGCCTGCTTACCCGCGTATTTGGCAGTCGTAACGAACGACAGCTGCGCCAGCTCAACCGCATCGTCGCCAAGATCAATGCGCTGGAGCCGGAGATCGAGAAGCTTTCCGACGAGCAGCTTCAGGCCAAGACGCCGGAGTTCAAGCAGCGCATCGCCGATGGTGAAGCCCTGGACAAGGTGCTGCCGGAAGCCTTCGCGGTCTGCCGTGAAGCCGGCCGCCGCGTGCTGGGCATGCGCCACTACGACGTGCAGCTGATCGGCGGCATGGTGCTTCACCTGGGCAAGATCGCAGAAATGCGCACCGGTGAAGGCAAGACCCTGGTGGCGACCCTGCCGGTGTACCTCAACGCGCTGGAAGGCAAGGGCGTGCACGTGGTCACCGTGAACGACTACCTGGCCCGCCGCGACGCCGCGCAGATGGGCAAGCTGTACAACTGGCTGGGCCTGAGCGTGGGCGTGGTCTACCCGGGCATGCCGCACAGCGACAAGCGCGAAGCCTACGCCGCCGACATCACCTACGGCACCAACAACGAATTCGGTTTCGATTACCTGCGCGACAACATGGCGCTGTCCAAGGCCGACCGCTACCAGCGCGGCCTGCACTACGCCATCGTCGACGAAGTCGACTCCATCCTGATCGACGAAGCGCGTACCCCGCTGATCATCTCCGGCCCGGCCGATGATTCCCCGGAGCTGTACATCCGTGTCAACCGCGTCGTGCCGCACCTGGTCAAGCAGGAAGCGGAAGACGGCGAAGGCGACTTCTGGGTCGACGAGAAGGGCAAGCAGGTGCACCTGTCCGAAGCGGGCATGGAGCACGCCGAGCAGCTGCTGGTGGAAGCCGGCATCCTCAACGGCGAAACCGAAGGCCTGTACGCGGCGCAGAACCTGACCGTGGTCCACCATCTCAACGCCGCCCTGCGCGCGCACGCGATCTACCAGCGTGACGTTGACTACATCGTGCGCGACGGCGAAGTGGTCATCGTCGACGAGTTCACCGGCCGTACCCTGGCCGGCCGCCGCTGGTCCGATGGCCTGCACCAGGCGGTGGAAGCGAAGGAAGGCGTGCCGGTCCAGCGCGAGAACCAGACGCTGGCGAGCATCACCTTCCAGAACCTGTTCCGCATGTACAAGAAGCTGTCCGGCATGACCGGCACGGCCGATACCGAAGCCTTCGAGTTCCAGAGCATCTACGGCCTGGAAGTGGTGGTGATCCCGACCAACCGCCCGACCATCCGCAAGGACAGCCCGGACCAGGTGTTCCTCAACCGCAAGGGCAAGTTCAATGCGGTGCTGGCCGACATCGAAGAGTGCGCCAAGCGCGGCCAGCCGGTGCTGGTCGGTACCACCTCGATTGAAACTTCGGAAATGCTGTCCGAGCACCTGAGCAAGGCCGGTGTGAAGCACGAAGTGCTCAATGCCAAGCAGCACGACCGCGAAGCGACCATCGTCGCCAACGCCGGCCGTCCGGGCGCGGTGACCATCGCCACCAACATGGCCGGCCGTGGTACCGACATCGTGCTGGGCGGTTCGTTGGAAGCAGAGCTCCACGCGCTGGGCGAGGACGCGACCGACGAGCAGAAGGCCGCGGTCAAGGCCGACTGGCAGAAGCGCCACGAGGCAGTGAAGGCGGCGGGCGGCCTGCACATCGTCGGCACCGAGCGCCATGAGTCGCGCCGTATCGACAACCAGTTGCGTGGCCGTTCGGGCCGCCAGGGTGACCCGGGTTCGTCCCGCTTCTACCTGTCGCTGGAAGACAACCTGATGCGCATCTTCGCCTCCGACTGGGTGCAGAAGGCCATGCGCATGATGGGCATGAAGGAAGACGACGTCATCGAAGACCGCCTGGTCAGCCGCCAGATCGAGAAGGCGCAGCGCAAGGTCGAGGCCCACAACTTCGACATCCGCAAGAACCTGCTGGACTTCGACGACGTCAACAACGACCAGCGCAAGGTGATCTACGCCCAGCGCGACGAACTGCTGGACGCCGAGTCGGTGAAGGACAACGTCGACGGCATCCGCGACGATGTGATCTTCGACGTGGTGGCCCGCTTCGTGCCGCCGAACTCGATCGACGAGCAGTGGGACCTGCGTGGCCTGGAAGCGACCCTCGAGTCGGACTTCGGCCTGCAGATGTCGCTGACCGACCTGGTCAAGGAACACGAGGAGCTGGACGCCGAGGCGATTGCCGCCAAGGTGCAGGAACGCGTCAACCAGCACTTCGCCGAGAAGGAAGCCGGCGTGGGCGAAGAGACCATGCGCGCGCTGGAGAAACACGTGATGCTGACCGTGCTGGACCAGAGCTGGAAGGAGCACCTGGCGCGCATGGATTACCTGCGCCAGGGCATCTACCTGCGTGGTTACGCGCAGAAGCAGCCCAAGCAGGAATACAAGAAGGAAGCCTTCGAGCTGTTCTCGGACATGCTGGAAAACGTCAAGCGCGAAGTGGTGACCCTGCTGTCGCGCGTGCGCATCCGCAGCGACGAGGAAGTGCAGGCGCTGGAAGCGGCCGAACGCCAGCAGGCCGAAGCCCGCCTGAGCCAGTCGCAGTTCCAGCACCAGGACGTGGGCGGCTACAGCGCCGACGAGGAAGCCGCGCAGGTGCAGGCTGCCCAGCAGGGCGTGGCGCAGATGCAGCGCGACGAGCCGAAGATCGGCCGCAACGATCCGTGCCCGTGCGGCAGTGGCAAGAAGTACAAGCACTGCCACGGCCAGCTGAGCTGATGCCGAAGAGCCCCGCGAAAGCGGGGCTTTTCGTTTGTGGCAGGGGAGTTGCAGCGGATCCGTGATTGCGCCGGCCGCCCTGTTCTGGGCATGCTTCCCCCCATGCCTTCCCCCACCCGATCGATCCATGTCGTGGCCGCCGTCATCACCGACGCCCGTGGCCGCGTGCTGCTCAACCGCCGTACCGAGAACCGCGACATGGCCGGCCTGTGGGAGTTTCCCGGCGGCAAACGCGAATCCGGCGAGACCTCCGAACAGGCGCTGGTGCGCGAGCTGCGCGAGGAACTGGGCATCGAGGCCGATGTCGGCGAGTGGCTGATGGATGTGCCGCAGCGCTATCCGGACAAGCACCTGACCCTGGAGGTGCGCCATGTGCGCAGCTGGAAGGGGACGCCGCGCGGGCGGGAGGGCCAGGCAATCACCTGGGTGGCGCCGGACAAGCTGGGCCGCTATTCAATGCCACCGGCCGACCTGCCGGTGGTGGCTGCCCTGCGCCAGCCCGACAGCTACCTGATCACCCCGGCGCCGGCCGATGATGAGGGCGGCTTGCAGGATTGGCATGAACAGCTGCAGCGCGTGGTGGCCGCGGGCCAGCAGCGCATCCAGCTGCGGTTGCCGACGGCGCATCCGCAGCGGCAGGCGATGGTCGAACAGGCCGTGCGCGCGCATCGTCGCAGCGGGGTGCAGTGGCTGCTCAATCGCGATATCGAACTGGCACGCGCATTGGGCGTGGGTGTGCATCTGGGCAGCGAACAGCTGCTGCAGCTGTCGCAGCGCCCGCTGCCCGAGGGCAAGCTGGTGGCCGCGTCCTGCCACGACCTGCAGCAGCTGCAGGCCGCACAGCAGCTGGGCTGCGACTTCGCCGTGCTGGGCCCGGTGCAGGCCACGGCCAGCCATCCGGACGCGGTGCCGCTGGGCTGGGACGCGTTCGCCGAGCTGCGGGCGCAGGTGTCACTGCCGATCTATGCGCTGGGCGGCATGGGCCGCGGTCACGTCGCCGAAGCGCGTCGCCATGGCGGGCAGGGCATCGCCGCCATTCGCGGGCTGTGGCCGGAGTGAGCCGGCATGCGGGGTCAGATCCCTGCGCAGCAGGGCTCTGACCCCTCCCGATCACAGCGTGATCCAGAAACACCCATACTGCCGCCGCAGCCCAAGCACCGTCGAAGCGCGCGCCACGCTGCCCGGCAAGGTCTGCTCCAGGCGCAGGCCGACCGGATGCCGCACGGCCGGCGGCTCAGGGTCGGACCCCTGCGCAGCAGGGCTCTGACCCTCCTCCGGCACTGCGACCTGGTCCTGCCGCGGATACACCGGCACCACGTCCACCAGCGGCCGCCGCGCCAACGATTCCAGTTGGCCGAGAATGCGCTGCGCGCCCGCGTCGGACACCGAACCCCACAGGTACAGTGAAGACAGCCGATTGACGTCGTTGCTGAGGATGCCGTTGCGCAATGCGTCCACGAGCTCGCTCAGCCGGCGCGGGCAGCGTGCACCCAGCGTGTCGCGCGCTGCGGTATTGCCGGTCGGGGAGGGCGGCGGCAGCCGTGACCGTGCACCCACGCTGTCGCAGGGCCGGTCGGTATACACGCTCTGGCCCTGCGCATCGGTGCAGCGGTTCAGGCGCGTGGACTGTGCGTGGGCGACGCTCGACAGTACGCATAGCGGCAGCAGCAACAGCAGGAAGGAAAGCCGGATCATCCTCGCAGGGTAGCGCCGATCCGGTCCGCATGGCGTGCTTTCAGCCCTGCAGCAGCTTCAGCACCGAGGTGGTCGGCTTGGCCAGGTTCAAGGTGTAGAAGTGCAGGCCGGGCGCGCCGCCTTCGATCAGGCGCTGGCACAGCCGGGCCACCACTTCCGTGCCGAATGCACGTACCGACTCGGCGTCATCGCCGTAGGCCTGCATCTTGCGGCCGATCCAGCGCGGAATCTCCGCACCACACTGCTCGGAGAAGCGGCGCAACTGGCTGAAGTTGGCGATCGGCATGATGCCGGGCGTGATCGGCACCTGCACGCCGAGCCGGCGCACTTCATCGACGAAGTGGAAGTAGGCGTCCGGGTTGAAGAAGTACTGGGTGATCGCCGCATCGGCACCGGCATCGATCTTGGCCTTGAAGTGCTTCAGGTCAGCCAGCGCATCGGTCGCCTGCGGATGCGTTTCCGGATACGCGCCCACTTCGATGTGGAACGCATCGCCGTGCTCGGTGCGGATGAAGTCGATCAGCTCGGCGGCGTAGCGCATGTCGCCGGGGAAGCCCATGCCCGAGGGAAGGTCACCGCGCAGCGCGACCAGGCGACGGCAGCCGATGGCGCGGTACAGCTTGAGCAGTTCGCGGATCTCCTGGCGGGTGCCGCCCACGCACGACAGGTGCGGCGCGGCATCGAACCCATGGTGCTGGTTGAGGTGGCGCACGGTCTCGGAGGTATAGCTCAGGGTCGAGCCACCGGCGCCGAAGGTACACGACACGTATTCGGGGGCGTAGTCCTTCAGCTTGGCCGCAGCACGGTCCAGCTGGCTGCGCTGTTCGTCGGTCTTGGGCGGATAGAACTCGAAGCTGATGGCGGTCATGGCGCGGATGGCGGCGGTCGGTGCGGAACAGTATATCTCTTCATCAAGATGGATGCATGATGATTGCGTGAGAGCCCGTCGTCCCCAGCCCGCGACCGTTCGCCCCGCCGTGCGGCCGCTGCTCCGAAATCGCAACCGGGGTGCCTCCGCCAGGCCCACGCTGCTCCCATCCCGGCACCACCCACCCAATGAAGGAGCAGACGATGAAGATCTTCCTGGCACTCTGGTACGCAATGAAGGCCCTGGCCCGGCTGGCGATGATCGGCATGGCGATGGCCGTGCTCGGTTCCGGCTCGGCGCATGCGGCGGCGGCCACCGGCACCGGCAAGGTGCAGGTCGAGGTGGTCGGCAAGGGCCGTCCGCTGCTGATGATCCCCGGCCTGAACAGCAGCGCCGAGGTCTGGCGCGAGACCTGCCTGGCGCTGAAGGACGTGCAGTGCCATCTGGTGCAGCTGCCGGGCTTTGCCGGCGCTGCGCCAGCCGACCCGCGCCCGGCCGAATTCCTGCCGGCCATGCGCGGGCAGCTGCTTGCCTACCTGCATGACCAACAGCTGGGCCCGGTGGTGGTGATCGGCCACAGTCTTGGCGGCCTGCTGGGGCTGCAGATGGCGCAGGCCGAGCCGAAGGCAGTCAGTGCGCTGGTGGTGGTCGACGCATTGCCGTTCCTGCCGGCGGCGCGTGACCCGAACGCCACCGCAGACAGCGTGCTGCCGATGGCCGACCAGCTGCGCAAGGGCATGCTCGCCGCCGATGCCGCGCAGTGGCAGGCGCAGCTGAAAGCCGGCCTGCCGGGCATGACCCGCGATCCGCAACGGCAGGCCGAACTGGGCCGCTGGGGCGAAGCCAGCGACCGCCAGACCACCGCTGACGCCATGCATGCGGTGATGACCACCGACTTGCGTGACAGCATCGCCTCGATCACCGCACCGACGCTGGTGCTGGGCAGCTGGGCCGGCTACCAGCCGATGGGCGGCACCGAGGACAGCACGCGCGCGGTGTTCCAGGCGCAGTACGCGAAACTGCAGGGCGTGCAGATCGCGATGAGCGCGCAGGGTTTCCACTTCCTGATGTGGGATGATCCGCGCTGGCTGCGCGGTCAGGTGCAGGCCTTCCTCGACCACCACCACTGAGTTTCAACACGCCTCGGAATGGACATGCCGGATTCCTCCTCGACGGTACGCTTCTGGCTGCTCAATGCGCTGGTGTGGGCGCTCTATGGCGTTGCCGGAATCGGCCTGCGCCAGGCCTATTTCAGCGATGCCGGAAGCGCAGGCGTGTTGATCACGCTGGGCCTGGCGTTGGCCCTGTTCGGGTGCAGCGGTGCCATCCGCGCGCTGGCGCTGCGTGCCGAGTGGTGGGCGCGCGGCACGGCCGGGCTGTTGCTGCGGCTGGCGCTGTCGGTGGCATTGGGCGCGGCAGTGGCGCAGCTGCTGGTGAACATCGCGCTGCACTCGGCGCTGGCCTGGAACTGGGTGAGCCTGGGGCGGCAGACGGCCGACTTCAGCCCCAAGGCGCTGCTGCTCTACTGGTACACCACTGCGGTGATGCTGGCCCTGTGGGCAGCGCTCTGGGCAGGCCTGCACAGCCTGCGCCGGATACGCAGTGCGGAACTGGCCCGCCTGCGTGCCGAGGCCGAGCGCAGCGCGCTGGAGCGCGATGCACTGCGTGCACGGCTCAACCCGCATTTCATGTTCAATGCGCTGAACAACCTGCGCGCGCTGATCCTGGAAGACCCGGAGCGTGCGCGCGACATGGTCACCCACCTGTCGCGCACGCTGCGCCAGGCGCTGGCACACAACCGCAGCGAGCAGGTCACGCTGGCCGAGGAACTGGCGGTAGTGGACGACTACCTGGCCATCGAGGCAGTCCACTTCGAACAGCGCCTGCAGGTGAACCGGCAGATCGATGCCGACGCCCTGCAGGCACAACTGCCGGCGATGGCGCTGCAGCTGCTGGTGGAAAACGCGATCAAGCATGGCATCGCCAGCCGCCCGGGCGGCGGTGAGGTGCAGATCCGTGCCACGCTGGACAATGATGTGCTGCGTCTGCAGGTCGACAATCCGCTGGGCGGCGCCAGCGAGCCTGCCCATGGCCATGGCGTCGGCCTTGCCTACCTGCGTGCGCAGCTTGGCACGCAGGGGAGTTTCATGCTGCAGCCGGTCGGCGACCGCATGCAGGCCCTGCTGGAGATTCCGCAATGAGTGGCGTGCTGCGTGTGTTGATCGTTGATGATGCACGGCTGGCGCGCCAGGAGCTGCGCACGCTGTTGTCGGCGCTGCCTTGGGTGCAGTGCGTGGGCGAGGCCGACGATGTGCCCGCTGCACGCGAGGCGATCGCCACACTGGCGCCGGACCTGGTGCTGCTGGATGTGCAGATGCCCTCCGGCAGCGGCTTCGATGTGCTGGATGGGCTGGAGACGGTGCCGGCGGTGGTCTTCGTTACTGCCTACGACACCTACGCAGTGCGCGCCTTCCAGGCCAACGCGCTGGACTATCTGGTGAAGCCGGTCGAGGCGCCGCGCTTGCTGGAAGCGTTGCAGCGGGCGCGCCAGCGCGAGGTGGTGGCGGGCGAAACGCCGGAGCCGCGCAGCACGCTGGGCGCGCAGGACCAGGTGTTCGTGCGCGAGGGCGAACGCTGCTGGTTCGTCGCGGTCTCGGAGATCCGTCGGCTGGTGGTGGATGGCAACTACACGCGACTGTGGTTCCGCGACGAGAACGCCCTGCTGACCCGCAGCCTGAGCGCGCTGGAAGCACGCCTGCCGCCGGAGTTGTTCTTCCGCGCCAACCGCAACACGCTGGTCAACCTGCGCCGCATTCGTGGCGTGACGCCCAACATTGCAGATGGCTACGATCTGGCGCTGGACGACGGCAGCGAGGTGGAGGTATCGCGGCGGCAGGCACGTGAACTGCGCGAGCGGATGGCGTTGTAGCTGCCGCTACAGCTCGGCACTGACCGGGCTGGTGATGAATCCCCACAGCAGGCGTGCCATCACTGCGGGCGAGCGTGCCTGCCTGCGCGCATAAGTCTGTAGCGCATCCAGCCGCGGGCGGTCATAGAGGTGGCCGGCCAGCAGCACGGCATGCACGCGGCGGGTATTGGCGATGTCGTGCAGCGGGTTGCCATCAAGCAGCACCAGGTCTGCGGCTTTGCCGACCTCGACGCTTCCATGCGATGCCTGCCGTTGCAGATGACGTGCGGCCTGCAGCGTAGCTGCGCGCAGCACGTCGGCCTGGCTCAGGCCGGCCTGTCGCAGCCACTGCAGTTCATCGTGGTAGCGGAAGCCGCCCAATCCGGTATCGGTGCCGACCAGCACGGTGACGCCGGCACGATGGGCCGCACCGGTGAGAGCCAGGCCATGCTCGAAGTAGGTCTTCAGTGCGTCTTGGCCGCGTCGGCCGGGATAGCGCGCTGCGGTGGCCTGCAGGTCATCACGCCACGCCCAGCGTGAAAGCGGGTCCAGATAGGCCAGGCGCGGATCGTCGACGAAGGCGGGGTCGCTTGCGCGCGCATCTTCTTCGCGGGTGACATGGGTCGGTACGAACGCGGCACCGCTGGCCTGCATCAAAGCGAACGCCTTGTTGCAGAGCGTGGGCTGATAGCTGGCAACCATGCGTTCGGCCAATACGATCGGGTCTTCGCCGTCGAGCGTGCCACCCCGCCATGCCGCCGCGTTGTCGAAGCAGTGGCGCACGAACAGATGGGCGTGCTCGAAGCTGCGCTGGCCCGCCTGCACCGCGTCGTCCAGAGGCACCGCCTTGGGCAGGTGGCCGACCAACGGACGGCGCAGCTGCTGCGCCTCGGTGGCCAGCCGCTGATAGGTGTCCGCACGCAGCCGGTTGTAGACCTTCAACGCGTCGACCCCGCGCGCGCTGTACGTCCGTGCACGCGCAGCGGCGGCCTCCGGCGTGAGTGACGGATCTTCGAAGTAGAAACTGGCGATCTGTACGAAGCGCGGTGCAACCTGCTGCCCGGCAATGGCCTGTGCGGTCCAGTGGCGCTTGTCGGCCACGCAGGCGATCAGCGGATCGGTGGTCTGCGGGCAGTCCATCATGTCGCGGGTGCCGGTGATGCCGTTGGCCAGCATCAGCGGGAACTGCAGCTGCGGCGACAATTGCAGTGCATGGGTGTGCATGTCCCAGAAACCGGGCAGCAGCCAGCGGCCGCCGGCGTCGAGCACGGGAAGCCGCGCGTCCTGCGGATCTTCCCCAATGGCAGTGATGGTGCCGTGGCGCACTGTCACGGTGGTGGGTTCGCTGACCTGGCCGCGCGCCACGTCCACCACCCGCGCGTTGACGATCACGCGGCTGTTGCCCGGCTCGGGCAACGGAGGTGCCGACAGCGGCCAGAGCAGTGCGGCGGCGAACAGCAATGGCGGCGCCAGCAGGAGGGTGGCCAGGACGATCGGCCATCGCCGACGGCGGGCGGAACGGGACAACGCGCGTGCTGCATCCATGAGCCTGCGATCCTTGCATTGGGTCGCCCGCAGAGTGCTGCAAGCCGGACGCGGGCGCCAGTGACCATCGGCATCCGGCCCTGTCTGCCTCCGGGGCGGTTACCCTGTGCAGCAGAACTCCTGATCACACCCGCGCCATGTCCATCGTCCTCACCGATTTCGCCCGTCCCCGCCTGTTCCCGCGCGTGCCGCGTGGCAACACCATCCAGGACTGCACCGCCGAGCAGTTCGAGGCACACCTCAATGCGCATGCGCCGCTGAAGGTGCTGGATGGCTACGCGCCGTTCTGCAAGCTGTTCGTCTACGAGAACTGGACCAGCACGCGCTGCCTGACCGTACCGATCACCGAGGCCAACCGCCACCTGCTGCGCAGTGGTTACGAAGCGCGCAACCGCGAGGAACTACCGGTGCTGGTGCGCTGGTTCGAGGGCGTGGAATCACCGCGTGCGAGCTACCTGGTGGTGATCCTGTACAGCGCCGGGCAGCTGGCCAGGGAAGGCTCGCCGATCGAGGCCGACTGGGGCATCGTCGGCTGCATCTACACCGCCGAACCGGAAGAGGTACCGATGGCACCGATCACGATGATGCGCAATGCGCTGGGCGTGGACGAGGGCGGATCCGGCGTGCCGCTGGACCGCGAAGCCTACCGGCGTTCCGTCGAGTTCTGGGAGAACAACGCGAACTGGCGGCCGTGAGCAACATTTGTCATCCACGCATCGCGTGAATGTGCGGACCGCAGTAGAGCCACGCCATGCGTGGCCGCTTGGCCTTCAGGCAGCTTTCCATTCCCACCACGGGTAATGGTACTCGCGGTCGATGGCCTGCCAATGCTGGCCGCATTGCGTGCAGGCAACGGCGTGGCAGTCGCCCCAGCAGCCCTCAGCCTCTTCCACCGAGAGCAGCTGCATCTGTCCTTGTTCAATCAGGCGACGGGGATCGAAGAACGGGTAGCCGGGGTTGAGCGCGCACAGGCAACCCTCGCGTGCACGCCAGTAACGCAGCCGACGCAGGGCGGCCTTCAGATACGCCTGGTTGCTGATCAGCATGCCGCCAAGCGCGATGCCCTGGCAGCGTTGTTCGATCAGATCCACATGTGCGCTCAACGCGTCCAACGATGAGGCACTGAACAGTCGTGCGACGACGCGGGCGGCATCGGTGATGCGCGTTGCGTCGCGCGACAACAGGTCCTGCAGCAGCACATCGGCCTGTGCATCGTCGAGCCGGGGTATCGGCGCTGCAGACCACGGCCAGCGCATCAGCGTGACTTGCCGATGGCAGCGTAGTTGCCGGTTGTCAGGCGCAGCAGATCGGCCGGCGCCAGTTCCACTTCCAGGCCACGGCGACCGGCGCTGACATGCAGGCTGGGCAGCGCTTCGGCGCTGGCGTCCAGGAAGGTGCGCAGGCGCTTCTTCTGCCCGAGCGGGCTGATGCCACCGACCAGGTAACCGGTCGCGCGCTGCGCGGCATCGGCGGCGGCCATCTCGCACTTCTTGCAGCCGGCGGCTTCGGCCAGTGCCTTCAGGTCCAGCTGGCCGGCCACCGGCACGATCGCCACCAGCAGTTCGTGTGTCTCGGTGCTGGCCAGCAGGGTCTTGAACACCTGGGCCGGATCGAGGCCGAGCTTGTCCACGGCTTCGCCGCCATAGGATTCGGCGTGGGCGTCGTGCACGTAGCTGCGCACGGTGTGGGCGATTTTCTCGCGCTTGAGCAGGTTGATGGCCGGGGTCATGGCTGCATCGTAGCGCGCGCTGGGCGCGTTGCCTTGACCGAAGCTACTGCCGGAGCATCCACGCATGGCGTGGATCTACCAGTGGGGACTGGATGCGGGGTGTACGACCACACGCAAACGCAGAACGGACGCCCGAAGGCGCCCGTTCCGTGGTGTTGCATGCACAGGTAGTGCCGGCCGCTGGCCGGCACCCCGCAGGCATCAGTAGCGGTAGTGGTCCGGCTTGAACGGGCCTTCCACCGGCACGCCGATGTAGTCGGCCTGTTCCTGGCTCAGGGTGGTCAGCTTCACGCCGATCTTTTCCAGGTGCAGGCGGGCCACTTCCTCGTCCAGCTTCTTCGGCAGCAGGTAGACCTTCTTCTCGTAGCTGTCCTTGTTCGCCCACAGGTCGATCTGTGCCAGGGTCTGGTTGGCGAAGCTGTTGGACATCACGAAGCTCGGGTGGCCGGTGGCGCAGCCCAGGTTCACCAGGCGGCCTTCGGCCAGCAGGAAGATCGCGTTGCCGTTCGGGAAGATGTACTTGTCCACCTGCGGCTTGATGTTGACGTGCTTGATGCCGGCGAACGACACCAGCGCATCGACCTGGATCTCGTTGTCGAAGTGGCCGATGTTGCAGACGATGGCCTGGTCCTTCATCGCGCTCAGGTGCTCGATGCGGATGATGTCCTTGTTGCCGGTGGTGGTGACGTACAGGTCGGCACGGCCCAGGGTCGATTCGATGGTGTTGACTTCATAGCCTTCCATCGCCGCCTGCAGGGCGCAGATCGGGTCGATTTCGGTGACGATCACGCGCGCGCCGTAGGCACGCAGCGAGGCGGCGCAGCCCTTGCCGACGTCGCCGTAACCGCAGACCACGGCCACCTTGCCGGCCAGCATCACGTCCATCGCGCGCTTCAGGCCGTCGGCCAGCGACTCGCGGCAGCCGTACAGGTTGTCGAACTTGCTCTTGGTGACCGAGTCGTTGACGTTGATCGCCGGGATCAGCAGGGTGCCGGCCTGGGCCAGCTGGTACAGGCGGTGCACGCCGGTGGTGGTCTCTTCGGAGACGCCCTTCCAGTCCTTGACCACGCGGCCCCAGTAACCCGGGCGCTCCTTGGCGACGCGCTTGAGCAGGTTCTTGATGACCTGTTCTTCGTGCGAGGCAGAGGGGGTGTTGACCCAGTCGCTGCCGTTTTCCAGTTCGTAGCCCTTGTGGATCAGCAGGGTCACGTCGCCGCCGTCGTCCACCACCAGCTCCGGGCCGGTCAGGGTGCCATCGGCCAGGGTGAAGGTCAGCGCGTCCAGGGTGCAGTCCCAGTACTCTTCCAGGGTCTCGCCCTTCCAGGCGAACACCGGGGTGCCGGTGGCGGCGATGGCGGCAGCGGCGTGGTCCTGGGTCGAGAAGATGTTGCACGAGGCCCAGCGCACGTCGGCGCCGATGTCCTTCAGGGTCTCGATCAGCACCGCGGTCTGGATGGTCATGTGCAGCGAGCCGGTCACGCGCACGCCCTTCAGCGGCAGCTCGGCCTGGTACTTGCGGCGGATCGACATCAGGCCCGGCATTTCGTGCTCGGCGATGTCCAGTTCCTTGCGGCCCCAGTCGGCCAGCGTGATATCGCGGATCTTGTAGTCACCTTCGGTGGAGAAGGTCTTGGCAACAGCGTTCATTCGTGTGCTCCGGTTGTGGACGAGCGGATGCTCGCATCTAGCCGGGCGCCGTTGTTACAAAGCCACCTTACCGAGCCTGGCCGGGCCTCGTGGGATCCGGTCGCAGCGCCCCTCGGCAGGGGAGAACCCCCATTATATCGCGGCCCCGGCGTGACATCCGGATGACCCAACCATCGGCAGATGGGGCCGCGTGCACGGCCTGTTAAGGTCGGTGTTTTCACGTATCACACAGGTGGAACGATGAGCATGCACGCGCGCCGCACACGGCGCTGGACCGGCCTGGTCCTGTCGATGGGACTGCTGGCAGTGGCCCCACTGGCCTGGGCGGCAGCGCCGCAGCCCGCGGCCGCACAGGCCCAGGGCGTCAACGGCTACGAACTGCCGTCGGCCGCGCTGCAGGCGGTGGTGGACGCGCCCCGTGCGCCCTCGTTGTACCTGTCGCCGCGCCGCGACGTGGCCGCGATGATGCAGATGCCGTCGCTGCCGTCGATCCAGGTGGTGGCGCAGCCGGAACTGAAGCTGGCCGGCCTGCGCATCAACCCGCGCACGTTCTCCGACAGCCGCTTCAGCTTCGGCGAGAAGCTGTGGCTGATGAACGTGGCCGATGGCAAGGAACGGCAGATCAGCGGCCTGCCGGCCAAGCTGTCGATCGCCAGTGTGACGTGGTCGCCGGACCAGAAGTGGCTGGCCTTCAACCAGGTCGACGCCGGCAGTGGCGCCAATGAACTGTGGCTGGTGGACGTGGCCGGTGGCAGTGCCCGCCGCCTGGTTGCCGGCCTGAACACGGTGATCGGCAGCGGCTACCAGTGGCTGCCGGACAGCCGCGGACTGGTGGTGTTCACCCGCCCGGCCAACCTCGGTGCGGCCCCGGCCGCCGACGGCATTCCGACCGGCCCGGCCGTGCAGCAGACCAGCCAGGGCGGCGGGGTGGTGTCGATCCGTACCTACCAGGACCTGTTGAAGAACGAGGCCGATGCGCGCCAGTTCGATTACTACGCGACCACCCAGCCGATGGAAGTCAGCCTGGATGGCAGTACCCGCGCGATCGGCGCGGCAGGCATCTTCATGGGCTTCTCGGTGTCGCCGGATGGCCGCTTCGTGCTGCGCCAGCCGGTACAGCGCCCGTATTCGTACGTGGTGCCGGTGGACAGCTTCCCGCGCCGCATTGAAGTGATCGACCGTGCCAGCGGCAAGCTGGTGCACACCGTGGCCGTGCGCCCGCTGGTGGAAGGGCTGCCGACCGGCAACGACGCCGAAGTGACCGGCGTGCGCGACATCCGCTGGCGCGGTGATGCCGACGCCACCCTGGTCTGGGCCGAAGCGCAGGACGGCGGCGACCCGAACAGGGACGCCAAGGTACGCGATGCGGTGCTGATGCAGGCCGCGCCGTTCGACAAACCGCCGGTCACCCTGGCCCAGCTTGGCAGCCGCCTGGCCGGCATCAGCTGGGGCCGCGGTGACCTGGTCCTGCTGACCGAATCGTGGTGGAAGACCCGCAGGACCAAGACCTGGTTGATCGCCCCGGACAACGCCGGTGCCGAGCCGCGCCTGCTGTGGGACCGCGATGCGCAGGACCGCTATGCCGATCCGGGCCGGCCGCTGTTGTCCAGCGACGACCGCGGGCGCTCGCTGCTGCAGACCAGCGCCGATGGCAGCAGCCTGTATCTGGCCGGTGCCGGTGCATCGCCGGAAGGCGATCGTCCGTTCGTGGACCGCTTCGACATCGCCACGGGCAAGGCAACCCGCCTGTTCCACTCGCAGGCGCCGAGCTATTCGCTGCCGGTGGCATTGCTGGACAACCAGGGCAGTTCGCTGCTGCTGAGCCGCGAGAGCCCGGACGAGCCGGCCAACTTCTACGTGCAGTCGCTGGCCGATGCTGGGAGCGCACCGCGCGCGCTGACCCACTTCGCCCATCCGCTGCCGCAGCTGAAGGGCGTGCAGAAGGAGCAGATCCGCTACAAGCGCAAGGACGGCGTCGACCTGACCGCGACCCTGCTGCTGCCGCCGGGCTACGACCCGAAGCGCGACGGCCCGCGCCCGCTGCTGATGTGGGCCTACCCGGGTGAGTTCAAGAGCGCAGCCGCGGCCAGCCAGGTGACCGATTCGCCGTACCGCTTCAACGCGGTCAGCTACTGGGGCCCGCAGGCGTTCCTGGCCAAGGGCTACGTGGTGCTGGCCAGCCCGTCGATGCCGATCATCGGCGAGGGCGACAAGGAGCCGAACGACACCTACATCGAACAGCTGGTGGCCAACGCGCAGGCAGCGGTGGATGAAGTGGTGCGCCGTGGCGTGACCGATCGCGACCACATCGCCATCGGCGGCCATTCCTACGGTGCGTTCATGACCGCCAACCTGCTGGCGCATACGCGCCTGTTCAAGGCGGGTATCGCGCGCAGCGGCGCCTACAACCGCACACTCACGCCGTTCGGCTTCCAGGCCGAGGAGCGCAACTACTGGCAGGCGCAGGACGTCTACCAGAAGATGGCGCCGTTCAACTACGCCGACAGGATCAAGGACCCGATCCTCTTCATCCACGGCGTGGACGACAACAACTCCGGCACCTTCCCGATCCAGAGCGAGCGCATGTTTGCTGCGGTGAAGGGCCTGGGTGGCACCGCGCGGCTGGTGATGCTGCCGAACGAATCGCACGCCTACCGCGCACGCGAATCGATCATGACCATGCTGGCCGAAAGCGAGCGCTGGCTGGAGCAGACCATCGGCCCGGCCGAGCAGGGCAAGGCGAAGAAGAAGCGCTGACCGGGCCTGGTAGTGCCGGCCGCTGGCCGGCAACCTCATGGAGACGTGCAACCTGAGGTTGCCGGCCAGCGGCCGGCACTACCAGATGAAACCATTTTTGCATCGCAGCACGACGCCCGATCTGGGATAGGCTTGGGGCCTGGATCCGTTGACCGAGGCCTGTGCGTCGCCGATGAACGAGTACCGCAGCAGCATCGAGTTTGCTTCTCCCGATCTTCCGCTTCGCGATGATGTGCGCCGGCTTGGCGCACTGGTCGGCGACCTGCTGGTCGAACAGGTGTCGGCCGCGTTTCTTGATGACGTCGAGGACGTGCGTACCCGTGCCATCGCCCGCCGCGAGAACCAGGCGCCGCTGTCGGAGCTGGCCGATGGCCTGGCCGGGCGCACGCCGCAGCAGGCCGAGACCATGGTGCGGGCGTTCAGCACCTACTTCCAGGTGGTCAACATCGCCGAGCGCGTGCATCGCATCCGCCGCCGCCGTGACTACCAGCGCGCCGGTACCGCGGGTGCGCAGCCGGATGGCCTGCAGGATGCACTGCAGCACCTGAAGGCGCAGGGCGTGGGCCTGGACGAACTGGCGCAGTGGCTCCCGCGCATCGACATCGAACCGGTGTTCACCGCGCATCCGACCGAAGCAGTGCGCCGCGCGCTGCTGGAGAAGGAGCAGCTGATGGTGGCCAGCCTGGTCGACAACCTCGACGGCCAGCGCACGCCGGGTGAGGCTGCCGCCGATGCCGCGCGCTTCCGCATGGCGCTCACCGCGTCGTGGCAGACCACCGATTCTTCACCGGTGCGGCCGACCGTCGATGACGAGCGCGAGCATGTGGGCTTCTATCTGGTGCAGGTGCTGTACCGGGTGATCCCGGTGCTGTACGAATCGCTGCAGCAGGCGCTGCGCGATACGTACGGCGAAGAACTGCCGCTTCCGCGCCTGCTGCGCTTCGGCACGTGGGTGGGCGGCGACATGGACGGCAACCCGAACGTGGATGCCCACACCATCCGCAATACGCTGGATGCGCAGCGGCAGGCGGTGCTCGGGCGCTACCAGAAGGAACTGCTGCAGCTGGCCAGCCTGCTCAGCCAGTCCACCGAGCGGGTAGGGGTGAGCGATGCGCTGCAGGCGCGCGTGGCGCAGTACCAGCAGCTGCTGCCGCAGGTGCAGTCGCGCCCGCGCCACGCCGATATGCCGTACCGCCTGCTCAACGACCGCATGCGCGCACGCTTGCAGGCGACGCTGGACGATGGCGGGGGCGCCTACGCCGGCCCCGCCGAACTGATCGACGACCTGCAGCTGATCCTCGACAGCCTGCGCGCCAATCGCGGCGAACATGCCGGCGGCTTTGCCGTGCAGCGCCTGCTGTGGCGGGTGAAGACGTTCGGCTTCCACCTGGCGCGGTTGGATGTGCGCCAGGAGTCGAGCGTGCACGCGCGCGCGCTGGCCGCCGTGCTGGGTGGCGAAAAGGCCTGGCAGGCGCTGGATGCGGCGGGCCGTGCGCGGCTGCTGAGCCCGCATGCCAGCGGTGAAACGGCATTGCCCAACGGCGACGACGAAGGCAACCAGCGGCTGGATGCGGTGTTCGCCGCGCTGGCCGATGCGCGTGCGCGGCATGGCAGCGATGCGCTGGGCAGCTACATCATCTCGATGGCGCACGACCGCAGCGACGTGCTGGCGGTGCTGGCGCTGGCACGCCGTGGCGGCCTGGTGGAAGAGAACGGATCAGTACCGCTGGATATCGCACCGCTGTTCGAGACGGTGGATGATCTCAAGCGCGGCACCGCGACCCTGCGTGACCTGCTGGCCGACCCGATCTATCGCGCGCACCTGGAAGCACGCGACGACGTGCAGATGGTGATGCTGGGCTATTCGGACAGCAGCAAGGACGGCGGTATCGCGGCCTCGCGCTGGGGCCTGCAGCGTGCACAGGTGGAACTGCTGGAAGTGGCGGCCGAGGCCGGCATCCGACTGACCTTCTTCCATGGCCGGGGCGGCTCGATCAGTCGCGGCGGTGGCAAGACCACGCATGCGGTCGATGCGTCGCCGCGCGGCAGCATCGATGGTCGCCTGCGGGTGACCGAGCAGGGCGAGGTGATCCATCGCAAGTACGGTATCCGCGCGCTGGCTTTGCGCTCGCTGGAACAGGCCACCGGCGCGGTGCTGCGCGCCAGCCTGCGCCCGCGCGCTGCCGAGCCGCGCGAGGATGAGTGGCGACCGGTGATGGATGCAGTGTCATCGGCCAGCAGCGAGGTGTATCGCGCGTTCGTTGGCCAGGCCGGCTTCATGGATTACTTCCGTACCGCCACGCCGATCGATGTGATCGAACGGATGACGCTGGGCTCGCGTCCTTCGCGCCGGCTCGGCCAGGACGCAGCACTGGGCAACCTGCGTGCGATTCCGTGGGTATTCGCCTGGAGCCAGGCACGCGCGGTGATTCCCGGTTGGTATGGCGTGGGCAGTGGCCTGCAGGCGGCGGTGGATGCCGGCCACGAACAGACCCTGCGCGATATGGCGCGCGACTGGCCGTTTTTCCGTACGTTCCTGGACGATATCGCGATGGTGCTGTCCAAGGGCGATATCACCATCGCCGAGCAGTTCTCGCAGCTGTCCGGCGAGTTGCACGGGCGCTTCTTCCCGCAGGTGCAGCGCGAACTGGAACTCACCCGGCACTGGCTGCTGGCATTGATGGACCAGCAGACGCTGCTGGACCACGATGCGCGACTGGCGCTGTCGATCCGCCTGCGCAATCCCTATGTCGATCCGATCAGCGTGCTGCAGGTGGATCTGCTGCAGCGCTGGCGGGCCAGCGGCCGCGAGGACGACGACCTGCTGCGCGCGCTGGTTGCGTGCGTGAACGGTGTTTCGCAGGGCGTGCAGAACACGGGGTGATCCACTTTCCTGGGGCGGGGAATCCCCGTCTGCCGTCCATCGCTTGCCCTGCGGTCTGCGATTGGGCAGCATGCGGGCTCTACTCCGGGGTAGTTCAGTGGTAGAACACCTGGCTCTTAACCGGGTGGGCGCTGGTTCGATTCCAGCCCCCGGACCACACGGATTCCAGCAGCGATGGCCAAGGACGACGAACGCGATGCTCCGCCTACGATAGGGAGCGGCTACATTGGCGCCCAGATGACGCGGGCTTTGCGCGCGTTGCAGGAGGCTGCCAATCGACAGCAGCGCCAGTCCGCACAGGCACGTGTCGATCGCTGGAGCCGGCTGCTCGACGGCAAGGCGCTTGACCTGCTGCAGCACGGCTCTCGAACGCCCATCGAGGGGGCGCCCGCATGGGCAACGCCGGAAGTGGTTACCGGCGGCTTCGCCACCGGTGCGCTGTTGGCCGGTGGGCCCCTGCTGGATTGGGAAAGGCACCTTGCGGCCCAGGTGCTGGACACGGGCACCGGCAATGAGCGGCAGCGCCTGAACGCATGGTGCCTGGGCGATGAGGGCATGGCCTGGCTGCACGCGCGGTTGCAGCAGGGCGACTATCGCGTCGGCGTACCGGAAGAGTCGGCGCTGCTCACCGTGGCCTGGCTCCTGCAGCAGGGGGCGCATGCGCAGGTGGGAGCGATTCTGGCCGCCATCGTCGGCTGGTTCCCGAGCCTTCGCTTCTATCCGGAGCCGGTACCGTTGGCGGCCGGGACTGAAAAGCTGCCGGCCGGGGGAGACTTCACCCTCTTCGTGGAGACCGCCGGCGCCGTCGTTGCGCAGTTGCAGCGGCGTACGAGTTCGGCACGGGTGAAGACGCAGCATCACGTGCTGATGCAATGGCGCCCGTTGTACGCGACCGCTGTGGGGGTGTTCCTGCAGACCTGGCGCGATGGCCAGCCCTGCATGCAGTTCCCGCAGGACTGGTTGCCGGATGCGAAGCAGGCCGTGGCCACGTTCCGCACGTTGCGCAGGCAATCACCTGGGCGCAAGGCGAGCCGGCATCGTGATGTTGAACTGCTGGAGTACCTGGCGTTGTGCGTAGATGGTGCGGTGCTGACGCCACACCAGAGGTCACGCGTGGGCCAGATCGTGAACGATCACGTAGGCAAGCATGGCGTGCCTGACTCGGACACCTACGCGGCACGCATGCGCTTCGAGCAGGAAAGTGTTGCTGCACCCCCGCATGCTGCGCTCGCACGCATCGCCGCCAATCGCCTGCGCCTGTTCCCTGCCGATGCCGGTGTCGTGGATGTTGCGTCCCTGCAACGGGACGTGCAGCCGGATGAAGCGACTTCCCTGGTTGCGGCGGGTAGCGTTCTGCCCCGCACGCTGCGGCAGCATGTGGCCCGGTGCCAGCAGGGCACCGTTGAACAGCTTATCGAAGCCGGCCTGGTTCCTTCGCTCGAGTCGCTCGCGCTGCTGCTTCCGCAGTTGGGTGCGCGGGTTGCCGAGCGCGGCTTCACCGATCCGGCGCATGGTCGTCTCTATGCCGCCTGCCGGACCGCTTTCGATGCACGTCGTTCACTGTTGCTGTTGAACCTGCAGTCGCAGGTGCGCATGGCGGAGTTGCCATGGGCTGCTGGACTGGAAAGCGAACGGCAGCGCGGGACGCCTGCGGCCCGGCGGATGCTGGCCGACATCGTAGCGCTTGCCTTGCGCCACTACCCGGAAACCCCCTTGCCAAACCCCCTGCTGCGGCAGCTGCGGAGCCTGGCGGACAGTGCTGGTGCTGATCTGCCCCTGGTGGAAGAGCTGGCCGCAGATATTTTCATGGGCGCGTTCGCCCCCGGCTTCGCGGCAGCGGCACGGCATGCCGGACGGTTCACCGCAGGCAGTCTGTACGCCCGTTACTACGGTATCGACAGCATGTTGCTCGAGCGGCTTGGCGAACCGAGGCCCCGAACGGGCCGACGGTCGCAGCATCGGGTAGACGATCTGGCGGGCCTGTGCCTGGCTCGGGCAGACCTTGCGCCGGGCCAGGCAGGGCCCGCTGCGAATGGTGCAGTGATCGAACAGGTGCAGATCCTGACCACCCACAACCTGGCGGTCCTGTTCGACCGTTTCCAGCTCGACGCGGTGCTGGCCGAGGAACTGCCGGACATGATCCAGCGTGGTTTTTCTGCGGTCTGTACCGACCTGCAGCAGGTTGCTCCGCATTGGCATGCATGGCTGACGGCCCGCAAGCGTGGTGCCTATGCGTGGCGGCAGATGGTGTTCTTCCTCTCGCGCCTCGATGACGCTGGCCTGGCGCAATCCATGGCGACGCTGAGGTCACTGTTCGCCGCACAACCCTCCGGTTTCCAGCGGCGTTTCGCGCCCGCGATGGACGGCCTGGTGGTCGCGTCCCAGGGCGGGCAGCCGGCGCAGGTACTGCTCGGCTGGAGTCCGCAGTCCTGGCTGCGGCCGGCGACAATGGAGCACTGAGTGGAACTCGTTCATTCCTGGCGCATTACAAAATACTGGCAGTACACGCCGGAGGGGTACCTGTCCTCCCCTCCCTCTGAATGGACCGAATTCTGCGACGTGGGCAGGTTGGTAACCCTCGAGGATTACCAGGTCGTGGAGAACGCCTATCTCGATGCCATCCGGCGATTCTGCGTGGCAGCTGGCGTGGATTCGCTGCGTATCCATTCACTTGAACGGCGTGAGTCACGCGACTACCACGAGGGCCAGCCGCTGGATCTGGACGGCATCGAGCGGGTGGCGCGCGATGCGCTGCGCAACGTCATCTGGTGCAAGCTGGTGAGCGAGACCGCCGAAGTTCACTTCGGTTACGACTACTACATGTACCTGGTGTCGTCGGTGGATGCTGAGTCTGCGCTGGCGGAGGCCGATCCGCTGTTGAACATCCAGCGCTACCGTTCGCCCTATCTGCGGGAGGAAGAGGAGTAGCGGCGTGCAGTGAGCACCGCTGCCACTCGATCACTCTTCAGGCGAAGGCGGGTTCGACGCCAGCAGTTCCAGATGGCGCTGTTCCATTTCCTGGCGCAGCTGGCGGCGGATCTGTGCGGCGGCCTGGCGGCGCTTCTCGTCGGATGTGGCCGGCTGCAGGGGCGGCACCGGCGTCGGCCGGCCTTCCTCGTCCACCGCCACCATCGTGAAGAAGCAGCTGTTGGCGTGGCGCACGCTGCGCTTGAGGATGTCCTCGGCCACCACCTTGATGCCGATCTCCATCGACGAGGTGCCCGTGTAGTTCACCGAGGCCAGGAAGGTGACCAGCTCGCCCACCGCGATGGGCTGGCGGAACATCACCTGGTCCACCGACAGGGTGACTACGTAGCTGCCGGCGTAACGACTGGCGCAGGCGTAGGCGACCTGGTCGAGCAGGCGCAGGATCGCACCACCGTGGACCTTGCCGGAGAAATTGGCCATTTCCGGCGACATCAGCACGGTCATGGACAGCTGGTGGGTTTTCAGTTCGGTCGACATGCGGCGGATTGTATCGGCAACCGCGCGATTGTTTCCGGAGGCCATGAAAAAGCCGGCCAGCGGCCGGCTCTACCAGAAAGCAGAAGGGCCGCTTGCGCGGCCCTTCTTCAAGGTCAGCCGACTACTAACAGTCGGCTCTACCGGTCGGCTCTACCAGCCGGTTTTACTTCAGCTTCGCATCGGCGCGCAGGGCGGCGGCGCGGTCGGTCTTCTCCCAGGAGAAGGCCGTGGCGTTGACGGTCTCGCCTTCGCCGTTGAGGTAGCTGAACTCCTTCGGCTTGCGGCCGAAGTGGCCATAGGCCGCGGTCTGCTGGTACATCGGGTGGATCAGGTCCAGCATCTTGATGATGCCGTACGGGCGCAGGTCGAAGTGCTTGCGGATCAGCTTCTCGATCTTGTCGTCGCTGATCTTGCCGGTGCCGAAGGTGGTGACCGAGATCGAGGTCGGCTCAGCCACGCCGATGGCGTAGGAGACCTGCACTTCGCAACGGTCGGCCAGGCCGGCGGCAACCACGTTCTTGGCGACGTAGCGGGCCGCGTAGGCCGCCGAACGATCGACCTTGGACGGATCCTTGCCGGAGAAGGCGCCACCACCGTGACGGGCCCAGCCGCCGTAGGTGTCGACGATGATCTTGCGGCCGGTCAGGCCGCAGTCGCCCACCGGGCCGCCGATCTCGAACTTGCCGGTCGGGTTGATGTGGAACTTGGTGCCCTTGTGCAGCCACTTGGCCGGCAGCACCGGCTTGATGATCTCTTCGCGGACGGCCTCGATGAGGTCCTTCTGCTTGATGCCCGGGGCATGCTGGGTCGACAGCACCACGGCGTCGATGGCCGAGACCACGCCGTTTTCATAGCGCAGGGTGACCTGGCTCTTGGCGTCCGGACGCAGCCACGACAGCGGCGAGTTCTTCTTCTTGCGGATCTTGGCCTGCTGCTCGACCAGGCGGTGCGACAGGTGGATCGCGGCCGGCATGTAGCTGTCGGTCTCGTTGGTGGCATAGCCGAACATCAGGCCCTGGTCGCCAGCGCCCATTTCTTCCGGCTTCTTGCGATCCACGCCCTGGGCGATGTGCGGCGACTGCTTGCCGATCAGGTTCAGCACGCCGCAGGTGGCGCCGTCGAAGCCGACGTCGGAGCTGTCATAGCCGATGTCCGTGATGACCTTGCGGGTCAGGGCTTCCAGGTCGATCCAGGCGCTGGTGGTGATTTCACCGGCCACGATGGCAACGCCGGTCTTGACCATGGTCTCGCAGGCCACGCGGGCGCGCTGGTCCTGGGTCAGGATCGCGTCCAGCACCGCATCGGAGATCTGGTCGGCAACCTTGTCCGGATGGCCTTCGGAGACCGACTCGGAGGTGAAGAGATAGCTGGACATCAGGCGTAATATCCCTTGATTCGGATGGAAAGATGGGCGCGCATGATACACGGGGTGCGCCGCCTGTGCATTGTGAACCTGTACCGGTTGCCGGTGGTTAAGCCCGCGTAGGCCCGGCAAGGGCCGTCCTGACGGGATTGGGCCCCGGCCTCGAGGCCCAGTGTTCCACCAGTGTGACGGCGGGCCGGGTGGCGAGGGGGGCGGTTGCGGCCCCTCCGGCCGGGGACGACCGTCATCGTTCTGCCCCGAAACCGCCATCTGGCTGCCGCCTGCCGGGCGCAGGCTGTCGGCCAATACGGCCGCCGGGCATGAGTGGATCCGCCATGCAGGAACTTGAACAGCGTCTCCAGCAACGCTTTCCCGATTGGTTCCATGGCCGTCGTGGCCAACTGGCGCGGCCATTGCTTCGCAGCGTCGGGCGCTGGTCGCGGTTGGACCAGATCGAAGCGTTCCTGCAGCGCAGTGCAGGATTGCGCGGATTCGGCTTCGTCGCCGCCGGGCTGGAGTTCATCGATGGCCAGTACCAGGTGGATCCGGCCGCGTTGGCGAAGATCCCGGCCACCGGTCGCTTGCTGATCGTCGCCAACCACCCGTCCGGCGCACTGGACGCGCTGGCCCTGCTGGACGCGGTCGGCCGCATCCGCCGCGATGTGCGGATCGTGGCCAACGACCTGCTGGGGGCGATTGCGCCACTGCAGGACCTGCTGTTGCCGGTGCGCATCCTTGGTGGCAAGGCCCAGCGTGGCAGCCTGCACGCTGTGGAGGAGGCGTTGGCCGCCGAGCAGTGCGTGATCGTGTTCCCGGCCGGCGAGGTCTCGCGCCTCTCGCTGCGAGGCATCCGCGATGGTCGCTGGCAGCGCGGTTTCGTCCGCTTTGCCCGTGCCGCCGGCGCGCCGGTGCTGCCGGTACGGGTGGAAGCGCGCAACTCGGCGCTGTTCTACGGCGCCTCGACCCTGTTCAAGCCGGCCGGCACCGCGCTGCTGGCGCGCGAGATGTTCACCCGCCGCGGCCGCCCGCTGCGCCTGAGCATCGGTGAGCCGATGCAGCTGGGCAAGGGCGGTGACCCGGGCGCGCAGCTGCTGTCGGTACGCCGCGCGCTGTATGCGCTGGGCCGCAATGGCGCGGCCGGCAATGCCGCTGCCTTCGCAGGCCCCGAGCCGCTGGCGGCGCCGGTGCCACCCTCGCAGGTCGCCGCTGGGATTGCCGCCGCGCCATCCACGTGACCGCCGATGGCCGCCGGCTGCTGGTCGCGCATGGCGACGACTACGACGGCGTGACCCACTTCGGCGGCCTGCAGGAAAAGTTCGGTGACTGGCTGTACTACCGCATCCTCACCGGCAACCAGGCGCTGAATGCAGTGCGGCGCCGGCTGGGCATGCGCTACTGGTCGCTGTCGGAGTTCCTGAAAAAGCGCAGTGGTGCGGCCGAACGCTACATCGAGCGCTTCGTGCAGGCCGGGCTGGACGACGTGCGCCGGCGTGGCCTGGATGGCATCGTCTGTGGCCATATCCACCGCGCCGCGCTGGTCGAACGCGACGGCCTGGTCTATGCGAACGATGGTGACTGGGTGGAAAGCCTGACCGCGCTGGTCGAAGACCACGACGGCGCGCTGCGCCTGCTGGACCACAACGGGCAGACCTTGGTGGAGCTACCGGGCGCGCGCTTGTCACAGGCGGCGTAACCCGTTTCCGTAGAGTCGACTGTTAGTCGACTATCGCGCGCAGCGCGCGGTGTCCGCAGCCTGATGGAAGAGCAGTCGACTAACAGTCGACTCTACAGAAACGGTGTCCGGGAGTGAGACGGCACGCCCGTAAGCCGTTAGCATCGGCCCATGGATTCCCTGACCCAGATCGTACTTGGTGGCGCCGTCGCCGCTGCCATTGCTCCGCCCGGCCATCGCCGTGCGGCACTGCTGGCCGGTGCCGCGCTCGGTACTCTGCCGGACCTCGACGCGCTGTGGCTCGGCTTCACCGCCACCGACCCGGTAGCGAGCATGGTCGAGCACCGCAGCTTCAGCCATTCGTTGCTGGTGCTGCCGTGGGTGGCGGCGCTGATCTGGTGGTTGTTCAAGCGCTTTGGAAATGGCCGGGTCGCGCAGTCACCGGTGCGCTGGTTCTGGGCGATCCAGCTGGCGCTGGTGACCCACCCGGTGCTGGATGCGTTCACTGTCTATGGCACCCAGTTGTGGTGGCCGCTGCGGCCACATCCAACCATGGGCTCCAGCGTCTTCATCATCGACCCTGCATACACTGTGTGGCTGCTGCTGGGCTGCGTAGTGGCCTGGTTCGGTCGTGCGCGCCCCTGGGTCGGCAAGGTGCTGGGCGTGTCACTGCTGGTCAGCAGCGCATACCTGGGCTGGGGCCTGATCGCCAAGGCGCAGGTCGACCGCGTCGCGCAGCAGAGCCTGGCCGCGATGGGCCTGGCCGATGCGCCGCGCTTCTCGGTACCGATGCCGTTCAACACGCTGCTATGGCGGGTAGTGGCGATGACGCCCAATGGCTACGTGGTCGGAGACCGCTCGCTGGTCGCCGATCATGGGCCGATGCAGTTCGAAGGCCATCCCTCCAACGTGCAGGCACTGCGCGAGGCGCAGGCGATTCCGGCGGTGCAGCGACTGCAGTGGTTCAACCGCGGCTTCATGCGTGCGCAGGTCGTTGACGGGCGCCTGGTGCTGAGTGATCTGCGCATGGGCCTGGAACCGGATTACACCTTCAACTTCGCCGTGGCCGAACAGGTGGGCGGGCAGTGGCGGCCGATCGTGCCCGAACAGCTGCGCGTGGACTACAGCAGCCCGGCAGCACGCGCCGACGCCGGGCGCCGGCTGGCCGCGATGTGGCAACGCATCTGGCACGAGCCGGCAGCATCCGCGACCGGCGCTGCGCACCCGTAGATCCACGCCATGCGTGGATGGCGCGAACAACAGCCACGCAGGGCGTGGCTCTACTGCGGCTGGCGGTTGAGCTTGATCGAACGGTTCAGCACCTGGCGCGGCACGTTGGCGATGTCAAAGCCAACGAACGCCAGCAGGAACTGCAGCCCGGAGATCAGCGCGACCATGGCGATCATGATGGTACCCACCGGCGTGGCGACATCGGCCTGGGCCGACCGTACCCAGTGGTACAGCCCGAACAGCCCCCCGAAGGCGAGCAGGCTGCTGCCGGCGATCAGCTCCAGCGACGCGATGCTGAGGTCGCGCAGGAAATAGTTGTAGGCAATGCGCTTGAGCGTGTTGCGCAGGTGCTTGAAGGTGAACTCACCCAGGATGCGACCAATGCGCAGGTTGCTGGTTTCGTCGCCGTAGTGGGCATCCATTGCCACATCCTGCACGACCGCGCGCACGGTGTTCAGTCGGAACAGCATGTCGGTCTCGAAGAAATAGCGGTCGCTGACCGCCTCGAGTTTCAGGTGGCTGGCGACCTTGGCATGGATGGCGGTGTAGCCGTTGGTCGGATCGAACACCTGCCAGTACCCGGACGAAGCCTTGGTCATGAAGGACAGCAGCAGGTTGCCCAGGCGCCGCACCGGGGGCATGCGGCGGATGTGGGTCAGGTTCCAGAATCGGTTGCCCTTGGTGTAGTCGGCATGGCCGTCGGCGATCGGCGCGACGAAGTCCATCAGCAGCGCCGGGTCCATCTGCCCATCGCCATCGACCTTGACCAGAATGTCCATGCCATCGGCGATGGCCGCGCGGTACCCGGTCTTGATCGCGCCGCCGACGCCGAGGTTGTGCTGATGGAACAGCACGGTGATGCGCGGGTCGTTGGCTTCGGCCTGGATCAGGCGGCCGCTGCCGTCGGGGCACGCATCGTCCACGCAGTAGATCGCCGTTACCGCATCATCGATCGCCGCCAGCACGGACAGCACGTGGCGGGTCACTTTGTAGCAGGGGATGATCACGGCGATCCGAGCCGGCGTGGATGCGGAGGGCGAAGTGGTGGTCATCGGATTCATGGGGCTGGGTGGGCCAGCAGGGGTTTTGCCGGCAGTTCCACCAGATCCCCCTGCAGCACCCGTGGTGCGTCGCCCTCAGGCGCTACGGTGATGTGGTGGTAGCGGTTGAAGGTGAAGTCGAACTGCTCGTCGGGCAGGGATGGGAAGTAGCGGCGGAAGTAATCCATCTGTGGCAGGTACAGCACATGGTTCACGGCGGGAATGCCAACACCCGGCAGGAGGGCCCCGAACCCACCGGGAGCCACCAGCGCGCCTTCGGTCGTGGTGGCTGAGCCGCGGGCCTGCAGGGAGTGCAGGACGGCAGTGCGGTCCATTGCGAAGATCGGGCCGGCCGGCTGCACGGGATTGAACAGGCCGTTGCCCAGCAGGTTGGCCAGCGCGGCCGTGGCCAGCACCAGGCTCGCGGCGTGAACCGACAACTGCGGGCGCCGCGCGGCGACGGCGAGTGCGGCCAGGCACAGGTAGGGAATGGCATCGGCAGCGCTGTGCAGGCGACTGAACTGGCCTTCACCGAACAGGAACTTGGCCAGGCTGCCGACCATCAGCAACGCCGCCAGAAGCAGCAGGCGCCAGCGCTGCAGGCGCACGCCGCAGTGCACCAGGATCATCGCGCAGGCGATGTTGAGCAACAGGCCGAAGGCCAGCAGTGCGCGAGCGGGGGGCACCATCGACAGGGTGGTCAGTTTGCCAACCACGGCAGGCACAGGCAGGAAGATCCAGCAGGCGATGAACAGCAGGCCGGCGGCGAGGATCAGCAGGGAGCTGCGATGGCTTTTCGCCCATTCACGCAGCCGTGCGCCATCGGCCAGCACCAGCGTGAACAGTGGCAGCAGGCTGCCCAGCACCGCGATTTCGCAATCGTTGGATGCCTTGAACAACGGCAGCGGTGCGAACCGGTAGGTCATCAGGTTCGGGAAGAGGTGCGCGAGCAGGCTGGTCAGGCCGACACCGCCACCGGCGCTCTGGCGCTGGCCGGGGTACACCGTGTTGCGCACGATCGGGATGATGTCGTGGAAGTAGCCGACGAACACCGCCAGTGCGATCGCGCCTGCGATGGCGGCATCGACCAGACGTACAACGGTGATGGCATCGCGCCGGACCGCCAGCACCAGCACCGCCAGGGCCAGCACCGAGGAAATGATGAAAGGTGGGTAGGACACCGCGATCAGCCATGCCGCCAGTGCATAGGCGCAGGCCACGATGCGCAGCGCGCGATGGCCGATGCCCAGCCATGCCACCGCAGCCCAGGGTGCCAGCGCGAAGGCACCGGCATTACTGGTCCACCAGACCTGCACGAACGGCGCGAAGAACAGCGTGGTCGAAACCAGTACTGCGGCTAGTGCCGGCATCCGCAGTTGGCGCAGGAGCAGGGCCCATCCGCTCAGGAAGGCCATGGCCATGAACATGAAGAAGAATGAATAGGCGTTCGCTGCAGGCAGCATGAAGAACGCCCAGTGGTACGGCTTGAACAGCAGCCCCCAGTCCTGCAGCGGCAGCGCCTGGAAGGTGCGCAGTGACTCGTGGTATGCCGAGTGCGCATTGAACTGCCCGAAGTCGTTGTTGACCGCGATCTGGATGTACGGCGTGAACACCATCCATTCGTCGGTGCGGATGTAGCGGGCGGTACCGAGCAGCGGCTGCTGCGGGGTCAGGCCGAGGTACTCGTAGGCCAGCGAGTAGGAAGAAGGCGTCAGTGCGAGCGCGACATACAGGATGCACAGCAGCGCCATGATCCCGGCAAGCAGGCGAACCTGGCCAGGGCGAAGTCCGCCCGTCTGGCCCGGGTCCTGGGCAGGGAAAGGCGTTCGGCCGCTGTCACTCATCATGCGCTCGCAGGTAAGGTCCATCCATGCGCGACGTACCCGCACACCGATGCCTGAGGGCAATAGAGGGGGATCCCGGCACGCGCCGTTCCGAGGCCGGGACTGCGGGATTCTAGCCGGTTGCCGCCGGAGCCGCAGGCCATCCTGTGGCGAGGATAGGCCTCAATACACCGTCGCGCGGCCCTGCACGAACGAGTAGAAGAACACCGCGTTCGGGTCGTTCTGCACCAGGCGGAACTCGCGGCGCATGCCTTCCACGGTTTCCTCGTCCACCGAGCCGGCCTGCAGCAGCTGGTCGGCGGCCGACAGCAGCAGCTGTTCCCAGAACGCGATCATCGTCTTGCGACGCGCCGGCTCGCGGTTGTCCAGGTGGATGGTCTTGATCTCGGTGTGCACGTCGCGGAAGCCGCCGGCCAGCAGCAGGTTGCCCAGCTTGGCGCCGACGAACGGGTCGCCCCCGTGGTCGTACTGGAAATCGTTGAAGGCCATCCAGTAGCGCCAGATGTGCGGCGAATACGGATCGAGCAAGAACGAGGCATTCATCACTTCGGTGATGTACACCGGCGAACCCGGTGCCAGCACCCGGCGCACTTCGCTCAGCACACGTGCGGGTGACGGCACGTGCTCCAGCACCCAGCACAGGAACGCCGCGTCGAAGCTGCGTGCCTCGAACGGCAGCTCACTGGCATCGGCCTGCTGCAGGGTATAGCGGTCGCTGCACCACGGCGTGCGCGCCAGGTTCTCGCGCGCGGTGGCCAGCTGCGTTTCGCTCAGGTCCACGCCGGTCACGTGCAGCTCGGGGAAGCGGCGCAGCAGGATCTCGGTCTGTGCGCCCACGCCGCTGCCGACTTCCAGCAGGCGCCGCGCGCCGCTGTAGTCGATCTGGCCGAAGATGCTCGATTCCAGCAGCCGGGCCTGGGTCATCAGGCGCTGCTGCTCGGTGCCGGAAAACCCGTGCAGATAGGTCGGGGAGGAAATCGGCGGGGTCATGGTGGGCTCTTGTAGCGTCGAGCTGGCTCGACTGTTCGCAAACGCGGGGCTGGTGGCTCAGGCCGCCGAAGGCAGCGCCGGTTCCCCGGCGATCAGGCGGTCGAAGTATTCGGTGGTCAATGCGATCTGGCTGGCCGGATCCTCGGCACGGTTGACCACCGCGCGGAAAGCGGCATTCTCCGGCCGGTCCTTGGCATACCAGCCCAGGTGCTTGCGCGCGATGCGCACGCCCTGCGGCTCGCCATAGAACGCATGCAGCGCGTGCAGGTGGCCAAGCAGGATGTCGCGCACTTCCGCCAGTGATGGCGGTGGCAGTTCCTCGCCGGTGGCCAGGTAGTGCGCCACTTCGCGGAAGATCCACGGCCGGCCCTGCGCCGAGCGACCGATCATCACCGCATCCACGCCGGTTTCCTTCAGGACGTAGGCGGCCTTCTGCGGCGAATCGATATCGCCGTTGGCGATCACCGGAATGCGCAGCGCGGCCTTGATCTCGCCGATCGTGGCGTACTCCGCCTGGCCGGTGTAGTGCTGGTCGCGGGTACGGCCGTGCACCGCCAGTGCCGCGATACCGCTGTCCTCGGCGATGCGTGCGATCAGCGGGCCATTGCGATGGTCGCAGTCCCAACCGGTGCGGATCTTCAGCGTGACCGGCACGTCCACCGCGTTGACCACGGCCTCGAGGATGCGCGCCACCAGCTGCTCGTCGCGCATCAGTGCCGAACCGGCCCAGGCGTTGCAGACCTTCTTGGCCGGGCAGCCCATGTTGATGTCGATGATCTGCGCGCCGTGGTCGACGTTGTAGCGTGCGGCCTCGGCCAGCTGCTGCGGCTCGGTGCCGGCGATCTGCACGCTGATCGGGGCCGGTTCGCCGTCATGGTCCATGCGGTGGATCGACTTGCGCGTGTTCCAGAAGCGCGGATCACTGATGGTCATTTCCGAGGCGGCCAGACCCGCGCCCAGCCGTTTGCACAGCAGGCGGAAGGGCTTGTCGGTGACGCCGGCCATGGGCGCCAGCACGACGTTGGGGGCAATGGTGTACGGGCCGATCTGCATGCGCCCATTGTAGGGCGCGCGCGGCGGTACGGCCGCGTCGGGCGCGGTCCGGTTCAGGCCGATCGGCACCGACCTCATGCCGTACCGGCATCAGCAGATGCTTGACGGTTGCTTCCGCCGCCCCCACGGACGGGCGATGGTGGGCGGCTACCCCAGGCTCTGCCAGGCCTGGCCGGTACCCAGCGCGAAGGCCAGCCCCAGGCTGAGGCAGACCACTGAACTGACCACCCAGAAGCGCCGGCCGTTGTAGCCGGGCCGGAGCAGGGCCAACCCGAAGCCCATCGCCGCGCGCAGCAGCAACAGCAGGGCGATACCCGACAGGACCAGACGGCTGGCCGGCAGCGGCGAATGCCAGCCCGCGGCTGCCAGTGCGTACAGCGTCCAGGCCACCAGCACGGCAGTGATGCCGGCGGTCATCAGCGGTGGCCACCAATGCCCGGCCTGTGCCAGCCGGACCATGCGCTGGCCAGCACCGAAGTACCTGTACCACGCGGCGCCGAAGGCAATGCAGCCGATATGCAGCAAGGCTGCGATGGCACTACCGGCGGCGGCAACCAGCAACCAGGGGAATCCGTCCATGTCCTGCCCACGCTGAAACGCTGCGCGGATGGTGGGTGAGGGGCGGGATGCGGGCAATGCGACCGGCAGTCGCAGCTGTTCGATGCGACCGCCGCCGATGGCGCTTCGCTCAGCGCGGCGGATCGATCTGCAACCCGGCGCCAAGACGGTCCAGGGCCACGTCCACGCGTGGCAGCCGTTGCCGGCCCTGCGGCCACAGCAGGCGCAGCGGCAGGCCGCGGCAGTCCAGCGATGGCAGGATCGAGACCAGGCTGCCGCGCGCCAGCGCGTCATCGACCAGCCAGGTGGCCAGCTGCGCGATGCCGAAGCCGGCCTCGACCGCCGCCACCTGGGCCTCGGCGCTGCCAACCACCAGGCGCGCGCGGGCCTGCAGCGGTGTACTGCGCTGCCTGCCATCGGCCACCAGCCACGGCCCGATGCTGCCGTCCGCGCGTCCGAACAGCACACCGTCATGCCCGGCCAGCTCGGCGGCCGAGCGGGGCTGGCCATGCCGAAGCAGATAGGCCGGGGAGGCGCAGAAGCGCAGGCATTCGTAACCGAGCAGGCGGCTGCCCAGCGTGGCGGGCAGCGGCTCGGGACCGCCGATGCGTACGGCGAGGTCGACGCCGTCCTCGGCGAGGTCGCTGAAGCGGTCGCTGAAGGTCACCTGCGGATGCAACTGTGGAAACTCGGCGGCCAGCTGCAGCAGCAACGGCCAGGCTTTGAGGCGCCCGAAGGTGGCCGGCGCATCCACCCGCAGGCGGCCCACGGGCGCGTCTGCGTGCGAGACCAGCACCGACTCGGCATCGGCCAGCTCGCCCAGCACCCGCACGCAGGTGCGATAGAAGCCCTCACCAGCCTCGGTCAGGCGAAGGCGGCGCGTGCTGCGTTCGAACAACCGCGCGCCCAGGCGTGCCTCCAGCCGCGCGATGGTCTTGCCCACCGCCGAACTGGTCAGGTGCAGGCGTTCGGCGGCGGCGGTGAAGCTGCCGGCATCGGCGGTGGCGACGAAGGCCTCGATGCCGCGCAGGCGCTCGGTGGGAAGCATGGGGAATTTCTGTCCGGAATCGATGGAAAACATAGCAGAAATCGGAATCCGGGGAGGAAATAGGCTGGCGGCCCCTGTTCTGATGCCTGCCCATGTCCTCCCTCGATTCCGCCGCGGCCGCTGTCCACGCAAACGGCCGCGCACGCCTTTCGGTTGTCCTGCTGGCGGTGTCCGCCTTCGTCATCGTCACCACCGAGTTCCTGATCGTTGGCCTGTTGCCGGCGCTGGCGTGCGACCTTGGCCTGGGCATCGCCCGCGCCGGGCAGCTGGTCACCTTGTTCGCGTTCACCGTGATGCTGGCCGGGCCACCGTTGACCGCGCTGCTGTCACACGTCAGCCGGCGCCGCCTGTTCGTGGCCATCCTGCTGTTGTTCGCGGGTTCCAACGCGCTGGCCGCGATGGCCACGCAGCCGTGGCTGCTGGCGCTGGCGCGGGTGCTGCCGGCACTGGCCCTGCCGGTGTTCTGGGGCACCGCCAGTGAGACTGCTGCGCAGCTGGCCCCTGCAGGGCAGGGCGGTCGTGCGGTCGCGCGGGTCTACCTGGGTATCACCGCCGCAATGCTGTTCGGTATCCCACTGGGTACGTTGGCCGCCGACGCCCTCGGTTGGCGCGGCAGCTTCTGGCTGTTGGCGGCCCTGTCGCTGTTGATGGCCGGCGCGCTGGCGGTGTGGATGCCGGACACCGTGGCCGGACCGCGGCGCGCGCTGGGCGAACAGGCACGAGTGCTGCGCCAGCCGCAGTTGCTGGGCGATGTGTTGCTGTCCGTGCTGGTGTTCACCGCGATGTTTGCTGCCTATACCTACCTGGCCGATGTGCTGGAGCGGCTGATGCAGGTACCGGCGGCACAGGTGGGTTGGTGGCTGATGGGCTTCGGAGCTGTCGGGTTGATCGGCAATGCACTGGGTGGGCGCTGGGTCGATCGTGCGCCGCTGGGCGCGACCCTGGTGTTCTGCGCGGTGCTGGCGCTGGGCATGCTGGCCAGTGTCGGGCTGGCCGGCCACGGCACGTTCGTGCTGATCGCACTGGCCCTGTGGGGTGTGGCGCATACGGCATTGTTCCCGCTGTGCCAGGTGCGGGTGATGCGTGCGGCGCCCCAGGCGCAGGCGCTGGCGGGAACCTTGAATGTGTCCGCGGCCAACGCCGGAATCGGCCTCGGCGCGCTGCTGGGAGGTGGGGCCATCGAACGCTTCGGGCTTGCCTCGCTGGGCGTGGTGGCCGCTGCCGTGGCGCTGCTGGCAATCGTCGCGGGCCTGCTGCTGCGGCAGCTTGCCCGGTCTCGCTCATCCACGCATGGCGTGGATCTGCCTCATTGAAAGGCAAACAAAAAAAGCCCGGGTGTCTGCACACCCGGGCTTCTTCATCCACGCATGGCGTGGATCTACTTTGCTTCGGCGTCGGCCGGGGTGAAGCGCGGCATCGCCGCTGCAGCACCTTCCTTCTCGGTCGAACGACCGGCGAACTGGTTGGCGAAGCGCACGTGGCGGGCGAACGGGGCGTCGGCCACCTGCGCCAGCGACGCGGCCAGCGCACCGTTGAAGGCGTCACCGGCACCGGTGGTGTCGATGGCCTGTACCTGTTCGGCGCCCACGCGGTAGTACGGCTGGGTATCGCCGCGCAGGTTCTCGTCGGCATGCGACACGAACACGCCCACCGAGCCCAGGGTGACCACCACGGTACCGTTGCCGACCAGCTTGCGGCACAGCGCGTGCAGGCTGGCGCCATCCAGCGCGGCGACGTCGTTGGCATCCACGCGCTCACCGACATGGCGGCCGAGCAGGGCAGCGAACTCGGTCTCGTTCGGGGTGATCACATCGGCCAGCTTGAGCAGGCCGATGGTCGAGGGGGCATCGGCCGGTGCGGTGTTGAGCACGGTGGTGACGCCGGCCTCGCGGGCCGTGGCCAGTGCCGCTTCGATGGTCTGCACCGGCGATTCCAGCTGCACCAGCACCACCCTGGCGCCGGTCAGCAGGGCCTGCTGCTGTTGCAGGAAGTCGGTGCTCAGCGCAGCGTTGGCACCCGGGCCGATCACGATGGTGTTGCGGCCACGGGCATCGACGTAGATGCCGGCGGTGCCGGTCGGTTCGCTGCTGGCTTCGGCGATGAGGCCGAAACCATCCTGCGCCGCCAGTTCGCGCGCGGTGGCGCCACCGGCGTCGTCGCCCAGCGCGCACACGAAGTGCGTCTCGGCACCGGCGCGGCAGGCCGCCACGGCCTGGTTGAAGCCCTTGCCACCGGGGCCGGTGCTGTAGCGGCCGGCAATGGTCGCGCCCGGTGCCGGCAGCGACTCGCACCGCCACACGTGATCGACATTGAAGGAACCGACGACAACGACACTGCTGCTCATAGGGAATCTTTTCTCAACCAAGGGTTCAACTGAAGTGCGTCAGCACGCCGGCGATGGTCGCCGTCATGAAGGTGGCAATGGTACCGCCCAGCACCGCGCGCAGGCCGAACTTGGCCAGGTCGTGGCGACGTTCCGGAGCCAGGCCACCGATGCCGCCGATCTGGATCGCGATCGAGCTGAAGTTGGCGAAGCCGCACAGCGCGTAGGTCGCGATCAGGCGACCTTCGCTGGACAGGCTGACGCCAGCCACCTGGCCGTTCACGATCTGCGACAACTCGGTGTAGGCCACGAACTCGTTGATCACGACCTTCTGGCCGATCAGCGAACCGACGGTGGTGGCATCGGCCCACGGCGTACCGATCACCCAGGCGATCGGGGCCAGCAGGTAGCCGAAGATGGTCGACAGGTTGGTCGGCTTGCCGATCTGCGCAGCCAGGCCGGTCACTTCACCGATCCAGGTCAGCGGGGCGTTCAGCAGCGCGATCAGGGCGATGAAGGCCAGCAGCATCGCGCCGATGTTCAGCGCCAGCTTCAGGCCGTCGCCGGCGCCGGCCGCAGCCGCGTCGATGATGTTGCTGGAGGTCTTTTCGACTTCCATCTTCACCGTGCCGCGGGTGAGCGGGGTGCCGGTTTCCGGGATCAGCAGCTTGGCCACGACCAGGGTGGCCGGCGCGGCCATGATGCTGGCCGCCAGCAGATGCTTGGCGTAGAAGGCCTGCTGCGCTGGGTCGCCGCCGCCAAGCATGCCCACGTAGGCCGCCAGCACGCCGCCGGCGATGTGTGCCATGCCGCCGATCATCATGGTCAGCAGCTCGGACTGGGTCATCCTGGCGATGTACGGGCGCACGGTCAGCGGCGCCTCGGTCTGGCCGATGAAGACGCTGGCGCAGACGCTGGTGGTTTCCGCACCGGACACACGCATGACCTTGGTGATCGCCCACGCCATCACGCGCACGATCGCCTGCATGATGTTCAGGTGGTACATCACCCCCATCAGCGCCGAGAAGAAGATGATGGTCGGCAGCACCTGGAAGGCGAAGATGAAGCCGTAATTCTTGGTGTCCATCAACGAGCCGAAGATGAAACCGGAACCCTCGTTGACGAAGCTCAGCACCTTGACGAAGCCGTGGCCCAGCGCGTCGAACACGTCGCGCCCGCCCGGCACCAGGATCACCAGCGCCGCGAAGGCGATCTGCAGGGTGATACCGGTGGCAACCAGCTTCCAGTCAACCGCGCGCTTGTTATTGGAAAACAACCAGGTGATGCCGATCAGCACCGCCAACCCGAACAGGCCGAAGCCGATCCTGCCCAAACCTTCGACCATGTGAGTGACTCCCCTGGGGCGTCGCGAAAAACGGGAAGCCTAGTGCAGGGCAGGGGCCGGGGCAAGAAAAAGCAGCGTGCGCGCGGCCAACGGTACCGATCAGGCCAGCAACGGCAAGGGCTTGCGGCTGGCGGCGGCAGGTAGAATGGGGGTCGATCCCGGCCCGGATGCGGGCCCGCAGCAGGAGATTCGCATGCAATACCGTCGCCTGGGCTCCACCGGCCTGCCGATTTCCGCCCTTTCCTTCGGCGCCTGGGTGACCTTCGGTGACCAGATCCCGCGTGATGAGGCGCGCAACCTGATGGCCGCCGCTTGGGATCATGGTGTCAACTTCTTCGACAACGCCGAGGGCTATGCCAACGGCCGTGCCGAACAGGTCATGGGTGACGTGATCGCCGACCTGCGCCTGCCGCGCGACGGTTTCTGCGTGTCCAGCAAGGTGTTTTTCGGCAGCGCCAAGGACCCGCGGCCGACCCAGCGCGGGCTGTCGCGCAAGCACGTGACCGACGCCTGCCACGCTGCACTCAAGCGCCTGCGGGTGGACTACCTGGACCTTTACTACTGCCACCGCCCGGATCCGGACGCGCCGATCGCCGAGACCGTGCATGCGATGGACACCCTGGTGCGGCAGGGCAAGATCCTCTACTGGGGCACCTCGGAGTGGTCGGCGGCGCAGATCCAGCAGGCGCTGGACATCGCCGAGGCGCGCAACCTGCAGGGCCCGTCGATGGAGCAGCCGCAGTACAACCTGCTGCACCGCGAGCGGGTCGAGGTCGAGTACGCGCCGCTGTATGCCGGTGCCGGCCTGGGTACCACCATCTTCTCGCCGCTGGCGTCGGGCCTGCTCACCGGCAAGTACGACCAGGGCATTCCGGCCGATGCACGGCTGGGGCGGGAAGGCATGGAGTGGTTGCAGGACCTGGTGCTGGGGGCCGACGCCGGGGCCCGCCTGGGCCAGGTGCGGCGCTTCAGCGAGGTGGCACGCGCGCTGGGCCACGCCCCGGCCACGCTGGCCATCGCCTGGTGCCTGCGCAACCCGAACGTTTCCAGCGTGATCCTCGGCGCCAGCCGGGTCAGCCAGCTGCTGCAGAACCTGCAGGCGTTGGAAGTGCTGGAGCAGGTCGATGCGGCCGGCTGGGCCGAGGTCGAAGCCGTCTTCGCCTGAACCCCGGGGCCGACCGGGCCTGGGGGCCTCGGTCGGGCCGGCTCGGCCGAGGGAACGGGACGGGAACGCGAACGGGAACGGTAGAGTCGCCTGTCAGTCGACTGCTTCGAATAACCGACTGCTTCGAGCAACAGCAGTCGACCAACAGTCGACTCTACACACCTGCGTCGCCATTTAATTGATGCGATCTATCGGATTACGGAATTCGATCATTAATCCCATCAATCAAATTGAGAATGGTTGTTGATTGTCAACTGAGAATCATTATCATTTAACTCGTCCCTCGCACGAGTCCAGATGCTCATGAATGCTCAACCTGTACTGCTGCGCCCCGAAACACTGACCCTCCGCGATCGTCCGGTCCGCGTCGTTCCGCCGGAAGAGGTCATCGACAGCGAAGCCCTGCTCAAGGGCCGTCGTGAAATCCTGATCCAGCACGGCGACCGCTTCTATCGCCTGCGGCACACCAGCAACGACAAGCTGATCCTGACCAAGTAATCGCGGTCTGGTCGCCCGCCTCCCTCCCTCCTGCCGGCAGCGCCGACAGGGTGGGCGACCCGTCCGCTCCCGCTCTCTCCCCCTCGGTCTACCGCGTGCACCTTCCGGGTGCGCCGGTAACCGGGGGTTCCCCTGCCTGACCGAACGAACCCGATGACCCGCCATACCGCCCTTTGCCTTGCTGTCTGGATGGCGCTGCCGCTGTCCGCCCACGCTGCTGCCACTGCTGCCCCCGATGCGCGCGAATTCGATCGGGTGCAGGTCACCGCCACCCGCACCGAGCGGGCGGTGAGCGACGTGGCGGCCACGGTGGATGTCATCGACCGTGAGCAGATGGACCGGCACCTGGTGCAGGACATCAAGGATCTGGTGCGCTACGAGCCGGGCCTGTCGGTCACCCGCAGCGCGACCCGCTTCGGCCTGGATGGTTTCCGCATCCGTGGCCTGGACGGCAACCGCGTGCGCATCCAGACCGACGGCATCGTCATGCCGACCCGGTTCGACATCGGTTCGTTCGCCAGTTCCAACCGCAACTTCACCGACCTCGATACGCTCAAGCGCGTCGAGATCGTGCGTGGACCGGCCAGCTCGCTGTACGGCTCCGACGCACTCGGTGGCGTGGTCGCGTTCGTGACCAAGGACCCGGCCGACTACCTCAAGGACGGCAAGAACAGCTACTTCGGCCTGAAGTTCGGCTACGACGGTGAGTGGAAGGGCCTGCTCGGCGGTGCCACCGCCGCCTTCGGTGGCGACCACTGGAGCGGCCTGGTCAACGTCAACCACCATCAGGGCCAGGAAACGGACAACAAGGGCACGGTACGCAGCGACAACGACACCCGCACCGCGGCCAATCCGCAGGATCGCGACGGCCGCAGCCTGCTCAGCAAGCTGGTCTATGCACCCAGCGAGGACCAGCGCTTCCGCCTGACCGTGGAAGGCAACGAAGACACCACCGATACCAATGTGTTGTCGGCGATTGCCAGCGTTGCACCGCGCCCCGGCGCGATGGCTGTGGCCACTGGCATGAAGTCCCACGACACCCAGAAGCGCAACCGCGTGTCCTTCGCCCACGAGATGGATGCGCTGGACCAGCCGTTCGCCGACAGCCTGCATTGGCAGGTGTACGCGCAGAACAGCGAAACCCGGCAGCAGACCGACGAGACCCGCACCGACGGCACCCGCCGCCACCGCGTGTTCTCCTTCGACCAGCATGCCTATGGCCTGCAGGCGCAGCTCAACAAGGCGTTCACCACCGGCAGCGTCGAGCACGCATTGACCTACGGTTTCGAAGGCACCCGTACCGAGATCCGCCAGAAGCGCGACGGCTATCAGGTCAGCAAGGCTGGCGTGGTCAGCAACACGGTGCTGCCGGACACCTTCCCGGTGCGTGACTTCCCGATCAGCAAGACCACCGAGCTGGGCCTGTATGCACAGGATGAGATGCGCTTTGCCGATGGCCGGCTGTCGCTGGTGCCGGGCGTGCGCGTGGACCGCTACGAGCTGAAGCCGGAAGTGGACAGCATCTTCGCCGAAGACAACCCGACCACGGCCGTGGCGCAGCTGAAGAAGACCAGCGTGTCGCCGAAGCTGGGCATGGTCTGGCGCTTCACCGACGAATGGTCGCTGTTCGCCGGTTATGCGCGTGGCTTCCGTTCGCCGCCGTACAACGACGTCAACATCGGCCTGACCAACGTCGCCTTCCGCTATACCGCCATCGCCAACCCGGATCTGAAGCCGGAAACCAGCGACGGTTACGAAATGGGCCTGCGCTTCATCGCGCCGGCGGCGTACGTCAGCGTCAGCGGCTACTACAACGATTACAAGGATTTCATCCAGTCCAACGTCGATACCGGTCGCAACGCACAGGGTCTGACCGTGTTCCAGTCGCAGAACATCGCCGACGCGCGCATCTATGGCGCGGAAATGAAGGCCGGCATCGAGTTCGGCGAACTCAGCCCGGCGCTGAAGGGCTGGGCGCTGCGCAGTGCGTTGGCATGGTCGCGTGGTGACAACCGGACCGATGACGAACCGCTGGCCTCGGTCGATCCGCTGCGTGGCACGCTGGGCCTGATGTACGACACCGATACCTGGGGCGTCGAACTGGCCGGTACCTTCGTGCAGCGCAAGAAGCGCCTGCCGCCGCCTGCGGCGCAGACCAATCCGAACGCACCGGCGCCGTTCGTCTACCAGCCGGCCGGCTACGGCGTGCTGGACCTGATGGCGCACTGGAACTTCGCGCCGGGTGCCACCTTCAATGTCGGCGTGTTCAACCTGGCCGACAAGCGCTACATCGAATGGTCGTCGATCACCCCGAGCCTGATCAGCGATCGCGCACTGAGCGATCGTTTCAGCAGCCCGGGCCGCACCTTCTCCGCCAGCCTTGCCGTTTCCTGGTGACCTCATGAGCCGAGCACTGTCCGCACGCAGGAATGACTCCATCGCCGCGCCGAACAGCGCGGCCTGGCCGACCCCGGCACAGCTGGCCACGCTCGGCACCGTGTTGTGCCTGTACCACGCCGACGGCAACGAGCTGGGCGGCTGGCGCCAGGCCGTACGCGTACACGCCTGTCAGGGCGTGGACAGCGAGGGCCTGCGCGAAAGCCTGTGCTTCCTTGATGGCCGCGGCCGCTGCGTGTGGCGCCTGTACCTGCTGCCCGACAGCGATTTCCTGGCCTGGGACCGTCTGGTCGCGGCGCTGCCGCCGGGACCGGAACACGATAGCGAGGCGAGCGTTGGCGAACGCCTGTGGCGGCGTTTGGCCGGCCATCTTGGCGGCCAGCGCTGGCGCCTGTGCGCGCTGCGCCTGCATGCCGCCGACGCCGGACGCACGCTGGCCGCCAGTCTGTCGACCCTGTCCTCGCTGGGCGCGGCCACCGCGCGCCGCATCGCACGCCTGGAAGGTGCTGAAGGCGAGCTGGCGATCGACGACTGCTGCTGTGCCGACGCCGCCCGGCGTCCGGCGCCCCAGATTCCCGGCGACCTGCCGCTGATCCGCCTGTGACCCTCTCCTGATGGAACGCCCGTTGGCCACGGATGGCCCCTCAATGAATCTGCAACCCCGAAGGAAGACCCCGATGAAGCTCCAGACAGCCAGCGCCATGCTGCTGCTCGCCGCCAGCGGCGTGGCCAGCGCGCAGCCCTCCGATATCGCCCGCGACCACGACAGCATCCTCGCCATGCAGGGTGAGTACACCGTGGACTTCGCCTTCGACGAGACCGTGCTGCTGAAGCCGGGCTACGAGCGTGCACCGGCGATGCGCAGCGGCGGCAGCGAAGTGGTCATCGTGGTTGAGGACACCCCGAAGCGCATCGTGCTGCAGCACCTGCTGCTGGATGAAAAGAGCGGCCACATCACCAAGCACTGGCGCCAGGACTGGGTGTACGAAGCACCGAACCGTTTCGAGTTCAGCGCCGACCAGACCTGGAAGGTGCGCAGTATTCCGTCGGCGGTGAACCAGGGCGCCTGGACCCAGTGCGTGTACGAAGTGAGCGACGCACCGCGCTACTGCGGCACCGGCACCTGGACCTACACCAACAACGTGCCGAGCTGGACCAGCGATCTGAGCTGGCGCCCGCTGCCGCGCCGTGAGTACACCAAGCGCAGCGACTACAACGCGCTGGCTGTGGTCAACCGCCATACGCTGACCCCGAACGGCTGGACCCACGAACAGTTCAACACCAAGGTGCAGCGCAACGCCGATGGCAGCCAGGTGGAGATCGCACGCGAGTTCGGCTTCAACGACTACGTGAAGACCACCGAGGTCGACTTCACCCCGGCGCGCAACTACTGGAAGGCCACCGCCGGTTACTGGGCCAAGGTGCGCCAGCGCTGGGACGGTTTCCTGACCCAGGCCCCGGGCGTGCACCTGAAGACCAGGATCGACGGCATGGCGATGATCATTCCGCTGTTCACCCAGGCCGAAGCGATCCAGTCCGGCAAGAAGGTGAAGGACACGCAGATCGACGAAGTGTTCGCCAAGTACGTGGAAAAGGCCCAGTAGCAACTGTCTTGTCAGGGGCAGCCGAGGGCCACCTCGGCGTCTCGCTTACGGGCGTTGAGGATCACCAGCATTTTGCGCATGACCGCCACGAGCGCCACCTTGCTCGCTTTGCCCTTGGCCTTCAGGCCAGCGT